>JARRJQ010000139.1:0-16163 GCA_037388985.1 Desulfobacterales bacterium | reverse complement strand
ATACCGCCAACTGCGATCGGAGCGCCGTTTGCGCTGGCCAATTTTTCGGTCAGCTCCGCAAAAAAGCCCTGTGGGCTATTTGCATATCCGGCGGCGCTTAACAGCCGTTGAAATTTGGTTTGGCCGTCACCCGCACCGATGATGTCAAAGAAGATCTTTCCTAAAAGGTATTCCTCTCCAAAATGCTCAAGGAAGTCAGTGGCCCCGGACACAAGCGTAGAAAGATCCACATCTGCCTGTTCCCGGGAGTTGACAAATTCCACCTCATAGACCGCCTCTTCAAGATTCATTTTATTCACCTTTACGGATTTAGAAAACAGTTTCGTCTTCAAGCACTCTATATAAACCGCGGCGATATGAATCGCATTACCGGGTCATACCAACTTTGACGGCCAGTATACCATGGTCGAATTTATTGTCAAATTCAGACCGGAAAAAAATTCTTCACCCGCTTGCAAAAGAAAACAAAAAACACTATCTGTTGATAGCACCGTCTTCATTGCTCGTCGGAAACACGCGAAAAGGAGTCCATGTGAAACCGCTTTCTCAAATTACCGGAAAATTCACCGAATCCGTTATTCGGGAGATGACGCGTGTGTGTATGGCCGAGGGCGGGATCAATTTAGCGCAAGGATTTCCGGATTTTGATCCGCCGCAGGAGCTCAAACAAGCGGCTGTTGAAGCTATTGGATCGGGTCGCAATCAGTATTCAATCACCTTCGGCGAACCCGATTTCAGGCAGGCGATTGCCGCCAAGGCGCTTCGATATAACCAAATCGATTATGATCCGGCAACGGAGATCACTGTAACATGCGGCGCAACCGAGGCGATGATCGCCACCCTCAAGGCCCTGGTGAATCCGGCAGATGAAATTATCATTTTTGAACCCTATTACGAGAATTACGGTCCGGATGCCATCCTGTCAGGTGCCCGTCCGCGTTATGTCGCCCTGAGACCGCCGGACTGGACGTATGATTCGAACGAACTGGCCGAAGCCTTCAACCCCAATACGAAGGCCATCATCATTAACACACCCAATAACCCGACCGGCAAAATTTTTTCAAAGGCGGAGCTTGAAGAGATCGCCAAGCTTTGCATCCATTGGGATTGTCTGGCCATAACGGATGAAATTTATGAGCATATCATCTTTGATAACGAAAGACATATCTCGATTGCCTCATTGGAAGGCATGTCAAACCGCACGGTAACCATCAATTCGCTTTCCAAAACCTATTCCGTCACCGGATGGCGCGTGGGATGGGCGCTGGCACATGCGGATATCACCAATCGCATCCGCAAAGTTCACGATTTTCTGACTGTTGGCGCTCCAACTCCTTTTCAAAAGGCCGGCGTCTGCGCTCTCAATCTGGAAAAGTCCTATTATACCATGCTTCGGAACCGATATGCCCGGGCCCGCGGCAGACTCTGTGAAGCATTAGTGGATGCCGGATTCAACCTCGTGCCTCCCAAAGGCGCCTACTATATCATGGCCGATGCGCATCGCTTGATTGATCAATTTAGCGCATCCGATGCGCATTCATTCAGCCTGAAATTAATTCAGCTTACCGGTATTGCGGCGGTGCCGGGCACGGCTTTTTATCATAAGACAGAAATGGGAAACAAGCAGGTGAGATTCTGTTTCGCGAAGTCACCGGCGACTCTGGATGATATATGTCTGAGGCTCAATAAGCTTAAGCGGGTGCTGAAAACATGAAGCAGCAGCATCATTCATTTGAGGGTTCAAGGAGTTTTTAAAAGAAAAAACGGGAAATGTAAGCTAAATTTAATTATTTGCCTGCAGATGCTTAAGTCGATAATTTGGAAAAGTCTGCAAAATTGCCGAACAGGGCGGCGATATGCCCGAGCAGCGCCATGCGGTTGCGGCGCACATTTTGATCTTCTGCCAGTACCATGACGCCATCGAAAAAGGCATCCACGGGTCCTCGCAGAGTAGCGATATCCAGCAACGCTTTTTCAAAAAGCCCCTTGTTCATGGCATCGGACACCTCTTTTTCAACTTTTCGATAGGCACCTAAAAGCGCCGATTCACTTTCATGCTTAAACAGGTTTACCTTTACTTCGCCAACGCTTGCCTTTCCCTCCAGGTTGCCCGATTTCCTTAAAATATTGACCACCCTTTTGAAGGCCACCACCAGAGGCTCAAAGTCCGGTTTAGACTTAAGCGCTTCAAGGGCTTCCAGGCGTCTCCATAAATTCGGCACATTATCAATTGAAACGGCAACAACCGCTGCGATGGAATCTTTCGCATACCCCCGATCGGCCAATAGCTGGATGATGCGGTTTTGCAAAAAAGTATAGACCTTTTGGGTGAGTGCTTTTAGTTCGGCCGGGGCTTTCGGCTCAAACTGGCTGAGACTTTTTTTGATCAATTTTCTAAGGGAAAATGAAAATCCTTTATCGTTCATGATTTGAACGATTCCGATCCCCTGACGCCTGAGGGCATATGGATCGGAAGCACCTGTAGGGATGAGGCCGACACTGAAGCAGCCACTGATGGAATCAATCTTGTCGGCAATGCTCAGTATGGAACCGACAAGCGTTTCCGGCAGCGGCCCTCCGGAATACGTGGGTCGGTAATGTTCTTCGATAGCAACCGAGACGGTGGTGAGCTCGCCGCCAATTTTTGCATAGATTCTTCCCATAACGCCCTGTAGTTTCGGAAATTCTCCAACAACCTGGCTGACAAGATCTGCTTTACATAATTTTGCCGCCCGTGCGATCTGGGACCTGAGTTCAATTTCCTGGCTGCCATCAGCCAAACCCAGATCTACCGCTTTGGCGACGAACTCGCCAATTTTGGCAACCCGCTGGATCTTCGCATACATCGTCCCTAGCTGGGCCTGGAATAAAACCCCTTTCAGCTTTTCAACCCGCTGGTCGTTGGAGACGTCTAAATCACCCTGGTAGAAAAATTGCGCGTCGGCCAGGCGCGCCCGCAGCACGCGTTCATGGCCTTTGGCCACAAGCTTCATATTTCTGGCAAGCGTATTATTGACGGCAATAAAATAAGGCAAAAGCTTTTGAGAGGCATTAACCACGGCAAAATATTTCTGATGTTCCCGCATAGCGGTAATCAATACTTCATCGGGAAGCCGCAGAAAGTCTTCGTCAAATTTGCCCACAACAGCCACCGGATACTCAACCAGGTTTTTGACGATGTCCACCAGATCCTCGTCAGCCAAAATGCTGCCGCCGACTTTTTTGGCCGCTTTGCTGATTTCGCGTTCAACTGCCTTTCGGCGCTCATCAAGATCAACCAGAACTCGCGCAGCATTTAGCCTTTTTAGATAGTCATCGGCAGAATCTATTTTGATTTTCCCCGGTCGCATAAAATAATGCCCGTAAGTATAACGCGCGGCGCGCACGTTGCCCAGCTTAAATGGAATCACTCTGGCCCCCAGTAGAGCCAGGCAGGAATGAACCGGCCTGGCAAAGGCCATATCCAGGTCCGCCCAGCGCATGGTTTTGGGAAACGGCGTGTCCGCTATAACCTTTGGCAGGATATCTTTGAGCAAGGTATGTGTCGCCTGGCCGCGCTCCTGTTTTACCGCACATAGATAGGCCCCCTTGCTGGTATCTTTAACCGTTAGCCGGTCAACTTTAACCCCGGCTTTCTCGGCAAATTTATGGGCGGCCGTGGTCGGTCGACCCGACTCATCAAATCCGATTTTAACCGGAGGCCCGGTCAGTTCTGTTTTTAAAGGCAGCTGTTTTGCAGCAACCTTTTCAATTCTGACTGCCAGCCTTCTGGGGGTTCCGAATACCCTTTCGGCACCGTGCGCAATCCGGGCTTCAGTTAACTTTTCGTGTAAGGCTGCTGCCAGCGCCCTTAAAGCAGGTTCGATATAACCTGCCGGAATTTCTTCAGTGCCGATCTCAAGTAACAATGTCTCCATTTTCACCTCAGATTCAGGTTTCAGTGTTCAGGTGTCAAGGTCAATAGATAAGCGAGGAGGACTGAGGACTGAGCAAAAAACCATTCCCTGCGCTCGGCTAACCTCAGTCCTCAGCACTCAGTCCTCAGTCCTATTTTTGTAAACCTGAAACCCGAAACCTTTATTGTTTCTTTTTGAGAAGCGGATAGCCCATAACTTCGCGCTGTTTTAAATACGCCTCTGCGCTCATCCGTGCAAGATTTCTGATCCGCGCGATATAACCGGTCCTTTCGGTAACGCTGATGGCGCCCCGGGCATCGAGAAGATTAAAGGTATGGGAACATTTCAGGCAGTATTCATAAGCCGGCAGAACTAGTCCGCCTTCGATTTGCCGCATGGACTCCGCCTCGTACTTGCTGAACAGATCAAATAAAACGGGCACATCGGCTTTTTCAAAATTGTAGGTCGACTGCTCGACTTCCTGCTGATGATGGACGTCGCCGTATTTGATGTCGGCGTTCCATTGCAAATCATAAACATTATCCACACCTTGAAGATACATGGCGATTCTTTCCAGGCCGTAAGTAAGTTCAACGGAAATGGGGTGCAATTCAATGCTACCGGCCATTTGAAAATACGTAAACTGGGTAATCTCCATTCCATCCAGCCAGACTTCCCAGCCCAAGCCGGAAGCGCCCAAGGTGGGCGATTCCCAATCATCTTCCACAAAGCGGATGTCATGGTCCAGAGGATCGAGGCCCAATACTTCCAGGCTCTGAAGGTATTGTTTTTGAACATCTAAGGGCGACGGTTTCAAAATTACCTGATATTGGTAATAGTGTTGCAAGCGGTTGGGATTATCCCCGTAGCGACCGTCGGTTGGACGTCTGGAAGGTTGGACGTAGGCCACTTTCCAGGGTTCAGGGCCCAACGCTTTTAAAAGCGTGGTCGGGTGAAATGTGCCTGCGCCGACTTCCATATCATAGGGTTGTACCATCACGCAGCCCTTGTGGGTCCAAAATTTATGCAATTCTAGAATGACATCCTGGAAGTACATGTTCGTTCCTTTTCTTTCCAGTGTTCAGGTTTCAGGTGTCGGGTGTCAGGGTCAATAGATAAGCGTTGAGTACTGAGGACTGAGCAAAAAACCATTCCCTACGCCCGGCCAACCTCAGTCCTCAGCACTCAGTCCTCAGTCCTATGTTTGCAGAACTGACACCTGAACACTGAAACCTAATGTTAGTGAACCACCAACCCCTGCGAATCAATTGTTAAATCCAGTAAAAAAGCCTCATTTTCAAATGAGAGTATCTCTTCCCATACCGGTCTTAAACTGTCAACATGTTTGACATCTCCCAGCGCCCAGATACATCCACCGCCTCCAGCGCCGGTGAATCGGGCTCCACAATTGTGGGCAACCGCAGCTTCAGCAAGTTGAACTCCAATCTCATCGAGTACATCGGGGGTCATTTGCTGCCGGATTGCCGTTTCCCGGTTCATCAATTCAGCAGCCAGTAAATAATTTCGGTCTGCCAAGGCTGCAATAAACTGGCGGGTGCAGAAAACGATTTCAGACCATAAATGACGAAATTTTCCATAAAGGGCTGTGAATGCTTGTCGGCCATAACCATGCATTCACACCGCCATATATGGCCGCCAGCTGATCCTGAAAACCGCAGGACACACCGGCTACAGTTTCCTCCAGCCCGTGGGCGAGGACGGCAATCTGGGGTCGGGACAGCGGTGCTTTTAAATCCGCCAATTCAATTAATTTCGAAAATGCCGCAACTAGCGCCACCGCCGCTGACGATGAGCCTCCAAGCGCACTGCGCGGTGGCGAAGGGGATTCAATTTGGATGTGAATATTCTGCGCATTGAAATATACCGCAATTGCAAACATCAATCCCAATGGGTGTGCAAACGGCGCCTGATCGATTGGAAATTCGGCACTTTCAAATCCTTCGGAAGATATTTTTATCCGATCATTGTGATAGGGCAGGAGTCGAACACGAGTCCGGAGTCCAACAGCTATATTAAACGTACACGGAAACAAGTGCCGCAGCGGATAATTAAATGTACGGATGTCCAGCGTACCCCCCATATCGATGCGACAGGGCGCCGAAGCTTCTATCGGTTGTTTTTCAAGGATGCGTTGGAACTTATTAGTCATGAGTAAGGCAAGTTATCACGAAAGCACGAAAATTTAAAAACACGAAAAAAGAAAAATAAAAGTAAATTTCGTGCTTTCGTGGTTGGTTTTTATAGTTTTCAATCCGCATTCCGCAATCCGCATTCCACATTCCATTTATTTTCGTATTTGCTTGAGAAACTTAAGGCTCTGCAACTGCACGCCCATAGCGTAAGGGACAAATGTCTCGAGAAACTCTAAAGCCTCGGTTAACCCCTGATTCCCGAACCGGATCCTAGATGCCTTTTTCAGATCCCCGCTTTCGAACCAGATGAGTTGTTTAAGGGTTCCTTTTGAAAGCCGGACTCGACCGCCAGCCCCCGGCGAACACTCATCGCATAAGATGGCGCCCTTAGCAATATCAAACACAACCTGATTGGGCTGAATGATTTCAAGGCTTTTTTTGCAACGCCCACATTGCCTTAAATTGGGGCCGTAGCCAGTCAGGTGCAACAACTTCATCTGAAATCACCCAATTATTGATCAACTCACACCAGTAGCTGGCATAGGCAGTTTTATGAATATCATTACGAATAGTGCTGAATGGGGAGATTAAGGTTGCTTCCTGTAGGACAGGAAGCCCCCGGCCTTTGCCTGTGCTGGCGACAACTTCCATGAGCGAGAAAAGCTCCAGAATGCCGGCAAAGCGTTTGGTGCTTTTCTTGGCGGATTTGGCAATAAGCGATATCTTACCCCGCTGCAAGGATAAAAACGTCAAGATCAGATCAAAGTCTCCGTAATCTAGTTTGCGGAGTAAAACGGCAGGCGAGGTAAACACTGGCATGGAATCATATACCAAGGAGAGTAGTGGCTATCGTGAAATAGAAAAATACACTAATAATATCAACGGCCGTAGTTACAAATGGCCCCGTAGCTACCGCCGGGTCAATATTGATCCGCGCAAATCCCATGGGGACCAGCGATCCAACCAAAGCAGCTACAGACATCGAACTAATAACTGCGATGCATACCGCGATGGCTAATGCTTCCATACTATAGCGTGCATGTGCGACACTGCCAATTACCAGACCGTATACAACACCCAATATCACTCCGATCGACAGTTCCTTGAAAACGATGGTCCACAAATCTCTGGTGTTTATGCGTCCCGTTGCGAGGCCTCGAACCACAATAGTTGAAGACTGCGTCCCAATATTGCCCCCCATTTTATTCAATGAGCCTTCAAATTTGCCGATGATAAAAAAGGCGATAATCCCTCCCACGCAACTGGCAAAAAGCCAGGGCAAGCGAATGCGCGTGCTTTTCAGGATTGATTTGGTTTCGACAAATTCTTCACCCGCCCCCGCCATCTTCAGGATGTCCTCTGTAGCTTCGCGCCTAAAGATGTCGATAACATCATCGACTGTCACGATACCCACCAGCCGGTTAGTCCCATCCACAACCGGTACGGCTAAAATATCATAACGCGCTACGATTTTGGCGACTTCCTCCTGGTCCATATTTGTTTGAACCGAAAACACGTCGGTGGTCATAAGTTCTTTAAGCGGTGTTTCCGGTGGGACGAGCACTAACTGGCGCAAAGAACTGACGCCAACCAGTTTGCCATAATCATCGACAACATATAGATAGAAGGGCATTTCAACTTCAGAGTATTCTTTTTGTAATGATTCAATAGCCTCTTTAGCCGTCGTGTTTTCCGTTAGGGCAATAAAATCGCGGACCATAATCCCGCCGGCCGTATCGTCTTCATAGCGGAGCAAATCTTCGACCTTTTCTGATTCCTCCTTCTTCATCTTTTCTAAGATAATCTTGGATTTTTCTTCGGGCAGCCGCCCCAACAGATCGGCCACATCATCGGTGGGCATCTCTTCGAGAATTTCGACAATTTCTTCAAGCTGCATCCCTGCGATGAAGTCGGAAAATGTGTCTTCGTCCAGCTCACTGAATAAAATCCCCTTTTGTTCGACATCCGCAATCATGTCAAACAACTCACGTTGTTGCGAAAGCGATAACGAACGAAATACGACAGACAGGTCAGCTGCGTGGGTTTTGTTTACAATATTAACGAGGTGTGTGGTTGCTCCACGCCGCAAAAGCCTTCTGATACTTTCAAGCAATATTTTATTTCGATCGATTCGCATTTTTACCAAAGTTGCAAAAAACATCTGGTTAAAAAAATTTTTAACTTCAAGTCCTGTACTCAGGGAAGTTGAAGACTTACCACCTCTCCAATTTTGCCTGAAATCGGTACCGGTTTCCCATTAAGCTTCAATTCACACCCTCCGGCATTACCAATAAGCAAATTATACCCCTCGGATGCGTCCAACTCCAATTGTTCACCGGAAATTAAATTGTATTCATTTGGCGCTTCATTGTCTATGATCACCTTAATCCATAAGTCTTCAACAGCGATTATCGTTAATTCCAATTTATCAAATTGATTTGTCCGGGGACTTTCTGACGCATTTGATTCTTGCGCGTCCTGGGCCCCCTCATCTCCCGGTTTATCGCTGACTGCATGCACTTCCGACGTTTCAGCTAACCGCACCCGGCTTTGAAAGTAAGCGAAGCCATAAAGAGATAAGACGATAACGCTCAGCCAGGCGAGCACCGATAAAGCCATATTGCGCCAAAAGTTTATGGAGGATCCTCCCGAAAAGCGGCCAGCACCGGATAGTTTGCTTTCCAATTTAAGCCGGGCGTCATAGAGCTTAACGGCTTCTTCGGCATCGGCTCCGACGGCATGCGCAAATGACCGCAAAAACCCTCTGACAAACACTTCAGCCGGAAGAGCTTCGAGATCCTCCTTTTCAATAAGCTTTAGGTTCCGGAGGGCGATTCGGGTCTCGTCTGAAACTATCTCAAAACTGATTTTTTTATCTATCCGAATGGACTGTAAATATCGCCCAAATGAAAATAATTCTTTTTCGGGTTTCATCGTCTTTCGTTCCTATTGTTTCGCCTTACGGGTATCGGTGTTGTGATCAATAAAATTATTGAATGATCTTTATATAGGATTTTTTGCGAAGATTTTTCAGCCAGGTCTCAAATCGGTTTTCGACTGCCTCACCATATAGAGTTTGCTGAATTTCAGCTTTGACATCGGCCATCGATTTTGCATCGGTATGAATGATTTTTTGAACATAGATGATCTGATAGCCCATATCGGTGTTCAAAATTGGGGAAAAATCTCCGGCTTTCATATCCTTAACAGTCTTTTGCAGCTGCGGCGAAAGCTCGTCTATCCGATAAAGCCCCAAATCCGCTCCCTCAGGATCCATCGATGAATCCGGCTTTTGAGCTGCCAGAGATTCAAATGCCTGGCCTTGTTTTAGCTTTGTGATGATGGCTTCCATTTTTTCCAAAGCGAGCTGTTTTGAAGTTTCATCCACTAGCCCTGATGACCTGATAAATATATTCCAAATATGATACTTCGTCTCACCTGCATACTTTTCGCTATGCGCCTCGTAATATTTTTTGATTTCGTCTTCGGTAATCACAATTTTTGATTTAATTTCACGGTTAACCAGTATAGTTCTGAGCAGCTGCTCTTTAATGGCTTTACGATATCCTTCCATTGTCAGGCCCTGCAACGCGATTCCGGCTCTTATATCTTCATCGGTCAACGAGCGCGCCTCTTTTATGCGTTCAATTGTGGCATCAATTTCTTTCTCGCTGACCTCGATATTATTTCGCTTGACTGCCTGATCGGTTAGCTTTTCATCTATGATTCGGTTGAGTATTTCTGCGCGCAATTTAAAAAGGGCTTCCCGTTCTTTTTCCGGACTGTAATTCAGTGCTCGGATTTTAGCCTCATATGGTTGAAGAGCCAGATTCAGATCATAAAGGGTGATGATATCCTCATTGACCACGGCTACAACCCTATCCACGAGCATGGTATCTGACGCTGCTGCAACGCCGATAGACAAAATCCCGATGGTCAAGAGGATACCCCTGCGTAAAAAAACGGATAAAAACAGACGCATTTTTAAGATAGGCCTTACTTCCTTGTCGAGTTCACGTTGTCCAAAAATTCTTTTTCATTGAGATGCAAACCTGTAATTCTTTCCCACTGAACGCTGTTAATTTCTATAGGATATTGCTGCTTAAGCTTATTTATCCATTTCTGGTAAGCCTGTTCCATTTTTTCCCGTCGTAATTGTTCAATGATCATTTCATTGATATCTTCCCTATTCGTCTCCGAATCCGTATCGGGCGGCGCTTTGGCCTCAAAATGGCTCTCATAATACTTCGCAATATCTTCGGAAGTGATAATAATTTGATCTTTAAGTTCGTGGTCGATCACTTTTTTCATCAGCAATCGATCTCTTAAACGTTTCTCCCATGTTTCATAGGAAACGGCAAATTCCAGCAGGGTTTTCTCAAAAGTGTCTCCGGGATAGTCCTTTTTGACGTCGGCGACCGCTTTTTCAACCTCTTCATCTGAAACGGTAAGACCCAGCTCTGCAGCCCTTTCAAGGATAATCATCTCAATCGTCAACTCATTTAAGAGGCGAAGCTGTGCGTTTCTGTATTCATCGGGTTCATATCTGAGGTTATTTGAATAGGCCGTCTTGGAAATTTCAAACACCTGATTAAATTCCAAAACGGTTAAAACCCGGTCTTTGACTCGAATTAATGGCTCAGCATCAGGATTGGATTCTGATTTCCCGCAGCTCAAAAATCCAAAAACGAGTAAAGCCAACAAAATCAACCGATTTATAATCAAAAAAGGCTTGGCCATCGGAAACCAATTGAAGCGATTGCAGGGTTAGAAGATTTAAATCACCAGGCGGTTATATTCACGCGATATCGGTGTATCAATATCCCAAAACTTAACTTTTAACATGTTGAGTGATTTCTTTCAATATATTTTTGGCACGACTCAAAGGGCTGCGCCCACGATAACCAGCTAATTTAACTTTTAATATGTGATCCGCCTGAGGCGCATAGCGTTTGGGATCGGATAAAACCAAATCAACCAGGGCATCCGAATTTTTCAAGTGATCAAGGGAAAAGTGAAGCAGCAGATGATGATTGGTTAAATCCAGCCTGCTGATGCCTGCTTTATTTGCCAAAATTTTAAGAACGATTTTATAAATTAAATTGCCCGCTTCTTTTGGCAATTCTCCGTAACGATCAATTAACTCTGCATTAAATTCAGATACTTCTTGGAGTTCGGTCATTTTGGCCAATCGCCGATAAGCCCCCATCCGCTGGTCAATATCCGGTATATAGGATTCTGATAGAAAAGCCGACATGCGCACGTTAATTTCCGGCTCCAGCGGTTCCAAAGGCGCTTCACCCTTTAATTCGGCTATGGCATTTTCCATCAACTTTAAAAACATATCGTAGCCTACGGCCGCTATATGACCGGATTGAGAAGCCCCCAGGATCGTTCCGCCGCCCCTAATCTTTAAATCATTCATCGCAATTTGAAAACCGGAACCTAAGTCACTGTGTTCCATTAAAACCTTAAGGCGCTTCTGCGCATCTTTGGTTAACACACTCTCGTCAGGGATGATTAAATACGCATAGGCCTGCTCATCTGAACGGCCAACCCGCCCGCGTAACTGATAAATCTGAGCCAAACCAAATCGGTCGGCCCGATTGACAACAATCGTGTTGGCCGAAGGAATGTCCAGACCGGATTCAATGATGGTTGTGCACACGAGCATGTCAAATTCTTTATTTAGAAACCGATACATGACTTGCTCGAGATCATTTTCGCTCATCCGCCCGTGGGCGATATCCAACCTCACCTCCGGCACCAGAATCTGCAATTTCCTGGCTACTCTGGATATACTCTGAATGTTGTTATGCACAAAGAAAATCTGCCCACCGCGGTGCAACTCATTTCGAATTGCTTCTGATATCAAGTCCTCATTAAATTCAGAAACATAAGTGACGATTGATTGTCGAAACTCCGGTGGGGTGGAAATAATGCTGATGTCGCGAATGCCCAATAAGGACATATGCAGCGTTCGAGGAATCGGGGTGGCCGTCAGGGTCAGCACATCCACATTTTGCTTTAACCTTTTTAGCTTCTCCTTGTGTCTGACGCCAAACCGTTGTTCTTCATCTAAAACTAACAGTCCCAGATCTTTAAACGCGATATCCTTTTGCAGCAGCCGGTGGGTTCCGATAACAATATCTAGCTTGCCCCCTTTTAAACGCACGATGATCTGTTTATGCTCCCGCATCGGGCGAAAGCGGCTTAGGCAGGCAATATTGACCGGGTAACGCTCATAGCGCTTTGAGAAAGTGGCATAATGCTGTTCGGCCAGTATGGTCGTCGGAACCAGGACTGCAATTTGTTTGCCGTTATTGACCGCTAAAAACGATGCGCGCAAAGCCACTTCTGTCTTACCGTAGCCGACATCCCCGCATATGAGTCGATCCATAGGAGTTTGCTGATACATATCCTGCAAAACATCCTCAATGGCTTTGACTTGATCCGCCGTCTCTTCATACTCAAATCCGGCTTCAAAATCGCGAAAATAGTCGTCAACGGGGCTAAAAGCAACTCCTTTATCGTATTGGCGCTTTGCGTATAATTTGAGTAATTCGCCAGCTATCTTCTCAGCGGACTTTTTGACGCGCGCCTTTATACGCTGCCAGGAATGTCCACCCATTTTATCGATGACCGCCTCGATACCTTCCACCCCCATATATTTCTGAGCCATGCTCATACGGTCAACCGGAACATAAAGCTTGTCGCCATCTTTATACACAATCAATAAAAAGTCATTTATCAGACCATCGACTTTCAGTTTGACCAACCCATCATAGCGCCCGATTCCATGCTCAACATGGACGATCAGATCACCCTTTTTTAAATCCTGCAGGTCCAGTATTTCGGAAGATCGGCTAGGGCGCGGAGATTTCCGACGAGAGGTTTTTAATCCGAAAATTTCGGCTTCCGTAATGATGGCAATCGATTCATCCACCCAGATAAAACCCGCTGACAGGTGCCCAAGACACAAATATAAAGCTCCGGGCTCAACTCTGGCATGGGCAAATGTATCGGCGAACTTAAACTGAAATCCATAAGGAATGAGCAGGGATTTTAATCTTTCGGCCTGAGTTTTCGTTCGGCAGACCAATAAAGTGGTCAAACCCCTGCTCCTTTTTTCATGGATCCAATCGGCCAGCGGTTTAAGAAGGTTTTCCTTGTCTTGATAATTTTTCAGAGACAGAGTGATATCGGCGTTGGAGCCGGTGATCGCTTCATATTTTATTGGAGCAAAACGATTGAACCCCGGGCTCTCCTGGATCTCCAGTGTCTTAAAATTCAACGGTTTATTTTGTGCAATACGGTCTTTGATTTGAGACCAGCTAAAATACAGGGCTGAAGGCTCCACGCACAATTTTTTGGCCTGGCACGATGCTGCAAAATTCTGGGCGATAAGATTTTCGTGGTCGATTGCCGCTCTTTCGAGGTCAGCAGTCCCCATAGATACAACAAGGGATTTTTCTGGCAGGTAATCAAAAATACTGTCAAGCCGCGGGTAAATCAGTGGCAGGAGACTTTCGATTCCCGGAAAACCCTGCCCTTGATTGATCGCATCGACAATCTTTCGGATTTCGGTCACCGGAATTTCAAGCTCAGCCGCTCGGGACCTTATCCGGTTGATGATCTGTGGCAGAAATTCTTTATTTATGACCATTTCGCGTGCAGGAAGCAAAATTGCTTCATCAATGGATTTTATCGTACGCTGGCTGGCGGCGGAGAAAACTCTGATGGATTCCACTTGATCTGCAAAAAAATCGATCCTTACAGGATCTGCATATAGCGGACAGTAAATGTCGACGATTCCTCCTCTTACACAAAAGTCACCCGGCTCCTCAACGATTGAAGCATGTGCATAGCCTCCGGAAATAAGCTTTTCGATAAGATAATCTCTTTCGATTTCCTCACCGGCGACAAGCAGTTCAGCATAATTGACGATCTCCTGCTTAGGGATAATCTTCTGCAACAGGGCATCAACTGATGTCACCACAATCGGCGGAAGGTTGGACGTCAGCATTTGATAAAGTGCATGGATTCGCCGGGCGGCGGTTTCACTGTGATAGGAAAGAAATTTAAACGGCAAGATGTTATAAACCGGAAATGAAAACAGGGGAAAATCGACGGCCGGATTAAAAAATCGCAGATCTTCCAAAAAGGTTTTGAATCATAAACAAAGTAATCAATTAAAATTTGCGCCACCGTAGCTCAGCTGGTAGAGCAGGGCATTCGTAATGCTCAGGTCTGCGGTTCGACTCCGCACGGTGGCTCCATAGATGCAGTAATGGGTTCCTCGGCTTTTCGCCGGAACCCTTTTTATTCGCTTTCGCATGCATCACAGTCTACCCGAAGCGGAATTCGCAGGCCTTTCGGACTTCAAATCGGCACCGGCCCTGTGGAGTTTTCGGCTCTGCTTCCATCGACCGCTGAAAGAGCTTGATCAAAACATGGACCCAAAGCCATTCAGGCAAATAAGCTGCTTTTAACTTAAACCCGGGTTTTGTGCAACTTGAGTTTCATGGGCAACCTCTAATACAAATTGTCGCCCGAAGCACTCATACCCGCCGTTAAATTAATCTATTTATTAAAGAATTGCATCAATCAAAAAAACCTAAGAAATTGAACCGAATTCAAATTTTATAAAAAAACCGGCTTAAGATTAGTTACTGAACCATCATTATTTTATTAATTAGTATCTTGACATATAATTTCGGTGCATATAAGCTATTTGTTTATAAACAGCAAACTGATTGAGCAAAGCATTTGTGAATTTATGCCGCGGAGATTTAAGATGAGTGATAGGGATGATGAACGGATAAAGGCTGAAATCAATGGAATTATGAAAGGCGTCAAAATCATTATGCAAAAAATTGAGGACGCCATGCCCAAAACCGAACCCAGTCCGGAACAGATTAAAAATAGCGAAGAAAGTCTCAATTCATCAAAAAATAGCACTATGGATTGAGCGTGGTTCTGTCCTGTTTCGAGCTCGGAAAATAGCGGCTCGGAATCATCATATACGGGAGAACAGATTTTTATTAGGAGGCATCATGGCATTAACCAAAAGCGACATTGTTGCCGCGGTACATGAGCTGGGCTTTACAAAAAAGAAATCAGTGGATATTATTGAGACATTGCTAGAAATCAAAAGGGCAAATGCGGGGCCTGCGCCCAGGTATGCCCGGCCGGGGCCATCAACTTTGACGACCAGCCGCGGCAGAAGGTGCTCCGGGTGGGTTCGGTCATCATGACCCCCGGCTTTGAGACCTTTGACCCCTCGGGTTTCACCTCTAATTTATATTAACGGCTAAATAAAAAAATCGATCCCATAAAAACGAGAAGCATAGCATTCTTCAGGGGCTAACGCAGAGAGAATCCCACCGGTTTCACCTCTTAGCGGGGAATCTACCTTGGTTTTATCTCCGAGAAGGCAATCCAACATCTAAGCATAGGAAGATTCTCACCGGTTTTTTTCATACCTTGAGCTATTTAAATCAGCTATGGATTTCTGCCGCCGCAGGTCACTGTTTGATAGCGGCTTTATCAGAAATTTCATTTGTGCTTGACGAGTCGAGACAATATCCAAAGGAGAATTTTGAATGCACGCAATCATTACCGGCGTAGGACATTATGTGCCGGAGAAAATACTTTCAAATCGCGACCTGGAAAAAATGGTCGACACGAATGATGAATGGATCACCACCCGCACCGGAATCAAGGAGCGGCGTATACTGGACAACGGAAAAGCCACCTCTTACATGGCAAGCAAGGCTGCCGAGGTCGTGCTCAAAGAAACTCAAACTTCACCCGATGAGCTGGATCTGATATTGCTCGCCACGGTAACACCGGACATGCCGGTACCGTCAGCCGTTTCATTCATTCAGCGAAATCTGGGTGCAACCAACAGCTGGGGATTTGACATCAACGGCGGCTGTACCGGGTTTATGTGCGCATTAACGACGGGAGCACAATTTATTGAAAGCGGCAGGCATAAAAAAGTTTTGGTAATCGGTGCTGATAAAATGAGCGCAATCACCAATTACCAAGATCGAACAACCTGTGTATTGTTCGGAGATGCTGCCGGTGCGGTTCTATTGGAACCCTCAGC
>JARRJQ010000138.1:0-7261 GCA_037388985.1 Desulfobacterales bacterium | reverse complement strand
AAGCTGATTGGTGTTAACCAACTTATTTCTTAACAGATAATCATATCGCGAACTTGTTGAGATGCTGGACGTCAGCGAATTCACCTTATTGGCAATTTCCTCGCTTTTCGGATCAATTTTGGCGGCAGACTCGTAAAGCTCAAGTGCCTGATCTCGTTGGCCCCGTTTTTCCATCTCACTGCCCAGCCAGCATTGAATTTGAGCGTTTTCCCTGTCGCTTAGTTGATGCTGATAAATGACCTTAAAGGCTTTTTTGACGACTTCCTGGGCCTGCTTGGTCTGGAGAAGACAGGTTAAAAAATCGACAACAATCTGGGCCGGCGAATAGTCCAACTTTGAATAGTCTGACTTGCCAAAATCAAACTGTAATAACTTTTCATACTCAACGGTCGCCTCTTCAAGAAGACCGAGTTCCTTCAGGGCCCTGGCACCGTCTAAAATAGTCGGAACATCATCATGAAGTGACAGGTTTTTTCGAAATAAGGTGATGTCTTCAGCGGAAAACCCCTGACTTTCAGTCGCTTCACGCGTCTCTCTTTCCTTGCGCAATTGACTAATTTTGCTACGAATTTTTTCCGCGTTGGAATCGTCATCATCGGGTGAAAGCGAAAGTATCTGTTCATAAAGGGTCAAGGCCTCATCGATCATCCCCATCGAATGACAGGCCTCGGCCTCTTTGATTTTCGTATTAATATCGTTTTGTTCAGCCGTTTGTGCTTTGCTCATTGTTTTGTCACTCCGACCCATAAACTACCGGCCGTTTCTTTTGGGTTGCTCGCAGCAAGCCGGTAAAAATCAGTTGATCAAATATCCATATCCGGTCATAAGATGACGGAAAATCATATGAATCACATTAAGACTATCGGTTGCTTCAATTAAAACTTTAGGCGGGGATTGTCTCAATTTAGACTGAAGAAACTTGACAGATTTTTTATTCCATTTATAATTTTTAGAAGAAGATTGATTTCACCAATCAAAATGGTGAAAATGGGGAAACCCGGAGAAGTGCAGAGAAAAATTAAATTAATAGACATAGAGGTGCGCCGATGCCAATATATGAATACGAGCATCTAAGAAAACCGTGCAAAATGGGAAAGGTATTTGATTTTCAGCAATCTTTAACAGACGATCCAATAAAAACATGTCCCCATTGTGGGGAGCCCGTACAGAAAATTGTCTCAAAAATTAATATCAGCTGCCCAAAAAGTAATCGAGAGCTGCGGGATCTTGGTTTTACCAAGCTGGTTAAACGCGATGACGGGATTTACGAAAATGTGACTGCTCGAAACGGTGATAGCCGCTATATGGAGCGAGGCAGACCGGAAACCATACCGGATTTGACGAAAACCATCGGGGATTAAAACCGCTACAGGGTAGGTTTCAGGTTTCAGTGTTCAGTGTTCAGGTTTCAGAGAACAGATACCAGAAAAAAGAAGACAGCTGGAAAAAGATAGTAGATGAAACACACCTTCTGATGTCGATTTGAGGAATCGACCGAGCCCGTTGCAGGCTGTTTGCTGACACCTGACACCTGAAAACTAAGAAATAACATGATAGCTGAGATCCACAGGAGCCGCCGGTGTATTGATCTACACAACCACCATGGTCACTTGATTAGCTTTGCCACTAAAAATCCGGCGTTTTTACGCTGGATGAACAGGTTAACGGTTTCACCCGGAGCCACCTTGGCCAGTACGGCCTGATAATCCGACACATCTTTTATCGTCCGACGATTAATCTCTCTAATAATATCACCCACTCGGACATCCGCGTGATCTCCTTTGCCACCACTTTCAACCTGGGTGACAATAACACCGGCGGTTTCGTCAGTATTGAATCGTTGGGCAATCTCAGGAGTTAAATTCGATACGCTAATGCCAAATTCTTCCTTCTGTTCTTTGTACGGACCTCCGGCAGCCAGCTTTTCCTCCGGGCGTTTGCCGACTTTGACCTGAACTGTTTTTTCTTTTCCATCCCGTAATATTTTTACTTTAGCAGATTCGCCGACGGGAATTTTAGCAATCATGGCGGTGAGCTGCCGGGTGGTTTTAATTTCCTCTCCGTTTAATTCAAGAATGATATCTTTACGTTGAATACCGGCTTGGTCTGCCGGGTCACCTTCAAAAACATCAGCCACAAATACGCCTTTTTGATCCTCAATTCCATAATATTCGGCCATATCACTGCTCAAATCTTGAATGGCCACCCCCAGCCAACCCCGAGTAACCTCACCTTCATTTTTAAGCGCCACAATGATGTCCTTGGCCATATTAATGGGAATAGCAAAACCGATTCCATTGCCGCTGGCGATAATTGCTGTGTTAATCCCAATTACTTCTCCTTTCAAATTGAGAAGCGGTCCGCCGCTGTTACCGGGATTAATGGATGCATCTGTTTGAATGAAATCGTCATAGGGACCCGAACCAATCACCCGTCCTTTGGCACTGACAATCCCCGCTGTAACAGTGTGCTCAAGCCCAAATGGGCTTCCGATAGCCAAAACCCATTGTCCGACTTCGAGAGCGTCAGAATCGCCCAGTTTAACAACCGGCAGGCTTTCACCGGATTCGATCTTCAACAAGGCAATGTCCGTATTGGGGTCCCGCCCAACAATTTTTGCATCAAATTCGCGCTGATCATTCAGTTTGACCTTTATCTGATCTGCATCTTCAATGACATGATTGTTGGTTACCACAAAGCCATTTTTGTCGATAAGAAATCCAGATCCGAGACTGGGTTGCTTGAATTCCCGTTGCATGTCTTCGCCAAAGAAACGTTCAAAAAATTCCTTAAACGGACTATTTTCACCCCATGGATCACGGTGAAATTGGCGGAAAACGGGCCCTCCGCCTTTGATGGTCTTTACGGTACGAATGTTGACAACAGCCGGCCGCACCATTGCCGCCAATTGGTGGAAACTGGCGGGCGCATTGAAATATTCCACCGATTCGGCACATGCATTTGATCCGAGGCCTGCATTGACCGCAACCCAGATTCCAGCTATCATGGCTATAATTGCCAGCATAAAGTTACGTTTAATCGCTTTTGCCGTCTTTTGCTTGGCGTTCATAAATATGTGTCTCCTTGCAAAACAAAAATTTTTGTATTAAAGTTTCCCAATATTAATGAGTCAATGGTAGGCATGCGTCGGATTGTTACAAACTTAAAAATAAGCCTATTTTTCATCTTTTCCATATTTAAGCAAACAAAATTTGCAGGATTTTTGTCTTCGCTTGTTTAAAATGGAACAGCATTCGTCGTTCCCGCCTGTTCCGCAATCCCCGAGCAATTGCGGCATCGTAAAGCGGATATGAAAGCCGCCTTCGGCTTTGAATCAGGCGCTTTTTCTTATATAGTTGCTTGCCGAAGGCGCGCTGGTTGCAAAGCGGGAAACAACCTAAAACAAAGGAGAACCGAAATGATCCATGTCGAAAACCTTACCAAATATTATCATACGCTTTGCGCGGTGGATCAGATCAATCTGGATATTCAAAAGGGTGAAATTCTGGGACTGCTGGGCCCCAATGGGGCCGGTAAGACCACCACCCTGCGGATGCTCACCGGATACCTCAAGCCCAGCTCCGGCAGTATTGTTGTCAAGGGTTTAAGTATTGATCAACATGTTTTGGAAATCAAGAAGGTTTTAGGCTACCTGCCGGAATCCGCTCCGCTTTATCACGATATGCTCGTCTTTGATTACTTAAATTATGTCGCCGCCATTCGGGAGTTTAGTCACAATCAAAAGCTTGACCGCATTCGCCGCCTGGCGAATCTTTGCGGTATCAATGAGGTCATGCATCTGCCAATTGGTGAGCTTTCCAAAGGATACAAACAACGGGTGGGATTGGCCCATGCCATGATGAATGATCCGGAAGTGTTGGTTCTCGATGAGCCGACTTCGGGTCTGGACCCCAATCAGATCGCCGAGATTCGTAAAATTATAAAAGAAATCGGTCAAGAAAAAACCATTATCCTTTCAACTCACATACTCAGCGAAGCCGAGGCAACCTGCGATCGTATCGTAATCATCAACCAGGGCAAAATTGTTGCTGACGGGAGTACCGAAAACCTGAAACGGTCAATCGGCGGTCAAAACATCATGAATCTCAGCCTGCAAAATGCAGATTTTAAAACGGTAGAAGAAACTTTTGCGAGCATCAGTGGTATTGAGGGCGTTACGCGCGTTGCTGAAAACAATAAGACTTTAAACATCAGACTCAGTTATCAGTCAACTCATGACCTTCGTCCCGATATCTACCGAAAGATCAGAGCCACGGATTGGATTATCTTAGATTTTCATCAGAAGACTCAAAGCCTGGAAAACATTTTCCGTGAGCTGACCAAGGAGAGCTAACATGCGTCAGGTAACCCATATTTTCCGGAAAGAATTCAGTGCCTATTTTATATCTCCCATCGCCTATATTGTTATTTCAGTATTTCTGCTGGTAACCGGGTGGTTCTTTTTTGCAACATTTTTTCTTTTTAACCAGGCAAACTTAAGAACTTTTTACACCTTGCTGCCGGTTGTCTTTGCTTTTGTCATTCCAGCGATCACCATGCGATTGATATCCGAAGAATTGAACATCGGCTCCGATGAAATCTTACTGACGATGCCGGTAACGGTTGTCGATGTGGTTCTTGGCAAATTCTTTGCCGGGGTTGCCATGATTGTTGTCATGTTGATTCCGACGCTGGCTTATCCGCTGACGGTCTCTTTGATGGGACAGTTGGACTGGGGGCCGGTGGTGGGCGGGTACCTCGGCGGCGTTTTTCTGGGGGCTGCTTTCTGCGCCGTTGGATTGTTTGCTTCGGCGCTCACCCGCAACCAGATCATTGCTTTTATTATCGGATTGGCAATCTGCTTTGCGCTGACCTTAATTGACAAAATGCTTTATTTTCTTCCCCGCTCATTGCTGGGCGTATTTGCCTATCTCGGCGCCGATTTCCATTTTCAAAACATCGCCAAAGGGATCATTGATACGCGGGATATTCTTTATTTTGTAAGCGTTTGCTTTATCGGTCTTTACGGAGCTTATCTCGCATTGCAACAGAAACATTAAGGAGCATAAAATGTTGGTCAAAAAAGGATCAGAGCGCTATATCAAATTTTTAATATATCTGATTATTGTGGTGCTGGTTAATGTTGCAGGTATTACGCTTTTCTACAGATTGGATCTGACTGCCAATCAAATGTATTCGATTTCGGAGGCCAGCAAAAAAGTTGTCTCAAGTTTATCCGAGCCGCTGACCATAAAAGTCTTTTTTACAAAGAACCTGCCGGCCCCCCACAATGATACCGAGCGCTATCTGCATGATCTGCTCGAAGAATATGCGATCTATGCGGGCAAATATTTTAATTACAGTTTCTATGACGTCAGTACCGAAGAAGGTGAATTGTCCGAAAGAAGCCGGGAAAATCAAAAAATGGCGAATAACTATGGCATTCATCCCATACAAATTCAAGCCATCGAAAAAGACGAGGTCAAGTTCCTAAAAGCATATATGGGATTGGTCATTATCTACGGCGATCTGATCGAACGAATTCCGACCATAACCACAACCGATGGTCTGGAATACAAGCTGACTACCGCCATGCAGAAGCTAAACAACAAAATCAGCGCCTTGCTGGGTCTGCAGAATAAAATTCAGATTAAGCTGTATCTGTCATCATCCCTTTATCAGTTAGCGCCTTACATCGGAATAAAAAACCTGCCTCAAATTCCGGCAGAACTGGAAAAGATTGTCCAGCAGCTCAATCAAAAAAATTATGATAAGCTCGAATTCAAATATTTCGATCCATCCGCGGATACGAATCTGACTGCCGCGATTCAAAAATATAAAATTATGAATATTAAATGGCCGGCTTTGGCGCAAGGACAGGTTCCACCCGGTACAGGAGCCATCGGGCTGGTATTGGAGCATAGTGAACGGTCTATGACTTTACGACTGTTAGATGTGATTCAGATTCCCATTATCGGTACGCAGTATAAGCTAAAGGACGTTGAAGAAATAAAAGAGCTCATCGACAAAGATGTGGAGGCATTGATTGGCATCAATGAAGAGCTGGGCTTTGTTGCGGATCACGGGTCACTGAATCTTATGAGCGCTTCGTCTTTTGCCCAAACGGGCCGCCGGAATCAGGATTCAGTATCTAATTTTGGATCGTTAATTTCCCAAACCTACTCATTAAAACCAATTCAACTCAAAACGGAACCTATTCCTGACAACCTCAAATCGCTGATCATCGCCCGTCCCACAGAACCCTTTTCCGATTACGAGTTGTTTCAGATCGATCAGTTTTTAATGAAAGGTAAGAGCCTGATTTTAATTCTGGATCGATTCAGAGAAATTCAGCCCTCCAATCAGCAAGGCGCAAACTTCGGCGGTCAGCAACCGACCTATGTCCCTTTAGATACCGGCCTTGAGAAACTTCTGGACTATTACGGTATTCGAATTAAAAAGTCCTATGTCATGGATAAAAATTGCTTCCAGCAGCAGATGCCGGCCCAGCTCGGCGGCGGGGAGCGCCCCATATATTTTGCCCCCCTCATTCAAAGTCGGTTTATCAACAAAGATCTGGATTTTATGAAAAGCATCAAGGGAATGATCGCCATAACGGCATCTCCACTGGAACTGGATACTGAGCGACTGGCGACCAACGGTTTGACGGCAATCCAGCTGGTTGCCTCTTCAGAAAAATCATGGGAAATGAGCGGGCGAATTACATTGAACCCGATGTTCATCCAGCCGCCACCCTCAAAAGAAGAGATGCAAAGCCAACCGCTGGCCTATATTATTGAAGGAGAATTTCCGAGTTACTTTACCGACAAACCCATACCCCTAAAGGAAATCGATAAAAACGAGTCCGCCGATAAAGGTGAAGGAGATGCTGTGCAGAAGCCGGCGCCGAGCAATCCATCGGGCACTAGCCGCCAATCTGAAATCGATATTTCTAAAATTGTAACTAAAGGCCAGTTTATTGCCAAAGGCAAATCCGGCAAAGTTTTTCTGATGGCCTCTGCCGATATGCTCAAAGACAATCTAATCGATGCCAGCGGTAGAGGGCCCAATGCAACCTTTATCCTGAATGTCATTGACTACTTAAACGACCGTGAAGATATTGCGGTTATGCGCGGAAAGGAGCAGCGCTTCAACCCGCTCAATGAGACCCAGACGGGAACAAAGACATTTGCCAAAACATTGAACATCATCGGCCTGCCGGCATTGGTCGTGCTTTTCGGCATCGGGGTCTGGTTTCGCC
>JARRJQ010000137.1:0-15411 GCA_037388985.1 Desulfobacterales bacterium | reverse complement strand
CTTGATTACGGTGGAGGGCGTTACGCATGCCCTCGAGGTTAAGGGCTGCACTTTGTTTTTGTTCAGCGCCAAGAGCGCCGAACTCAAACTCACTGCCAGCTACGGTCTCAGTGACGAATATCTGGACAAGGGACCGGTCAGTTCCTTGCGCTCGATTGCCTCATCCCTTGAGGATGGCAAGCCGGTAGCCATTTTTGACGTCGCTGATGACCCCAGAATTCAATATCCTGAAGCTGCCTTAAAAGAGGGCATTGCGTCGATTCTCTCGGTTCCGATTATAATTGGTGAAAAACTGATCGGGTGCATGCGGGTTTACACCGCCCAGCCCTGGGAATTCACATTGAACGACGTCAATTTCGTTCAGGCTGTTGCCCAGGTGGTGGGTATGGCTCTGGAGATGTGCCGGATCAACAAGGGATTGAGGGACAGCATTGATATTTTAAAGACCATGCGTGATCCGAAGTCCTTAAAGTTCAAAAAACGAACCCCCTACGAAGGCGTCCCCAAAAGTTTTACAAGCGAGGAGATAACCCAAACCCGTGTCTGAGGTGCCCATTTATCATTCTGTGCTAATATGGAGCTGATGTTCATCAATTCGAATATAGATTATGTTCTTAGACCACTTATTTTCTAAACACCATCTATGCCTGGATTGGATTCAAGTGGAGATCAGCTCATACTGCAATGCGGGCTGCATCTATTGTCCGCATTCCGTCTTCCGAGCAAACTGGCAAAACCGATTCCTATCTGTGGATGCATTTCGAAACCTGATTCCCGCCTTTGGCAGGACCCGTCTGGTTCATTTGCAAGGCTGGGGGGAGCCGTTTCTGCATCCACAGTTTTTTGAACTGTTGCAGATCGCTAAGGCAGCGGGCTGTATGACGGGAACGACCACAAACGGAACGCTGTTGGATAGAGAAATCATTGAGAAATTGGTCTACTGTGAGCTTGATGTCATCGGGTTTTCGTTGGCGGGTGTTGATCAGAAAAATGATCGGATCCGCAAGGGGACTTCCATTAAAAAAGTATTGGAGTGTATGGAAGAAATCCACAGAGTCAAAAACAAATATGGAGCCACTAAGCCTGCAATTCATTTTGCCTATATGTTGCTTCGCTCCGGTCTTGACGATTTAAAAAAGCTTCCGCAATTTTTGTCAAATACAGGTGCTGCTCAAACCGTTGTCAGCTCGTTATGCTATGTCGTCAGCCCGGAAATGGAAAAAGAATCCATTCTCGCCAGCGGGGAATCAGAGTATTTGGAATTAAAAGAGCGTTTACTTGAGGTTAGAAGAGAAGCCTTAAAACGGGGTGCGGATATTCATTACCATCTTGTGTCACCGGTGCAAAACAATTTTTCCTGTAGTGAAAACATACCTAGAGCGGCTGTCGTGGGTTCTGACGGGAGTTTGTCTCCATGTGTGATGAAACAGATCCCGGTGCAGGGGAAAAATATTTACTACATCAATGGGCAGACCTGTCTTCAGCAAAATTTATCTTTTGGGAAAATCCAGAGAGATTCTTTAAAGACAATCTGGCATTACAAGCAACACCGGCAATTTGTTCGTGAATTTCGCAATGGCCGCACACCGATGGGTTGTCAATATTGTTTGAAAAAACAAATTGAGAATTTTTGATTGAACTGTTGGGTGAAAGCACATGCAGCGGAGCCGAAAACCACCGACGGTTCGGCTTGCGGCAGTCCGCTATTTTTTAACCCCGAACATTTCCCTACCGAAAGTGAATCGGACCGTTAGGGTGTCGGAGCCAAGCGGCCTGGAGCGTTAGGACAAGAAGCGATATTTACACCCAGGCCGGGCGACAACGACATTTTGCTAGTTTGTTGTCCCCCCTGACGATTCGGTTGCGCCTTCTTTGCTTTGCTCTTCCGGTTTGATGGTTTTGCTCATTTTGTCCAAGGTCTTTGCGGTTTCGTTGCGCAGCTTATCTATCTGCTCGGTGCTTTCTGTCTTCATTTTATCAATGGTGGCCTGCAGGTCTTTGATTCGAGTCTGCAGCCCTTTTTCGCTCTGGGAAGAGGTATAGGCCATTATCGACAAAATGAGTGCAATGATGGAGAGTATCAATGCCAGATTCGCCCGAAATCCGCCTTTCACTATTTTGGTGGGTTCTGCCATAATCGTTTCATTCCTTTTCTGTGTCAATTTCCTGTGATAAACGGGAAATTCTCTAGCAGGTAATTAAAGAACGTGGTTATCTGGAAAGCTCCAACAGGGTCCACCCGATTAAAAAACCTATCCGCACAGGGGAGCAAAGTAAATAAGGTCAACATTGTATTTCAGATCATTAGAGGCAGTATAGATATGCAATGGACTGCATTGTTTTGATCTGCAAGCGCCTGTTTTTAAATTCATCCTAACGCTTCTTAGCTCCTCGCGTATCGACCCATCAACTCGGTTTGTTCCAGGATATGGCCCTCCATCGCATTTTGCACAGCTGCCTTGGTGGATTTTTCCGGGAGATCGAGCTTCGTATCCAGGGCAAACAGTTTGAAAAAATACCGGTGTTCCCTGTCCGGAGGACAGGGCCCGAAATAACCGGTCTCGCCGCTGGTACCCACTCCTGCGGTGCCTTGGGGCTCATTTCCTTCCTGAATCTCATGCAGTTCGGCAGGCATATTGAAAACCACCCAATGATCCCACATTCCGTCTTTCCGCAGGTTCCTGGGAACGTCCGGATCTTCCATAATCAGTGTCAGGCTTTGGGTCCCCTCAGGCACCTCCGATATGCTCAGGGCCGGATTTACATTTTCCCCGTCGCAGGTATACTTTGCCGGAATCTTTTTCTCATGCAAAAACGCAGAACTGGTAAGTTTCATCATTTCCTCCTTTCGTTGGAATTGCCTTTATTATTGCCATTTATCTTAAAAACGAAATAGGGTCGATTATGTATTTTGATCTGCATGAAAAAATGGGTATAATTGAATGCCTGGCGGCAAGGGTTGTTTTCGACTGTTCCATGGGATGATTTTTGCGAAAGGAAAAAGCACAGTGAAGGTGGTTTTTCACGAAGATTTCAAGCAGGTCTATACCGGAGATCCGGCAGCGGCCGCCGGACGCATGGAGGCGATCATCGAAATTATCAAACCGCACGTAGAGTTCTTTCCCTCAGAGCCGGCTTTGCGCCAGGACATCGCTGCGGTCCACACCGAAATGCATATCCAGCAGGTAGAAAGCCAGGGCTTATACGAAATCGCCTCTCTGGCCGCCGGTGGTGCCATCCAGTCCGCTCAAATCGGCCTGTCCGAACCCTGCTTCGGACTGATTCGTCCTCCGGGACACCACGCCTCTGCAGCTTCAGCCTGGGGATTTTGCTATTTTAATAACATGGCCGTGGCCCTTGAGGCGCTGCACCGACAGCACAAAATAGAAAGCGCCTGCGTACTGGATATCGACCTTCATTTTGGAGACGGCACGCTAAATATACTCGGAAAGCGGACTTGGGTAACTGTTATCAACGTGGAAGCCGGCAGCCGAAGCCACTATCTGCAGGAGGTGGAAGTGTCCATGGAAAACTGTCGGGCAGATTTGATCGGCATTTCAGCGGGTTTCGATAACCATGCCGCCGACTGGGGCGGCCTGCTGCATACCGAGGACTACGAGGAGATTGGCGGGCGGGTCCGCTCGGCTGCCGACCGCAATGGGGGAGGCTGCTTTGCCATCCTGGAGGGCGGATACAATCATGAGGTGCTCGGACAGAATGTGCTGGCGCTGATTCGAGGAATGGCCGGCGCTTGACGCTGTTGATCGACTGACGCATAACGTATTCGAAAAACACGGTATTGATTTTTCTTGACAAATTCCAGTGAACTTCCTAAGACCATTTTGTAGCTAAATTGTAGTTAATTTATAGCTTATTATTTTTTGCTTGACAAATTATGGCGAACTGCCTATAACTACTTTATAGCTAAATTATAGTTACATTATAGCTAAAAACGAGCTGGTTCGGATCGTCAGTAAAATCATAAACAAATTCGATCGTTTTACAGAGCCACGCTTCCGGCATCGGGAATTCAGCCGGTGCCAATCTGGGTTACCGGTGGATGCGGGCCGAAAGGAAATCAACGTGTTAGGGGAGAATATGGTCACCCTGAAAACAGAAATGGGCCTGAAAGAGACCAGCGGAAAGCCGGAAGATCCCGGCAGGTCCCCCAAGGCCAAATTCGGGGTTTTCGGCGAAGAGATGATCGAAAAGGAAGTCAAACCCAGTGGAAACACCGGCCGGGTTTACCTGCCTTTCGATTGGGTGGGCAAGCACGTTAAAATCATTCGTATCGATTGATGGACAGCGATGGCCTTGAAATCGATCAAGATCCACAAATTGGGCATCGAAAACCTGGAGCAGGTGCTTCATGTCCAGGAAATCATAAATTGGAACACAAAGCGTAATTTTTTCATTCAGTAGTAAAGGGGAAAAAAATGAGGTACGCAGAGACAGGCTTTAATTTAGAAATTGATCTATCCAGAGGAAGCATTGAGCGGGTAGCAACCGATCCGAGATTAACCGAACTTCATCTGGGTGGTCAGGGTACGGCCGCAAAGATACTATGGGATCGGGTTCCTCCTGAAATTGAACCCTTTTCTCCGGATAATCTGCTCATATTCAGCGCCGGCATTTTAATTTCCACACCGGTTCCGGGAGCCAATCGTACGGCGGTTGACACCTTTTCTCCCCAAACAAATCTGTATTCACATTCATTATTTGGCGGTTTTTTTGGAGCGGAACTGAAACACGCCGGATACGACAAAATCGTCATTCGCGGCAAATCTCCCAGTCTGGTTTATTTGTGGATAAACAATGACAAAGTCGAAATACGGGATGCCACCCATCTTCAGGGCAAAGGCGCCCTGGAAACCGGCGCACTCATTCAAGCAGAGCTGAAGGAACCCGACGCCCAGGTGGCCGCTATCGGCCTGGCCGGTGAAAACAGGGTGTATATGGCTGCCATCGAGCACGCGAACTCCAGCGCCTCTCGAGGCGTAGGCGTGATCATGGGAGATAAAAAGTTAAAGGCGATTGCGGTTCGTGGAACCAAGGACATCAACGTTGCCCGACCGGTTGAGCTTTTTGAGATATGCAACCCCATGTATCAGGCTATTTATGATAACCCGTATTGCGGAGATGTTTTTTTGCACGAGGATGACGAAGAGTGGCACGTCAATAATTTCGCCTGGGGCAATGCGCGTGAGCGAAAAAAAGGATGGTGGAACAAGGAGCGTGAGGCGAAGTGGAAGGCGCTTTCTGATAGCGTGCGGCTTCGATGGACGGGTTGCTATAACTGTCCGAAGGATTGCCATCAGGCGATTAAATACCCGGGACGGCAAACCTATTTCCAGAAATGTTACAGCAAATTGACCTATGCGATGGCGGCCTATAAAGAGCTGGATTTTAATTACGACATCCTGGGCGTTACCCAGGAGTATGGGATGGACGGATACTCAACGCCGCAAGTTCTGGCCTTTGCCATTGAACTTTACGAAGCCGGCATTTTAACGGACAAGGATCTGCCGGGATTTCCGTCCGACTCCGGGGAAAGATTCTTCTACCTGGTTGAAAAAGTTGTGCGGCGGGAAGGAGTTGGCGATGCGCTGGCCAACGGTGTTTATTGGGCAGCCCGTCAGATTGGCAAGGGCGCAGAAAAATTTGATCACAACAGCACCAAAAAATTTGAGCAGCTGCCCCTCAAGCTGAAAATGATAAATTATCCCTATTTTTTGATGTATGCCACCGGCGCGAAGATGACGATCACCCAAACGGAAGGATCCTACCCCCAGGCACCCATTGCGGATAAGAAAGAGCGAGAGGAGTTTGTAAAGGGTTGGGACGCAGCTCCCGAGAGGTTTAAAAAATGGTTTTTGGAATGGGAGCCACGCAGTCATCCATCGATCGAAGCCTCCGTCCACATCTGTGATTGGAATGAGACCATGCATTACATTGATGACGCCATCGGCACCTGCGCCTTTTTGTCCTCATTTAGAGGGCAGTTTGGCGGCAGACCGCCGTATCACCTTCATAATTTGCCGAATTTCATCTCCAATGCAACCGGGATAGATATCGATTCAGACCGACTCTGGGAAATTGCCAGAAGAAACCGCAATCTGGTCAGAGCACTTAACGTGCGAAGAGGCTTAAGAAGAAGCGATGAGAAGCCGCCCGAGGACCACTGGCAGATAAGAGATCCGGAGACGGAAACCAAGCTGCTTGACGCCTATTATGAATTCAAGGGCTGGAACAATGACGGTATTCCGACCAAAGAGACGCTGGACAAACTGGGCCTGGATTATGTGAGCGAAGACTTCATAGAGAGGGGTATCTTGACCGATAGTGAAGCTGCCCCTCCCAAAGAGGCTTCGGCGGGAAAAAAGAAGAACTAAAGCGAAGGGGGTCGTAACCGTGAAGGACGGGATAAAAAAGAAAATCGTTAAAGAAATAAAAGTTGATCTTGATAAATGCATTGGTTGCCGTGCATGTGAGGTGGCCTGCTCCGCATTTCACGCCAGGCCGAAATATAGCAGCATGAATCCGGCCAGGTCTCGGATTCGGGTGGTTAGAGATGACCTCAACGATGTATATGTCCCAATCCGTGCCGGTGATTATACGCCGGCCGAATGCACCGGCAGACACTCGTATACGATTAGCGGCAAACAATACAAAGTGTGCAGCTTCTGCGGGGTTTCCTGCCCGTCCAGGGATCTTTTCAAAGAACCCGATTCCGGTCTCCCCCTCAAATGCGATATGTGTGAAGACGATCCGCCTTTAGAAGAGCCCATGTGCGTTCAGGTCTGTCCCCATGACGCCCTGACTTATGAGGAAAGGGAAGAGGAAGTCGCCGAAGAAGAAGAACTGCGGGAGGAGATGGAGATCGGCTTGGAGGCATTGACCAAAAAGTATGGAATGCAGAAGGTAATGGATGCCATTGCCCGCATGTCAGTGTCAAAGAAGGGCCAAAAGCCGAATTGAGTGATAACCACTCGATTAGGGCAAGGCATTATGGCGAAGACAGAGGATTAAAAAAGACCGTGGAAACTGTAGCCCCCTTAAAAGAGATCATCGATGTCATAAAAGAGTCCGGCGGAGACGCCTTCAAATTGTGCTATCAGTGCGGATTGTGCGATACGGTTTGTCCGTGGAATAAGGTTAGAAACTTTAGTATGCGCAAGATCGTCAGACAGGCAACCTTCGGTTTGACTGAGATCGAAAGTGAGGATATGTGGCTTTGCACGACTTGCGGAAACTGTCCCCGGCAGTGCCCCAGAGGCGTGAAAATAATAGAATCCGGGGTAGCCTTACGCAGAATTGCAACGGAATACGGGGTTTTCCCCACCCCTGTGCGGGCCGTCCGCACCGTGAGCGCAAGCCTCGTTGGCGAAGGCAACCCTTTGAATGAAAAGCGAACAAATCGGGCAGATTGGGCAGAAGGCCTTTCCATAAAAACGTTCGCCGAGGAGATGGAAATTTTATATTTTCCGGGCTGCTACCTCAGCTATGACCCGAGGTTAAAAAAGGTCGCCAGAGCCACAGCCAGTATTCTGAATAAGGCAGGGGTAGATTTCGGGATATTGGGTGCCAAGGAGAACTGCTGTGGTGAAAGCATCCGCAAGACGGGTGATGAACAACTGTTCAAACGCCTGGCCAGGGAAAACATTAAAACTTTTGTCGATAACGGGGTGAAAAAGATCCTTGTTTCTTCCCCTCATTGTTACCACACTTTCAAAAACGAGTATCCCGAATTTAAGGTAAACTTTGAGGTGGTTCATATCTCCCAGTATTTATGCGAGCTTATTAATGAAGGCAGGCTTGAGCTCACCAAGGAGTATGCGAAGAAAATTACTTATCATGACCCCTGTTACCTGGGCCGCCACAATGGCATATATGAAGAACCTCGGCAGGTCTTAAAAAAGGTACCCGGTTTAGAGCTGTCTGAAATGGCCGATTCGCGCGTAGATAGTCTCTGTTGCGGAGGGGGAGGCGGCCGGATTTGGATGGAAACGTTAAAGGGGCAAAGATTCTCCGATCTTAGATTAGATCAGGCTGTCGGGCTAGGTGCGGAGGTATTGGTTACTGCCTGCCCGTATTGCATCACTCATTTTGAGGAAAGCAGGATAGCCCTGGAAGATAGTGAAACCATCTTTTTATGGCTCATCCCGCCTGCGGCGGGACTGCGCTTTTTCATCGGTCCGCGATTGCTGAGCACCTTAAATTAAAAAGATTGGATGCGAAGTCCCGCTATCTAGCGGGGCTCTCGAAAGCGATCTGAGGTTTTGAAACCACTTCTAGAAAACAATTAAATTTGATAAAGGCAGTTAGGAATGGAAAACGAACAAATTGAAGAGCTTTGTAAAAGTCTTGCCGAAAGCAATTTCGGAGATGTTATGGTTGTCGGCGGCGGGATCAGCGGCATTCAGGCCTCGCTTGATCTTGCCGATTCGGGATATAAGGTTTATCTGATTGAGAAATCACCAGCCATTGGTGGCCATATGGCCCAGCTTGACAAGACCTATCCCACCAATGACTGCTCTATGTGAATACTCTCGCCCAAACTGGTCGAGGTCGGCCGGCACCCTAACATAGAGGTCCTGACCTATACTGAAGTTGACAGTGTAGCAGGGGAAGCAGGAGACTTCAGGGTCACCCTGAATAAAAAGCCTAGATACGTTATCGAGGACAAATGCACGGGTTGTGCAACTTGTGTAGAATACTGCCCGGTAAAGGTCCCTGATCCATACAATCAAGACTTATCGTCGAATAAAGCCATCCACATATACTTCTCGCAAGCCGTTCCGCTGGTCACTTATGTAGATGAACAGACCTGCCTTTACCTTACCGATAAGAAATGTAATATTTGCGAAGGCGTCTGTGAAAATAAGGCCATTGATCTTCAGCAAGAGGCGGAGAAGCTGGAAGTAAAAGTGGGGGCGATCGTTTTGTCTGCGGGCTATGAACCGTTTGACCCGAAGGTCAGGGGCGATTATGGCTACGGAAAGCTGCAAAACGTCGTAACCAGCCTTGACTTTGAACGCCTGTTGTGTGCCACCGGGCCTCACGAAGGTGAGATATTGCGCCCTTCCGATAAGAAGCATCCCCATAAAATAGCCTGGATTCAATGCGTCGGTTCCAGACAGGTTATCCCCGGCGGCAACAGCTATTGTTCAGCCGTATGCTGCACGTACACCCAGAAGCAGGTGATTCTGGCAAAAGATCATGATGCAGAGGCGGAGTGTACGGTATTCCATAACGATATCCGCTCTTACAGCAAGGATTTCGAACGATTTTACCACAGAGCAGAGAACCTTCCCGGGGTTCGATTCATTAGAAGTTACGTATCCATAGGAAAAGAGATCCCGGAAAGCAAGAATGTAACCATAAGATACGATACCGCTGATGACGGAATTAAGGAAGAAGAATTCGATCTGGTGGTATTATGCGTAGGATTGAACCCTCCTGATGAGGGGAAAGCATTGGCTGATAAGTATGGCATCGAACTCAATTCTCACGGATTCTGCAAAACCAATACGGTTAATCCGCTTGCGACCTCTCGCCCGGGAATCTTCGTCAGCGGAGCCTTCCAGGGTCCTATGGATATCCCCGAGTCGGTTTTTTCCGCCAGCGGAGCCGGATCCCAATGCGGTGAACTCCTTGCCCACCGGCAAGGGAAGCTGTCCACAGAAAGGATATATCCGCCGGAAAAGGATGTCTCGAAAGAGGAGGCCAGAGTGGGTGTTTTTGTGTGTCATTGTGGTGCCAATATCGGAAGGGTGGTCGATGTTCCTTCCGTGGTTGAATACTGCTCGTCCCTGGATAACGTTGTCTACACCACAGAACAGCTATTTTCATGTGCGACTGATTCTGCCGAGTCAATAACGGAAACGATCCGGGAAAAGGGACTCAATCGCGTAGTTGTCGCAGCTTGCTCCCCCAGGACCCTGGAACCGCTATTTCGGGACACCCTCCGGGAGGCGGGAATTAATCAATATTTCTTCGAAATGGCCAATATCAGAGAACATTGCTCCTGGGTTCACTCTCGCGAAAAGGAAGATGCCACGCAGAAGGCAAAAGATATAGCCCGGATGTCGGTCGCCCGGGCGTGTCACCTGGAACCCTTACAGGAAATAGAACTGCCGGTAAACAAGGCGGTATTAGTGGTGGGTGGCGGTATCGCCGGAATGACGTGTGCGCTTTCTATGGCCAACCAGGGGCATGAGGTTTACCTGCTGGAAAAGGATACCGACCTGGGAGGAACGGCCCGCAGAATCTATTTCACTCTGGATGGGCTGGATGTTCAGACCTATTTACATGATCTGGTGCGCAAGGTTTATCGGCACCGCTCAATACATGTATATACGGATGCCGTTATCACAGAGGCGACCGGTTATGTGGGAAATTTCGTAACCCAGGTGAAGTCCGAAAGGGGGGTCACAGAAATAAAGCATGGAGCAACCGTCATCGCCACGGGCGCTGAGGAATATAAACCCACTGAATACCTTTATGGAGAAGATGATCGGGTATTGACCCAGTTGGAGTTGGGTGAGCAAATCGCCAAAAGAGATGAAAAGCTGCTCAACGCGCAGAGTCTGCTGATGATCCAATGTGTTGGCTGCAGACAGGCAGACAGAGATTACTGCGCCCGGGTGTGTTGCAGCCATGCGATAAAAAACGCTTTGAAACTGAAAGAGATAAACCCCCCGATGGAGATCACCATTCTCTTTCGGGATATCAGAACCTATGGGTTTATGGAGGATTATTACCGGGAAGCGTCAAATAAAGATGTAAAGTTCATCCGTTACGAGCCGAATGATAAACCTCAGGTGGAAGCGGCCGAAGAGGAAGGCCGGCCTGTGTTAAGGGTGACCTTGCCGGATTATATCCTGGGTCAGAAGCTTGCGATCGATGCCGACATTCTCGTTTTGTCCGCCGCCGTTATTCCCCCCGCGGGAAACAAGGAAATCTCTAAATTATTCAAGGTCACTTTGGGGCCTGATGATTTTTTCAAAGAAGCCCATGTCAAATTAAGACCGTTTGAGTTTGGTACACAAGGCGTATATCTTTGTGGATTGGCGAATTACCCCAAGCATATACCCGAAACGATTAACCAGGCTTATGGAGCTGCGAGCCGGGCGTTGACCCTTCTCTCGCATGATACGGTCACGGTCTCAGGTTCCGTGTGCGAGGTGGAGGAGAAAAAGTGTATAGGCTGCGGGTCATGCATCTCAGCCTGCGCATACGGTGCCATAGAGTTTCGTAAGACACGGGAGGGCAGCAAGGCCGTGGTTAATCCCGTTCTCTGCAAAGGAGATGGTCTGTGCAACGCAAAGTGTCCGACCGGGGCGATTTTTCTAAAGCATTTTACGGATGAAGACCTCTTGAGCCAAATTGATGCGGCGCTTGTAGATGCGTAGAACAGGTTAATCGGTTGAGCCCGTCACCTGTTGGCCCGTTGAGGTCAGAAGCTTTTTTTATCCGGGCTCAACCGGCGACCGGGAAACCGGCATAACCGAGAATAGTGACAAAGGAGTTGAGAATTAATGAGTTCAGGATTTGAGTTTAAACCAAGAATATTGGGTTTTGTCTGCCATTGGTGAGCATACGGCGCTGCTGACATGGCTGGAGTTTCCAGACTGCAATATTCAACTGAAATCAGGCTTATTCGCGTCATGTGTTCCGGTAGAGTCGACCTGGAATTTGTACTCCGCGCCTTCTCAAAAGGAATGGATGGGGTATTTATTGGCGGTTGCCGTCTTAATGAATGTAATTATATTACGCATGGAAATTACGATGCACTGAACATGGTGCTTCTATGTAAAAGAATAATGGAACACATCGGGCTCAACGCGGAAAGATTAAGCATCGAATTTATGTCATCCGGTGAGGGAAACCTTTTTGCCGAGGCTGTTGATAATTTTAGCAAGAAGGTAAAAAAGTTGGGGCCGCTTGGCAAAAGCGAACAAATAGACCTGGATGAATTAAAGTCCAAACTCACAGAAGTTCGAAAGCTGATCCCCTACATTAAGATCGTCAAAAGGCAGAAGCTGGAGTCACGCCTTCAAAACGAAAAAGAATATGACGGATTGTTTACCCGTGAAGAGATAGACACACTATTCAGCGAGGCAGTCTCGTACTATATTGATCCGGACAAGTGCCAGGCCTGCATGATTTGCGCTAAGAGATGCCCGGTAGAGGCCATAGCAGGCGGCAAGAACCTGATCCATGTCATTGACCAGGACACCTGCATTAAATGCGGAACCTGCTTTGAAGTTTGCCCCCCTCGATTTGGTGCGGTGAAGAAGCTTTCCGGCGAGCCTGTTCCGCCTCCTATTCCTGAAGAGCAAAGAACGATCGTCAGAAAGAGTAAAAAAACCGTGTCGGACGGAACCTGATGAAGGCTGGCTAGCATGCTTCTCGAGGAGCAGGAACAATTGAATGGCGCAGGAAAAAATACCGAATCTTATCAAGTGATTCGGTGTGAAAGCGGGGTTTGCCGGACCAGTTTTCACGAATTGATCGGGGAGGAACCCCTTTTGATTCGGATTGATCAAAAGCCCTATTCAGTGGTGATGAGAACACCCGGAGAGGAGTTGTTTCACGCGGCCGGGTTCTGTCTTGGGGAGGGGATTGCGGACTCTCCAGATGATTTCGCGACCATCGGATATTGTAAAGATCTGGATCCGAATGTTATTGATATTCGGCTCAAACCTGAAAGGCGCGAAAAGATTCATGATCTTCTTGAGCGCCGGGGCTTTGTCAGCCAGACCAGCTGCGGCATTTGCGGCAAGGAACTGGTCAAAGACCTGTATCAGATATTATCTCCGGCAGAAAATGGCTTCCGGGTTGAAATCAACCGTGTTTTTGATTGCCTCAACAAGCTTTCCGAAAACCAGAATTATTATCAGAGGACCAGGGGCTCACATGCTGCAATGATATTTGACAATCAGCTGGAGGTGATCTCTTTTGCTGAGGATGTCGGCCGGCATAACGCGCTTGACAAGGCAATCGGGAAAGTCTTTATCAATAAAAAGCTGTCCAAAGCCGCCATTCTGATTCTTTCCTCAAGGATAAGCTATGAACTCGTTCAAAAAGCGGCCAGAGCGCATCTGCCGATTATGATCAGTAAGTCAAGGCCGACCGCCCTTGCCGCCGAAATGGGACAGGCTCTGAACATGACGCTTGCATGCACGGGCAAGGAATCTGAATTAATCGTCGTTTGCGGCGAAAAGCGCATCGTTTTTTAATTTGAATGGATTGGATAAAATGCCCCTCTTTTCCGAAATTGGCCTAAAGGGGATTCTGTATTTGACTTCAAACTATTGATAAGCCCTGACTGCCATCAAAGGCTTCGTTCCAGGTTGATGGTTTTGGAGGGGCTAAATTGGTTCGCGCTAAAGAATTGAATCAGTTTGGTATCATTCCAGTCGACCAGGGTGTTTATTTTTTGAACGCCGACTTTTCTCAAATGTTCCATAAATTCATTAATTAACTGCTCACCGATACCTTTATGCTGGTAATCGGGGTCGACGCCTATGGTATCTAGAGTTGCTTCTTCCTGGAAAATGCCATATTCTCCCATATAGATTTCGCCCATGACAAATCCCACCACCGTTCCATCTTCTTCCTCAGCGACCAGCGACGCGGGCAAATAATCTTTGGATTTAAAAAGCTTTTCAAACTTCATTTCATAGTACTCCGGACGGGAAGCATTGAGTACTTTCTGGTCAATCCCAACCACAGCGTCAAAATCGTCAGCCTTCATGAGTCTAATTTTAATGGGACTATCGTTCATGGGGCCTCCTTTCCACACTTAAACGTTGACAATGGTTTTTCTGACTATATGATTACCTGAATTGAGTGATTTTTAATAGCATGAAGGATGGAAAAATGGCAACCGTCAGCATTATGAAGGCAACCTATTCAGATCCATGGATTGAAACCCTTCTTGTGCCTCTTGGAGGGATGCAACGGTTTGTCAAAAAGAAAGAAAAAGTCCTGCTCAAAGTTAATCTGTTATCAGCCAAAGTGCCGGAAAAGGCCGTCACCACCCACCCTGAATTTGTAAGGGCCGTGGCCAAGGCCGTCAGAGAAGCAGGCGGAGAGCCGTATATCGGAGACTCTCCAGCGGGGCTCTTTTCCAAAAGATATCTGAACAAGGTCTATCAGCGTTCAGGGCTCAAGAATCTGGCAGGCGAAGAAAAGATTGCTCTGAACTTTGATACAGGCATCAAGAAGTTTGATATCCCCAAAGGCAAACGGTTGCAGAGTTCTCCCATCTGTGACTATGTGCTAAATGCCGATAAGATCATTGCGCTGCCGAAGCTTAAAACCCACTCCTTTCAGTATTTGACACTGGCCTGCAAGATTATGTATGGAGCCGTTCCCGGTCTGACCAAGGCAAAATACCATGCTCAGTTCCCACGAAGAGGCAGTTTTGCGGATATGATGCTGGATATTCTGACAATCGTCAAGCCGCAGCTATATATCATGGACGGTATTATGGGCATGCAAGGCCAGGGCCCCGGAAGCGGAGATCCCGTAAAAATGGATCTGGTGCTTGCCTCAACCGATTATGTGGCTCTGGACATTTCCGTATGCAAAATTTTGGGCATCGAGCCCGTGCGCATACCGGTGCTTAAAAGGGCTAGAGTTCGCGGTTTGTGGCCTGAGGGAATTGACTATCCGCTGCATAGCCCCGAGGATGTCGCCTATAAAGGATTCAGGTTACCCAGCACGGCCGATCATCTATTAACCGGTAAAAAACCTCCCAAAAAAAGTCCCGTTATCACGGATAAATGCACAGCGTGTGGAGATTGCGAAAGAATCTGTCCCAAAGGCGCCGTCAAGGTAAAAGGCCGGATGGCGGAGGTAACCTATGCAAAGTGCATCAGGTGTTTTTGCTGCCATGAGGTCTGTCCCGAAGATGCCATCATATTGCGCAGCGTGAAATTAAATTGAAATGATCGAGAGTCTTCACCCTTTCTATGCAATGAGTGATAACCTAATTTAAAATAAACCGCTTTTGCGATAAGGCTCATATCCTGAAGGCGAAATATGACTAATACCGCGTCCTCGAGTAAAGCGCAAAAAATTACGGCCTTTATGAAAAGATTAGGAGATTTCGAAAAATCAAATCCGATCAAAGCTTGGCGGAGATCGAGAATGATTTTGGGCGCTGGATCAAAGAAGCTGATTTTTTGAAAATGCATGGTTGACTGGGGTGTAAACCCTGTTTGCTGGTTCCGGCTTACAACAGTGAGCGCAGTCCTTGAGTCCAAGAATTACGGAGACTAAGAAATGGTTTTAACACAATCTCAGGCAAGGACTTTTTACGACCGCTTCGGAAAGAAGCAGGATACCCAGGCCTTTTATGAAGATGCAGCTTTAGATGACCTGATCGCCCACGCAGCA
>JARRJQ010000136.1:0-7284 GCA_037388985.1 Desulfobacterales bacterium | reverse complement strand
CGGATAACCGTTCTGGATCTGGAATAGGTGGTGACTCGTTTGATCTCAGGAAATTGCTCTTTTAGAAACGTTAAAACCTCCACCAGATCCGCTGTTTTCATGATCAAATTGTCGGCATCCTGTAAAAAACACGCATCTGTCCGATAATACAGCCACGCGGCGATGCTGCGGTAATTGTTATTGGTGTCGGGCCGATTCAAGATGGTGCCGATGACCGCATCGTTAACCGCGCCGCTGTATCCCATTTTCCATGAAAGGGCCTTGATGTCGTCGGCAATTTGTTTTGCCGTCAGGATGTCCTGTTTTATTTCATCGACCGTTCGCAATGAAAATTTTTGGTTTTTATAAACCGGGCAGAACAAACATTGGTTCCACGGGCAATTGCGTGTCAAGCGCAACAGAAGGCTGCGGGCTTCGTTGGGGGGACGAATGGGGCCCTGTTCAAATTTGTGCTGGCTGTTGTCCATTGCATTACTGTGCGTGGAAGTAATTTTAAAACATATAAAAGCAAGTGAGCTAAAGTGACTAAAGTGATCTAAAATGCCTAAAGTTGAGGAATTCTGAAATCTAATTTAAATTATGGAGCGCAGCGACCCCTTAACTTTAGTCACTTCTTCATTTATGCTTTAGAAGCGACTATTTTTCAATAAAAAAAGGCGGCATCCGGTGGCCGCCTGTTATGGTTATTTTGTTTAAGCGATTGGCGATGGTTTGCAAAGATGCTCTGATTCCATGGCAACTCGACCGCAGTTGCCGCACACATACTTCATTGCGGCCAGTTTGTCTTTACAAATGTGGGTGTGATCGGTCTCAGGAGCGCCGCAGAAACTGCATTTGACTTTATCGCCGCAAGGATTACATAAATGTCCCGGCTCGTTGGCTACTGCGCCGCAATTTTTACATGTATACGCCATGATGGCCTCCTTTGAATTGATTGGAGAAGATTTTTATTGCACTTTTTACGGCTACAATATGAGTATGGTTGTCGGCAAAGTCAAGCGCCGATTAAAACCGGTTATGGAGAATTGGGTTGATTTGCATTGTTGTTTTGCTTCTCCTTTGAGCTGGGAAGCACGGGCTGGATGATGGTTATCGGCAGCTTGAGGGTTCTTTCCAAAATACCCAGCAGACCGGAACCTACGGCGGTGGGTGAAAGCGGGATGACATCCGGATCGTGCAAGTCGCCGATTGCTCTAAAGGGGATTGAAATCAGCGTGCCGCCCAGTATAGTGCCGACCAGTGGGATGTGCTTGACGATCCGATCAACGGTTTTAAACGGTGCAACCAGCACCACCAGATTCACTTTCTCTTTGATTAAATCGATATCCCCTTCAATGGCGATTCCCATGGAGGGACTGTCGATCGAAGTGTCTTTGATAATCAGTTTGCCTTTTTTAAAGACCCCTTTCGCAGCGATTGAGTTGTAAGCAAATCCTTTGCCCATCAGATCCGGGACCTCTCCTCTGTAAATTTCGGTAACATTAAGCAGGGCAAAGATTTTGGCCAGCATTCCGAAACGATAAATTCGGCCCTGGTTGGCTGTTAATTGAAGATTGCCGGTCAGAGATTTAGGGAATTTCTCAGGCGCGGCTTTGGATATCAGCTCTCCATTGAGATTAAAACTGCCGTCGGCCAAATTCTTTTTCTCAGAGAGGCAGGCAACACTGAATTCCAGATTTTCATTTTCGGCGAGCGGATTAAAATCTAATTCGACATCATTATCTGAAACATTTACAGTCCCGGGGAATTGGATGCCACACAGGTCTGCTTTTTTAATGAGTATATGGGTGGCGGTTTTCATTAAAGAAATTTCTGCCTGCAGCGCACGCCAGGTATAGTTGTCATAGGTAAAATTGTCCGATTCAACTTTCAGACTGCCCAGTAGCTCCATTTTTGAACCGGGCTCTCGCTTTTTCCCCAATTCTATTATTTGATCAATTTGGCCCCAGCTTAAACGGTCGGCAGTCAACTGCATGTCAAATAGCAATCCATTTGGAGAAAAAGTCGCCTTGCCTTGAAGGATCATCTGACTATCTTCCCAACTCATGTGGGTCGAATCCAGATTAATGAAACTTTGGGCACCCGCTGCTCCGGACATATCATCGGCTGAAAATTTGGCGGTGTTGATCTGCAGGGGAGCTTTGAAATAATCTGATTCCAGGACCAGATCCTGCAAGCCGCCTGTCAATTGTAGCTGCCAGGGCTTGGAACGATTCCCAGACTCCTTGAGATCGAAACGGCTGAGGGTCAATTTTCCCTGCGTGGCAACGAAACCCTTAAGCATCTTTTTCAGCGCCTCAAAGGATACCAACCAGGGATAGAGGTCCGCAATGCGGATATCCGCGGATTCGGCTTTGAGCTCAAATGAAGATGGGAGCCCCCCCTGCTTTTGAAGGGACAGGCGGCTGACGGTTGACTCGCCAAATCTGACGTTGGTTTCTTGAAGATCGATTCGGTTGTTCTGCCAAGATAGGCCGCCGCCGGCTAATTCTATAGAGGTCGGGAATTTCGGGGAATGGATATCCCATTTTTGAATGGTGCCGCTCAGGCTGAATTCGTTGCTTTTTTTCCCGGCAAGTGGGCCGTGGAACGCCAGATTTTGAAAAGCCAGCGTTCCGGTTAATGTTTGGATCTGCTTCAGGTATCGTTTTAAAGTGGCATAGGATTGCAACCAGGGAAAAACTTCGTCCAGAAAAACAACGGCCTGCTGGGTTTTTGCTGATAACGTAATGATCTTGCCCCATTGCAAATCGGCCGAAAGGCCTGAAAGTGATGACTTACCCACAAGAGCATTTAAATTTTGAATCTTCAACTGATTATCTTCACAGATGAACTGGCCTTGGGCAACGTTTAAACTGCCCGGCAGCAGGGAGGAGCGCAGCGAAAGATTTTGGATCTCACCATCGGATTGCAGCCGCCATTGATCTGGTTTTACTAGCGGCCCTTTTAGATTAACCTTTTTCAAAGAAACCGTACCGGTGAGTGCCTCTACCCACCGGAGATCAGCTTCAAAGGCTTTGCTTTTTGCAAGCCAGCCATATAACTGGGCCAGATCGATATTTGCCGATTTTGCTGACAGTTCCAACAATGACGTTTCGTCCCAGCTGAATTTGGATGAAAGCTGTGATAAACTGGAGTTGCCAACCGTGGCATTTAAGTTAGTCAAGGTGATCCGCGTTCCGTCCAGATGCAGATTGCCGCCGTTAATGCTCAATGGAAATGGAATACGCTGGTATCGGGCATTTAAGTGGATGTCGGAAGCCGTTACCCGCACGTTGAGGTTTTCCATATCTTCGCCGATTACCAGCATTCCGACGGCGCGTCCCTCAAATTTTTCGAGAAGTGCCAGTTCTTTTTTCAGGCCATTATTTTCAATCAGATGGTTCAGTACCGGAGGAAGCTGCGATAAATCGGCGTGGATGAGTCCCTCGATATGGAATGGCGCTGTATCCTCTGTAAGGGCGATTGCCAGTTTTCCTTTGCTGCCAGACGATTTTCCAATGCGGGCCTCGATATTCTCACCATACAAAATAGCGTTTGCAATTGTGGCATCCCCTTGTACATCCTGCAGATTGAGTTGAACTTGAGGGATAAAAATTTTTCCGCCTACCAGGTGGCCCTGGATTACAAATCGGTTGGCGTCAACTAACTGATTCCAATTGGATCCTTGCGCCTTAAGCGTGACACGGTCAACATCGCCGCCGCGCAGAATCTCAAATATCTCCAATACCGTTTGATCATTTTGGGACAGCGCCAGGGCAATTTTTTCGCTGTTTGCCACATTGATCTGCCGGCCTTCCAGTTCGAGCTGGATGCCCGATTGGGCAGGAGCGATGTTCAGGCGACCCGCAAGGCTCAGGTGCGGGTCCTTCAAATCAAGTTGCGAAAGGGTCAGGGTCATGGTCCGGTCATTGAGCTGAAGCATGCACTGGAAACTGGTGTCCGTAAATTTCAGCTCACTGTTTCCACGACGCCAGTACATATACGGGATTGAGCCCTGCGCATTTGCCCAAAGATGTTTGGGGCCGTCGGTGTGGAAATCCAGAGTGAGATTTGTTCGGGCGTTTGTCATTTTTAGATCAGACTGGGGGAAAAAATAATCGAGTACTGCATGCGGCCGGAACTGGTTTAATTTAATCTGACTTTCAAGTTTAAAACCGGACTCTTCGTAGCGGCCGTTAATGGAGATATTTTCCCAAAAGTTTGATTGGCATTCTGCGGTGAATTCAATTGTATCGTTTCGGCTTCTGATCCGTCCATTTAAGCTTTGGAGTTCCCAAAAGGGATGATTGCCTCTTAGAAAATGGATCCGACCGTTTCGAATGCGCGTGATTATGCTGGGTATTTTAAATTCTGCGAGGGATGTCAATACAGCTTCCAAACGATCTCCGAGAGTCTCAATTGAGAAGGGCGTCGATGATTGGCTTTCAGTAGTTGTTGATGGCAACGGGAGCCGAATAGTCAATTCCGGCCATTGCGAATAAACGGCGTCAATTTGAAAGTGTCCGGTCAAAAGCGGTAAAATTTTCGGATAAACTCTAAGTGAGGCTATCGTACCGCTCACCTTGTCGGTATATTTTATGGCAATGTTGGATATGACAATATGGGGACGCGGGAAAAAACCAAGATTGATGCGCCGGTATTCAATTTCACCTCCGGTAGCCGTGGCATATTGTCTTTGGATTTTTTCTTTGACCGTTTCCAGGTTGATCAGTCGAGGCGTGAAAATCATCAGCACGATCAACAGACATAAAATAATTCCGGCAATGCTGATCAGTGCAAAAAAGATTTTCCGGTGCTTATGCTTCGGGGTCATTTCAACAGTTTACCATATTTTGACAATACTGCACGTTTTATCGTCCACAAGTAGAATGCAGGCTGGCATATCATGTTTTAAAATAGAAGGCAAAAAATCATCATTATGCCTCTTTTTTCTATGGCGCGACATATCAAGCCGCTTGCCGGTCAAGTGAGAATAAATATTGCAGAATTGAGCTAAAAATTATAATAAGACCCTTTTGGGGAGGATAAAGCACCTGTGAAAGCAATGCTGTTAAACAAGTTATGCACCATCGCCGATAATCCCAATCCATTGGAACTGATGGATATACCGAATCCTGTTCCCCGGAACAATGAGATTTTGATTAAAATATCTGCCTGTGGTGTATGTCATACCGAGCTGGATGAAATTGAGGGGCGCACCCCGCCACCGAAATTGCCGGTTATTTTAGGCCATCAAATTGTCGGTCGGGTTGAGCAAACCGGCAGGGCGGCGGTCAAATTCAGCAGGGGTGATCGCGTCGGGATTGCCTGGATACATTCAGCCTGCGGCAGTTGTAGTTATTGCCGCAGAGGCTCTGAAAATTTATGTGGCCGCTTCGAGGCGACCGGCAGAGACGTTCATGGTGGATATGCACAATACACGACGGTGCCTGAAGATTTTGCCTATATAATCCCCGATGCGTTCTCCGATTCTGAGGCCGCACCGCTTCTATGTGCCGGGGCCATTGGCTATCGGTCGTTACGATTGAGCGGGATAGAAGATCATCAGAACCTGGGCTTAACCGGATTTGGTGCGTCCGCCCACCTGGTTTTAAAGATGGCACGTTATAAGTACCCGAATACCAATGTTTTTGTTTTTGCCCGCAGCGCTAAGGAAAGAGATTTTAGCCGCCAGCTGGGAGCGACCTGGTCGGGAGATACTGGCAGCCAGCCTCCGGAAAAACTGGACTGTATCATAGATACAACACCGGCCTGGGAACCAATCGTCAAAGCCCTGGCCTGTTTAAAACCAGAGGGCCGATTGGTGATCAATGCAATTCGCAAGGAGGAAAGCGACAAAAAGGCTTTGTTGGCCGTGGATTACCCTGATCATCTCTGGCTGGAGAAAGAGATTAAAAGTGTTGCCAATGTGACTCGCGCAGATGTCAGCGAATTCTTGCAACTGGCCGCTGAAATTCCGATTAAACCCGAGGTGCAGGAGTTTGAACTTAAAGATGCCAACCGGGCTCTGGTTGAACTTAAAGAAAGAAAAATTCGGGGCGCAAAAGTCCTGAAAATCAGTTAATATATAACGAAACAGGAGGAAGCTGGCATGTACAACAAAACGGTAATGGATCATTTCCGCAATCCGCGCAATGTAGGGGTGATTGAAGATGCCGATGGCATCGGTGAAGTCGGAAATCCGCTTTGCGGCGATATGATGACCATATATCTAAAGATAAATGACGGACACATTGAGGATATAAAATTTCAGACCTTTGGATGCGGCTCTGCAATCGCCGTATCCAGTATGATTACCGAAATTGCCAAGGGCAAAAGCCTGTCGGATGCCAAAAAAATTACCAATAAAGATGTTGCCGAGGCATTGGAAGGGTTGCCCAAAAATAAGCTGCACTGTTCCAATCTGGGTGCGGATGCCCTCCATCTGGCCATCCAGAATTATGAGGACAAATTGGCCGGCGTGACCCGTCCCGAGCCCATCCGCAAAGAAAAACTAGAGCCTTCTCATGGCGAAAAATGCTATTGTCCTTACTGTGATATTGAGATTCAACCGGGGGTTACTTTCTGTGATGCTTGCCAGACAAGTCTTGAAGACGAACACTAAAAGTGGGTTCAAAACCCCATCTAGCGTCCGATAGCTGCGTTGTCCCGCGGATTGAAATACTCACGTACTGACGTGTACGCTCCGTTTTCAATCCGTGGGTCGCCTTGCTCTCGAACGCGATCTGAGGTTTTGAACCCACTTTTATACTAATGACGGTGCGAGAAAGGTGTGCCAAAATGAGCATTATCAATCTGGATCATATTTCATCAAAGCCTTTATTGCTCGAAGTCAAAAAGGCGATGATCGCGGCTATTGAAAAGGACTATCACAACCCTTCCAGTCAGCACAAATCCGGCGAAGAGGCAGCCGAAGCGTTGCAAAAAGCTCGCGGCGCAGTGGCCGCTCTGTTGAACTGCAAAACACCCCGAGAGGTCGTTTTTACTTCCGGCGGAACGGAATCCGTCAATCACGCGCTCAAAGGGGTGGCAATGGCCAACGAGGATAAGGGCAAGCATATCATTACCTCCAATATCGAGCACAATGCCGTGATTCGCAGTTTGCGCCGGCTGAGATCGGCCGGTTTTGCGGTCACCTCCCTGCCGGTTGACCCCGCCGGTCGCGTAAACCCAAAAGACGTTGCCGAAGCGATCACCAAAGACACCATCCTGGACTCCATTATGCACAGCAATAATGAAACCGGCACTATTCAACCCATCGAGGAAATTGGAAAAATTGCC
>JARRJQ010000135.1:0-7314 GCA_037388985.1 Desulfobacterales bacterium | reverse complement strand
GGCGCCACCTTCATGTTCAATTCGGAGGTGACAGAAATCCGGAAGCATTCTAACCGGGTTTCCGGTATAACATTAAACAACGGGCAGACATTTAATGCTCCGGTGGTCGTCAATGCCTCAGGACCGCATTCCTCTATTGTTAACCGACTTGCCGGCATTGATAAAAAAATGAAGATAAAAACAAGACCGCTCCGTCACGAAGTGCATTTTGTTCCTTCTCCTGTTCGGTTTTCCTATGAAGACAAGGGGATAACGGTAGGAGACGGGGATCTGGGGGGGTATCACAGACCCGAAGTCGGAAACATTATTCTAGTGGGCAGTGAAGATCCGGACTGTGATAAGCTTGATTGGGTCGATGACCCGGACCATTTCAACCGTAACGTAACCAATGCCCAGTGGAGGGCACAGGTTTATCGTCTGGCACTCCGTATCCCCGACCTGCCCATACCGAACCGTCCGAAAGGATTTGCAGATCTCTATGACGTGTCTGATGACTGGATTCCGATTTATGACAAATCCGATCTTGATGGTTTTTATCTAGCCATCGGCACCAGCGGCAACCAGTACAAAAACGGACCGGTCATCGGGCAGATCATGTCCCAGATCATCGAAGCCTGTGAAAACGGACATGATCACGACCAGGAATCTGTGACCATATTACTGAAGCATATAGGCTTCAATTTGAATACAGGTTTCTTTTCACGAAATCGTGACATTGTAAGTGACAGCAGTTTCTCTGTGCTGGGTTAGCCTGCCAAGGACAGGATGCCTCGGAGGTTTAGGATCGGGCCACGCTCAGTAATTGATAATATGAAATAATTTTGCTTTAAAATATTCTAATGAAGTTATCTTAGAGCCATAATTTACTTCAGAGGTATGGAGGGAGGGAACTAAGAATGAAAACCTTGAGAACGCCTGACGATCGTTTTCGCAATCTCCCCGACTATCCATTTGATCCCAACTATGTTGAGGTTTCGGATGGTGAGGGTAGCAGTCTCCGCATCCATTATGTAGACGAGGGGCCAAAGCAAAGCGACCCGGTGCTGCTCATGCATGGTGAGCCGTCCTGGTCATATCTATATCGCAAAATGATTCCCATCATCCTGGACGCTGGACATAGAACTGTCGCACCGGACCTGGTTGGATTCGGCCGTTCTGACAAACCCACCGAACGCAGTCATTACACCTACCAAAGACATGTAGACTGGATGCAGAGCTGGCTCGAAAAAATGGGGCTAAATAAAATTACGCTGGTGTGCCAGGATTGGGGAGGATTGATCGGATTACGCTTGGTAGCGAATAATCCAGATCGTTTCGCACGAGTCGTTGTTGCCAATACGGGCCTGCCTACGGGTGACACGCCGATGTCCGATGCGTTTCTAAACTGGCGAAAATTTTCGCTGGAAGCGCCAGATTTTGACATCGGCGCAATCATTACCATGGGCTGTCAAAAACCTGTGCCGCGAGATATTGCCTCTGCCTATAATGCACCTTTCCCGGATGATACTTACAAAGAAGGGGCACGCATTTTTCCTTCGCTGGTGCCAATTGAACCGAATGATCCTGCATCAGCAGAAAACCGCAAGGCATGGGAGGTATTGTGCAGGTTTGATAAACCCTTTTTGACGGCATTCAGCGATGGAGATCCAATTACGCGCGGAGGAGAGAAAATATTCAAAAAACGAATAGCCGGAGCCAAGGACCAACCTCATACAACTATTAAGGAAGGAGGCCATTTTCTTCAGGAAGATTGTGGCCAAGAATTTGCCGAAGTGATCGTTGATTTCATTGGCCGGATACAATCAAAATCGACCTCTTGAGTAACATGGTTCACTAAAGATATTACAACTTTTGTCGTTTCTTGGATATTCTCAATGTATCGGTACCTGAAAGATGCTTGGTTTTCTGGCGAGATAGCCCAAGCATAGAATTAATCATATTTCAGCACATTTAATCCAATCACCTTCATCCAAGCCCGTATAGAATTGGCTTCATTTTCTATTTGACATCTACCACATTGTGGCATATCTTAAATTTCAAATTCATCCGATTTTTAAAATCATACTAAATTAAAAGGGCGGAGGAAATACCTGCAGAGAGAATTCCCACTTTAGCCCCCACTCAAACCTTTTAGCCCTAAAGTATAACATGAATCATTAAACATAAATAAGGTATATTATGTTCTATGCGACTAAGGACCTTCTGCTCAAGAGCATAAGCGTTAATTTTCATAGATCGGATGGAGAAAAAGAATATGATCATACAAAGATTCAATAAAGCCTTTCACGGCCGGGGTAATGGTGATTCCTCCATCAAGTCTTCTATCTTTACACGGCGTACCGGACAGGATCTGATCGATTCCGAATCAAGCTGCGATGATGTTGCCTGTAACCTTTCAAACGAAAGGACCTTTTTCGCCTGGCAGCGCAACCACATGGCCAATGAAAGAACATTTCTGGCATGGTGTCGCACCGGCATTGCCCTGATTGTTTTCGGATTTGTGATCGAGCGCTTCGACCTGCTAATCCGGGAACTAAGGTTCTTGTCGGAGAACCCGGTAATTATGCATGCTACGAACAAAACTAAATATCTGGGGGTTATTACGTTTGCACTGGGTGCCATTATCATCATCCTAGCTGGCTGGAGGTTCTTTTATATTCGCAGACATATAAACCGTAGCGAAACGCAGTTTTCCACCCTGCCGGACATCTTTCTTCTCGGCTCCGTACTGTTTACCATATTCATGATATTCGTGTTTTTTCTCTATCTCGTCTGACAAAAATATCCGTGACGGGTTCATCGTTTTTTTAATACGAAAACGGATCCAATTTATCGAATTAGGCTAAATTAAATTGGGGAAATAGGAACGTTGTTGATGAGCTGACTTTTTCAAAAAACACGGGCTGGAAAGATGACATCTCAAAGTGCAAATCTGGAGGAGCGAACCGCAGTAAGTATTTGATAATTTAGTAAAATAGTGCCAAAAATTCTCCTAACATAGGCCCCATAGCGCTCTTTGAGGGGTCAAAATGTCTCTTCTATTCGATGATCTGGCTTTTCTTACAAGGCCGATTTTGGATCTGAAAAAGCCATTACAGGTCTAAAAAGCACCTTTTTTCGGACGTGTCAAAATCCCATTTCAGCTTTTTCAGCGTCAGCGTTGCAAAAAGTTGGCGGTCAAAGCGCGGATGAATCAAAATCATCTGCGTTTAAAACTGTTCTGCTCATACGAACCGGAATAAACCGGTTTTAATCGTCTCGCGAAATAACGGCGGTGACGTCCAGTTCGATCAAAAACTCCGGTCGCGCAAGAGATGCCGCCTGTAAAATCGTGCTGGCAGGCGGATCCTCCACCAGGCGGGGAGCATGCTTCTGGTAGTATTCCAATTCGGTCTTGCGCATGATCTGGTAGTCTTTGATGTCTTTGAAAAGAATAAGGGTCTTGATAATGTTTTCCATTTTGCTGCCCACCGTTTCCAGGGCGTGTCTGACCTTTTCAAGGGCCACATACATCTGATCGGCCATGGTATCGGTCAGGCAGGCACCTGTCTCGGTATCCTGGGCGGTCATTCCGGACAAAAAGACCAAGTTGTCCACAACCACTCCCGTGGCATATTTGGGCACCCCGGGATGCACGTTCGGGTAAACCTGCTTGACCCCTCCGATATAAAACGGGTAATATTTGACCTTGCTGCCCATCAATTCTCCTCCTTTCCATGAATGGTATTTAAAAAACGTTGACGCTCCCATCTGTCTGCGAAAATTTCGCCGCGCGCTAACAGGTGATCAAAAGCGCCTTTATATTAAATCCACCGGCTGTGTTCCGCGAAAATCATTTATAAATAAAAGGCGACAAAAGTCAACATCAACCGTTTTAGGCTAAAAGGTAAAATCACCTCTATATACTATCTAAAATCATTCAACCGTTGCGATCGGAAGATCCCCGAATAACTTCCTTCATTTAACGATCTCATCGAAGAAGCTCTCCGCCTCCAGGCCAAAGGCTTGAAATTTAATTTTCTTGACAACGGCATTGTTTGCAGCGTATCAACCTCTCAATCGCCTATTCGCCTGGAATTCAGCCGGACACCCGCAGCCCTTTTTCATTTTCATTTGTCGCTTTTTTTATATCGATCCATTGCGCCGCTGTTCTAATGCCTGCTGCTTTTCTCTGAATTTTATCTTCAATCAACAGGTCAACGCAATGAAGAAACTGCTGAGAATTTGCCCGTCTTTTTCCCGAAAGAAAAATACATTCCCTGATGCAAGTCACCCCGGTATTCTATTCCAAGTTGATTTGATACATCGCTTTTTTGCCCTTTACAGTAAGCCAAAGACGAAAAAAAGGAGGTTATGATGGCATCTTCCGGAAAATTAGGACATTTTCGGCAATGGGTGTTTTGGACAGGCATTTTTAATATTGTTGCTTACGGGCCTCTGGCCTGTCCTTTTTCATTACAAATTTTTGCGGATCGCTCAAACAGCTTAAGCAGCGCTTTGGGGTTCGGCGGAACTGCTCTGGCTTTGCCGCCGAATGTAAATAATCTGATGATGATCAACACGCTCGGCATTCTGGTTGTATTTTTAGGCATTCTTCTGATCGTCGCATCATTGGATATTCAGAATCGGGCCTGGTATGTTTTCTGGGAAGGAATGACAAGGTTCATTTTTTTCCTGTTGAGCCTATATTTTGTCATCTTCAAAAATGCCGGGCAGATTTTAATTATTTTCGGTGTGGTGGATCTAATTATCGCAATTATTTACTGGTACTACATCTTTACGATTGAGGGCCTGAAAATAAAATAGCGGGGTGGGGTTTGGAGGGTCGGGCCCTAGTAACTATTTGATAATCTGGGAAACGTGCTAAAAATGAGGCTGTTTTTTTAACCTTAGCCAAGCCATTTTGGAGGCAAAATGAGCCTTTTAAGCATCGATTTGAATAGATGAAGATTTTAATAAAAGGCATGCTCTCAATAAAAGCATGACCACCAGCATTGATAAGGATCTTCTGGAAGAAGCCAAAAAACTTGCTATCGACCTCGAACGCCCATTTAACGATCTCATCGAAGAAGCTCTTCGCGACCTGCTGAAGAAGTACAAAAATAAGTCGAGATAAAAGCTCGGTTGGAGTCTGTATGCCCCAACATTTGAAACCCTGTTTCTCTGAGTGAGAGGTGGGGTTTTGTTTTTTTAGGTATCATCTACGTATCACAAATTTTTCGATTTTTGGTGGATTCTCAATATATCGGTAGATTTGATATTTCTTTGATCTAAACTAGTAATTATTTCGCATAAGATGCATTTTGAAATCTTTCATATGAATCCCTCATATTTATGCTTGTAATTCTTTCACAACGAATCGATAATTAATATTACACTACAGACGATTTACCGAAGCAAAAATGGTTTTCTGCCAAATGAAGAAAGAAAAATCGTGAAAGAACGAAGATATGACATTGATTGGGTGAGAGTAGTGGCAACACTGGCTGTCTTTGTCTTTCACAGCGGCCGTTTCTTCGATAAGTTGGACTGGCACCTGAAAAATGCCCAGCAGAGCTACTTTTTAACCATGTTTGTTGGTTTCCTCGATCTGTGGATGATGCCTCTCTTGTTCCTGCTTTCTGGCCTGGGATCCTGGTACTCGCTAAAATTCAGGAGCAGCGGGCAGTATATCCTAGAGCGGGTTCAGCGGCTCCTGATCCCTCTGTACACAGTCGGCGCTTTTATCCTATTACCACCCCAGTACTACTTTGAGCTCGTTACCCATGGAAGAGATGTTAGCTCCGTATGGAAACTGATTCCGCCTCTTTATGGGGGGTCCCTCAGGTTTTCCCTGGATGCGCCTTATCTCATCAATCTCTGGCCCGGTCATTTGTGGTTTCTTCAGTTTCTTTTTATCGTGTCTCTCTTGGCACTGCCGTTGCTTCTCTACCTCAGATCAAAACCAGGTCAGCGTCTGATCGCAAGACTGGCGGAGTGGAGCGATCGCCGGGGTGGTATATTCCTGTTCTTGATTCCACTGGCTCTCATGCGGATCGCTCTGAGAGGATTCTTTCATGGGGCGCATACCTGGGCCGATCTTTTCTACTATGCGGTCTTTTTTCTCATAGGCTATGTCATGGCGGCCGACAGACGATTTACAGAAGGTTACAAGAGACATGGGTGGGTGTGCCTGGCCATGGGTATCGCTGCCTATGCGGGTGAAGGTGCTCTCATTTTTGGATTACACTATCCCTATCCAGGTGCCGAGTCTTTCTCGTGGACGTACGGGTTCTTTAACATATTGATAAGCACCGGCAACTTTTGTTGGGTCATGTTCATTCTGAGCCTGGCAGCCAAGTACATGAATTTCAACCACAAGGTACTTACCTACGGCAACGAGGCGGTGCTACCCTTCTACATTTTTCATCAAACGATAATCCTTTGCGTTGGCTGGTTCGTCATACGCTGGAATATCGGCATTGGGCCGAAGTATCTGATCATTGCCTTGGTTTCCTTTGCCCTGATCATGGCCCTATATGATTTGCTCGTCAGACGTTTCAACGTGATGCGGTTTTTCTTCGGCATGCGACTAAAGAAGAAACCTTCAAAAACACCCGACCTTCTAACGGCAGAGACTTCCGCCTGATTGTCAAACGACTCGACCAGACCGGTGGTGAGAAGTTACGTGACCGCACTACAAGACCCTGCACCTGACCGTGAAGACCTTTATTACGATTCCATGTATCTCCAACGACCCATAAGGATTGGTTGCCCAAAAAACCTGTGAACTTGCAAGCATACCTAAACTTTGGGGATTAACTAAAAAGCTCTGATACCATATTGTCAATCGAAGTCTTAACTCACCTTGCAATTATGTCAAATCAATTATAGGTTAGGGTATTTTATTTAATAAATAGGCTGAAGAAGCCAATCACGCTGCATGGGGTTGAGGACATCGAAGCCTATATGGAAGAACTCCGATCTTCTGCCGGGGAAGCTCACCTTAATTTGGCAGAAATCTTTGGCTATACAACTCCTTGTGGCTTAAAGGACGTACATGGAAAAAACCAGTTGAGATGTTATCTACTCAACATTAACTCAATGAGGTGAGGAAAATGATCGTAAAGGAAAAATACCAGGGTTTGACACGGCCCCAGTTGCTGAAAAAGGTCTATCAGTTGGGAGTCGGATACGAGTCGAATTCGTACGGTTGTTCCCAGTGCGCCGTGGCGGCTCTCCATGAGGTCATCGGTTTTGACGACGTTATCGTAAAAGTTACCACTTCCCTGTGCGGGGGGACCGCCTCCCAGGTTGTGGGAACCTGTGGCGCGC
>JARRJQ010000134.1:0-8991 GCA_037388985.1 Desulfobacterales bacterium | reverse complement strand
TTTTTTCATCATAGCTCCTCCTTCCACTTGTGGGATTTGTGTTGATAAATGTGGTTATTCAATACTGGATCGAACCGCTTTGAAACAATGCCAAACATCAGAGTCAACAATGCGGTGGCTGATTAAAAATGATGCTTGATTAGTAATCTTGTCAAAAATTGATTTAAATTATCTACATAAAAGTTTTGATCTCAATCATTCATACTTATAAGATTTGAAAAATAATCGGGGATAACTATTTAAAGGATAGAACTGAAGACGGTTCATTTTTTATTTTAAAGCTAGCTCAAAAAAAGTAGATTACGTCCAAGGGCAAGGCGCAAACCGATTCGAAAGCGGAGCATACACGTAAGTATGTGAGCATTTTGAATCGGTTTGCAACACCGCCCTTGGGCGTTAGATGCATTTTTGAGATAGCTTTTTGATATTCTTTCCTATATAGGTTAGAGACTGAAGTCAAGACAAATTCAAATTGTGCAAATCGTTCTCGGCCGCATTGCTGTTCCATGGAGGTTCGCTTGAAATTTAATTCTTTGAATCAAAAACACATTAAGAATCTGCAGTCCATGGTTGCCCCGGATCGGTTTTCCACCGGTGAGTCGGTTCTTGATCTGCACGCCAAGGATCAATCCCAGCATCCGCCCACCCGGCCCGAGGCGGTCATCTGGCCGGTGGTTCGTTCTGAGGTGAGCGCGATTTTAAAATACGCCAATGCCCATTTGATTCCCGTTACCGGGTGGGGCTCCGGATCGAGCCTGGAGGGCAATCCGATCCCGGTCCAAAAGGGCATCGTGCTGGATTTTTCGCAGATGAACCACATTTTAAACATCCGCATAGAAGACTTCCAGGCGGATGTGGAACCGGGCGTGATTTACCAGGATTTAAACGAAAAGCTGCGGCATACCGGCCTGTTTTTTCCACCGGATCCCGGTGCCCGGGCCACCATCGGCGGGATGATTGCCAATAACGCCAGCGGAACCCGCACGGTATATTACGGCTCGACCAAAGATTATGTGTTGCGCCTGGAGGTGGTTCTGGCCAGCGGTGAGATCATCGAGCTGGGCACCCGGGCAGCCAAAACATCATCGGGTTACGATCTGATTCATCTGATTGTGGGCTCCGAAGGTACTTTAGGCATTGTGGTCGGCGCAACTCTTCGACTGGCCGGTTTTCCGGCGGAATATTCGGCAGCGATTGCCACATTTCCGTCGGTGGAAGCTGCCAGTAAAGCGGTTTTTGAAATCATCCGCTCCGGGCTTAATCCGGCTGCGCTGGAACTGATGGGGCCGGAATGCATCGAATTGATGAATCGAGAGGAGCACCTGGGCCTTGGCGTTTCGCCCACCCTGTTCATCGAATTTCACAGTTCGATGGCCAGCCACTTAAAAGAGGTTTTGGAGATGGCCCGGGAAATCTGTGCGGAACGGGGATGCACGGCATTTAGGCCCGGTTTGGGCAAAGCGGAACGCGATCACATCTTTAAGGCCCGGCACGCACTGGGTGAAATGTCTATTCGCAATCATCCGGACTGCGGCACCCTGGTTGTGGACGTGGCCGTCCCCAACACGGCCTATCCACAGATGATTGCCGCCATCAGCGAACAAATGGCGGCAACCCGTTTAACGGGATACACGTTTGGTCATGCCGGTGACGGTAACATCCATTTAAATATATTTATGGCTGCCGAGCACGGCAAGAGCCTGGAATGGATGAAGCAGATCAAAGCCTTGTTTGACCCCAATGGCATTTTGAATCCAGGCAAAATATTTCCGTAAATTAGGCAGGCGCCTTTTAATGAAATCCAACTTCTTGACCCCGTTAATTGTATAAGGTATGAATCAAGATTACGAAATCCAGATGGTTTTGCCGAATAACGCTGCATAACGCCTGCGCACTAAGCGATAACAACCATTTACCAGTTACGTTCTTAAAGGATTAAAAAAAGTGGTTGCTTACATGCAGCTCCAGCCGTTCAAAGGAAAGCGCAAAAATGGGGCATCAGCTTGAGCTTTCAAACGTTTCCAAACTATTTGGAGATGTAAAAGCTGTCGATAACATTTCTTTGAACATTGAAAAAGGGGAGTTTCTCACCCTTTTAGGCCCCAGCGGATCCGGCAAGACCACCACACTGAATATGATCGCCGGTTTTGAGATTCCCTCCAGAGGCGAAATTCTGCTGGAAAATGAGGATATTACGACCGTTGCGCCGAATAATCGCGGCATCGGCATGGTCTTTCAAAACTATGCGCTTTTCCCGCACATGACCGTCTCAGAAAACATTGCCTTTCCTTTAAAGATGCGCAAAACCCCCGGCAATGAAATTCGCCAATCGATCCAGGAAGCTCTGGAACTTGTCAAACTTCCCGGATTTGAAGGACGCTATCCTCACCAACTCAGCGGCGGACAGCAACAACGAATTGCGCTGGCCCGAGCGCTTGTCTTTAAACCCAAAATTCTGCTGATGGATGAACCGTTGGGCGCACTGGACAAAAAACTTCGCGACCACATGCGGCTGGAGATTAGACATCTTCATGAGTCGCTAAATATTACGGTGATTTACGTCACCCACGACCAGGAAGAAGCACTGACGATGTCCAATCGGATTGCCATAATGAACGAAGGTAAAATCATTCAGCTGGACACCCCTGCGCAACTGTATGAGTCTCCGGCAAATCTGTTTGTGGCCGGCTTTATCGGCGAATCCAATTTTTTGGAGGGACGCGTTGCTGAATCCGAAGGAAACAAGACCGCCATTGTGACCCGGGAAGGCTTAAAAGTCTGGGTTAGAAAGTTGGATCATCTGGATTCCGGCGAAGAGATCGCTGTGGCCATCAGGCCGGAAAAAATTCAGATCCTTTCCAACGACAAGGATGCATCCAATGATATTATCAATCGCTTCACCGGCCGGATTGAAGAGATTGTTTATGTGGGCGAGGCCAGAATATATCGAATCAACCTGTCAGCCGACGTAATTGTTGAGGTCAAGGTTCAAAGCGGACCTGATGTCAAAGATTACCGGATAGGAGGTGAGGTACAAATCGGCTGGCGAACACGCCACGGCCTTGCCCTGAAGTAAGGCAGGTTCTGGCCATAACCTAACCATCAAAGGAGGTGTGGTATGAAAAAGAAAAAAGAGAGTTCCAAAAACAGCGGGATGACCCGCAGGGAATTTATCATTACCACCGGTGCTGCGACCGGCGCAGTTCTGGTAACCGCATCCGTCGGACCGTTTGTTCACACCACGATGGCCAAAGGCGGCACCCTAAAGGTTTGTTCCTACGGCGGTTCCTATCAGGAATCCCAGCGCAAAGCCTTCTTTGAACCGTTTGCCAAAGAATTCGGGGTTCAAATCATCGAAGATTCCGGCGCGGATATTGCCAAAGTCAAGGCCCAGGTGGATACCCAAGCCTATGAATGGGATGTGGTGGATTTAGAAACGCGGCATGTTGCGCGAGGCGAGCTGGAAAACCTGCTGGAACCCATCGATACCAAGGTGGTTAATCTTGAAGGAATCGACAAGAAGGCCATCCGTAAAGCGGCTATCGGCAACATTTTCTGGACCACCTCTTTAGCTTACAACAAAAAAGCGCTTGGCGACAAAAAGCCGGCGGCCAGCTGGGCGGATTTTTGGGATGTGAAAAAATTTCCAGGCCCGCGAGCCCTCCAGGACCAGGCACCCTTTAATCTGGAGTTCGCTTTACTGGCCGACGGTGTACCCATGGATAAGATCTATCCAATAGACGTTGATCGCGCCTTCAAAAAAATGGACGAGATCAAGGACCATATTACCGTGTGGTGGAAAAATGGCGCCCAGCAGATTCAGTTACTGACCAGTGCCGAAGCATACTATTCCTCGGCCTGGAATGGACGGGTCAATGTCGCCCAGAAAAAAGGTGTGCCTCTGGAGATCGTCTGGGAAGGCGGCTGCCTGGATTTGGACTGGTGGTGCGTCCCCAGAGGGAATCCCAACAAGGATCTGGCCATGAAGTTTATCAACTTTGCGCTGTCTGCCAAACGCCAGGGTGAACAGATGCAGAAATGGATCGCTTACGGCCCCACCAATCTAAATGCGTTCAAATATATCACACCTGAGCGCGCCAAAGAGTTGCCGTCTTATCCCGATAACCTTAAAAAACAGTTTGTGCAAAATGCGGATTACTGGGGGCCGAAGCTGGCGCCGCTGACCGAAAAGTGGAAGACCTGGATCATTTCTTGAGAAAGGCTTAAAACCTTAACGCATGTCCATTGGCGGCGTTGCCTCGCCTCAAGGCGGGGCAACGCTGCGGATGGCCGCTATGAATCCCTGAAAAAGGCAACCGCCGTCCGGGAGCGTCGTGTTGAATAAAAGTTCATCGATTCGTTTTTGGCAGCGCAGGGGGTTTCACCAGTTTCTACTGGTGGTGCCCGCCCTGCTGGCGCTCATCCTGCTGTTCGCTATCCCCATCTCGAGTGTTCTGCTGAAAAGCCTCTTTGACCCGGATTTTACCTTGAAGCATTATGTCTACTTTTTTAAGACGCCACTGTATTCGCGCGTTTTATGGATTACATTTCAGATCAGTATCTTATCCACTTTATCGGCATTGATCGTCGGTTACCCGATTGCCTATGTTTTGCGCCGGGCAAAGCCCGGGATTCGCAACTTCTTTTTGCTGGCCATTACGCTTTCCTTTATGATCAGTCTTCTGGTGCGCAATTACTCCTGGATTATCGTGCTGCAGCGCAACGGCGTCATCAATACGGTGCTGAGCAACCTCGGCCTGATCGACAGCCCCTTGAGGCTCCTGCATAATAGATTCGGCGTAATGGTGGGCATGACGCACATTTTCGTCCCCTATATCGTGTTTCCCATTTACAGTGTGATGATGGGTGTGGACCTGAACCTGGAGAAGGCAGCCCAAAATTTAGGCGCAAGTCGATGGCAGACCTTCTGGCGGGTATCTTTTCCCCTCAGCATGCCCGGTATCGGTGCCGGTGCTCTGCTGGTTTTTATCATGGCGCTGGGCTTTTTCATCACACCGGCGCTGCTCGGGGGGCGCAAAGAACAGATGCTTTCCAACTTGATTCAGATTCAAATTGTCGATCTGTTAAACTGGCCTTTTGCGTCGGCCATGTCGGTGATTCTTCTGATAGCGACGTTAATCGTTTTTTCAGTTTACAACCGGTATCTGGGATTGGAGCGCCTGTGGGGAGGGGTTAAAAAATGAGCGAGGGGTCGCGAAAAAGAGCGGCACACTTTGATCCGTTGCACGTCGGTTGGCCGTTGTGGGTGGTTTCCGGATCGGCGATATTTTTCCTCATTTCGCCGGTACTGTTGTTGATACCCATGTCCCTGGGCTCGGCTGAGATTATTGAATTTCCACCCAGCCAAATCGGTTTGGATCAATATCGGAAATTTTTCAGCCATCCAGCCTGGCAAAGCGCCGTATTGAATTCATTGCAGATATCGGCAATGACGGCGGTGATTTCCTCGTTTCTCGGCGTATTGGCCTCTCTGGGATTGGTCTGGGGTAAATTTAAAGGAAAAGGCCTGATCAATGCCTTTATTGTTTCGCCGATGATTGTCCCCATCATCGTCATGGCGCTGGCATTTTATATCAGCATGGCCAAATTGGGGTTGATCGGCACAAAGCTCGGACTTGTACTGGCTTACACACCCCTGACGCTGCCCTTTTCGGTTCTGCCGATCTCTGCCACGCTGCGCGGCTTTGATCGCAGCCTTGAAAACGCCGCCCGCATTTTAGGTGCCAGCCGATTCCAGACTTTTACCAAAGTTACATTTCCAATCATCAGACCCGGCATTCTTACCGGTGCCATCTTTGCTTTTATGATTGCCTTTGACGAGGTGGTCATTGCGTTGTTTATCTGTGGCACAACGGCGGTGACCCTGCCGAAAAAGATGTGGGATGTCATTCGCTATGAAGTCGAACCGATGCTGCCGGCCATATCCACTTTACTGTTTTTGCTGGCCATTATCATTCTGGTGCTGGTCGGATTTTTACAGCAGCGGATTTCCCATCGCATGGCCACAAAGTAAGATAAAGAGGGATTTTAAGCTTGACCATTTTTTCGGAATTCTGCATGTCAGAAAGATACCGGGCAACTTATCCGGGTGTGGGCTTCGGGCTGACGCTGGTCACGGGCTGCCAGAATCATTCGAACCCCGCAGGATTTGATCAGCACAAGCGCAAGCTGCTGCGCAAAATGAGAAAGCGCGAGACGCTGGCCGAAATCAGCGCCAGAATCGACACCTATGCCGATTTTTTTCAAAGCTTCGGGTTTGAATGCCCGTTAACCAAGCATTTGAAGCGAACGGTGCACAGCGGCTTTCCCCGTTATGATCTCATTGTGGACGCGCATTTTATGGCTGAAATGTGCGCCGGCATTCTGGTGGCGGTAACGGATTATGAGCGGTTTGAGGGCAACCTGATGCTGGATGTCAGCGCCGAAGGAGAAGGTTGCGCGGGCATGGGCGGCCGCGAGTTTGTCACCAGAGAAGGTGAAATCGTGCTGCGGGATGAAAAAGAAATCGTCTGCGTATTGTGCCAGGGGGCCGACGAAAAGACCCGTGCGCGCCAGGACACCACCCATGTTCTTTTTTACGCCTATGCCGTTCCCGGTATCGAAAACCAATACCTGAAAGAGGGCCTGACCGTCGCCGCTGAAATCATGGCCGAGTTTGGAGGGGGCAGGATCGAGGGTATCGAGGTATTTTAACAATCCGGATAGGATGGCAACCCGGAAAAAAGACCGAGCCGGTCATGTTATTTTCTGAAAACCGCTATGATCTCTATGGTGCCTGTGAGCCGATATTTGGGATGAGATCAATCTCGGCGCCAAGATCCAAAGCTTTGGGTGCCAATCATCCCGAATATCGGCTCACTGTGTCGTTTTGTTGCTAATCATCCGCATATCGGCTTTCAGAAAAAAACATGACCTCCATTGCAATTGAGCTTCATGTCGTATAAGCTCGGCATCTTTTTATACAAATCGATAAGCTAACTTATTGCCGAGACATCTTACTAGAAAAAATTTATTAGAGGCATACGCAATGGTAGCCAAACGCACCCAAGAAATGACATCCTTTATCGTGATGGATGTACTTGAAAGGGCCCAGGAACTGGAGCGGGGCGGCGCCCGTGTCATTCATCTGGAAGTCGGCGAGCCCGATTTTGATGCACCGGCCTGTGTCAAAGAAGCCGCTTGCAAAGCCTTAGAGGATGGCTTTACCCATTACACCCATAGCCTGGGCATGTTTGAGCTGCGGGAAGCTGTAAGCGAATACTATCAAAACCATTATCGCGTATCAGTCGATCCCGAGCGGGTCATTATTACCTCGGGCTCTTCACCGGCAATCTTTCTGGTTTTCTCCGCACTGCTCGATAAGCAGGATGAAGTCATCATTTCGGACCCTCACTATGCCTGCTATCCCAATTTCATCAGGTTTGTTGACGGCAAGCTGATTACAATTCCGGTCTATGAACAAGACGGGTTCCAATACCGGCCAAAGGTTATCAGGCAAAAAATCACTCCGCGAACCAAGGCCATCTTTATCAACTCACCTTCCAATCCAACCGGCAATCTGCTGTCAGCCAACCGCATGCGGCAAATCGCCGAGCTTACAACACGCGAATCGTGTCCTTATATCGTTTCCGATGAAATCTATCATGGATTGGTTTATGAAGGACAAGCGCATTCAATTTTGGAATTTTCCGACCACGCATTTGTACTGAATGGATTTTCCAAGCAGTTTGCCATGACCGGCCTTCGCCTTGGCTATGTCATTGCGCCCAAAGCGTTTATTCGCCCCATGCAAAAGCTGCATCAAAACTTTTTTATTTCGGCCAATGCCATGGTGCAAAAAGCAGCCATTGCCGCCCTGAAACATGCCGGTGACGATGTGGCCCGCATGCAAAAAATTTACAACCAGCGCCGTATTTTTATCATTCGCCGCCTGAAGGAGCTGGGTTTTGGAATCACGGTGGAACCCACCGGGGCTTTTTACGTATTTGCCAATGCCAAACATATCTCAAACGATTCGTATCAACTGGCATTCGACATCCTTGAAAAAGCGCATGTCGGTGTCAGTCCGGGCATTGATTTTGGCCAAAACGGTGAAGGCTATCTGCGATTTTCCTACGCCAACTCTTTGGAAAATATTGAAGAAGGTATGGACCGGCTGGAGCGCTATCTGGAGAGCAGGTTTTAACGTTTTTCTGAGGTCTCACAACCTTTTGAATGTCTACGAATAGGCGCAAGGTACACGGCGCACGGCACACGGTAAGAAAATTAGCAGGGATTATAAAATAAATTACACTATAATTAAATCGCTGGGCAATGAAAGTTTTTCTTCAAAAAGTTCGCCAGCGAAAAAGATCTGTGTCCGTCTGAGCGGATCTGTGGCGAATTAAAAAACCTTGCGCCGTGTGCCGTGCGCCTTGCGCCGTAAGCCGTGCGCCGTGCGCCTTGAGCCTTGTGCCATTTAATTCAGGGCAATCCGTTACAAACAAAACCGCACTTTTTGAAGCTCCAGATGCTGAATCATGAAGATTATCTCCGCCGAATTTGTCACCAGCGCCGCAAAACCCGCCCAGTATCCGCCTGCTTTTCTGCCGGAAATCGCTATTGCCGGTCGCTCAAAAGTGGGCAAATCCAGTCTGATTAACACCCTGGTCAACCGCCGGCGCCTCGTAAAAACCAGTTCAACCCCCGGCCGCACCCAGCTGATTAATTTTTTTGATATCAACCGGCAAATTGTTTTCGTTGATTTACCGGGATATGGTTATGCCAGGGTTCCTGCTTCGATCCGCAAAACCTGGGGCCCGATGATTGAAACCTATCTTCGCGGGCGGCAGACGTTAAAGGGGGTGGTCATCATTTTGGATATCCGGCGCATACCGGGGCAGGAGGAATTGAATCTACTCAGCTGGCTCAACCATTATTCCATCGCCGGTATTTTAGTGTTGACCAAAACAGTGTTACTGCCCAAAAGCA
>JARRJQ010000133.1:0-11475 GCA_037388985.1 Desulfobacterales bacterium | reverse complement strand
GAGCTAACGCACACCGCTATGGCACCGACTCTGATGATCGCATAATAAGCCGCCACCCACTCCGGCCGATTGGGCATAAAGATGGCAATTCTGTCGCCGCGGCCGATACCCTGGTTTCTCAAATAAAAGGCGATCCGCTCCATGGCGGACTTCAGACGGCCGTAGGTGACCTTATTTTCTCCGTAGGTCAGGCGATCTTATCCTTAAAATATAGCGCGCCGTGATCAATGATGCTGGAAAGATTCAAGTTAATTTCCTTGGCATGGAAAATGACTCCATTTTGGCGGTAAGAAGAAAGTAAAAATAAAATTGTTCTTTCAAACATCCTGCGCTGATGAGGATGTAAAAAAATCGAAATTCTTGTTGATTGGTCTTACATTTAATGTTAATCATTTTTGCTTGTCAAGCCAAATTTCAGCGATTTTTTAATTTCCAATAATCAAATCATTACTAAAACCAACAAAGACCCGATATGCCAAACTTCAAGCCCTTGAAACAATCCCGTGTTTCTGAAGAGGTTCTCAGACAGCTTAAAGAGGCCATTATTCTGGGAGAATTCAAATCAGGTCAAAAACTACCGTCCGAGCGAGAGTTAACCGAAGCGTTTCGTGTCAGCCGGAGTGTCATCCGCGAAGCGATACGGGCTTTGGAAATTACGGGCTTTGTCGCTTTGCGCCATGGTCCAGCCGGAGGCGCCTTTGTCAAAGATCTGTCATTTGATCATGTCGGAAATGCGTTCCTGGATGTTTTCCTGGCCAACAAAGTTGCTATACGGGAATTGGCCGATGTGCGTTATTATATAGAGCCCGAGGTAGCCCGACTGGCAGCTTTGCATGCAAACGTAAGCGGCAAAAAACGATTAGTCGAAGCGCAGGAGGCTGAATTTATTGATGTCAGCACGACATCTGATAGAATTGATCAGCTACAAAAAGTTCATCTGGTGATTGCAGAACTGTGTGCGAATCATTTTTTCGAGGCCATCGCCAAATCAATGCTGAAACTGACATATGAGATTGTTGAAGCCGTCGATCCGGATCACAGAGCGCTCCATATGCCCGGCGAACATCGCGATATCGTCGAGGCTATTCTTCACGGAAATGCTGAAGCTGCCAAAGAAGCGATGGCATGTCACCTGGAAAAATTTTGTCAAAGTTTAATTAAAATGGAGAAAGTTTATCGTCAGAAAGCCAATGTAACTGCCTAATAGACTTCTCACGGGCTGAGGAATACGGGATCGGCTTGCCGGCAAGCGGGCGAATTTACCGACGAACCGATCGTCAAACTCTGGGCGATATACCGTTTTTAATAATACGGTTGACTTTGTCTATAAGATCGCGCTTCTGGGTGCCGGATAAATTTTTGAGCATTAATTCCAGTTGAAGGTCTTTTTGCCTTTCAATATTTTTAAGCGCTTTTTTGCCCTTCGGGGCAATTTCAAGGATGGTTACGCGATCCTCACGGGGATCTGATTTTTTAACAATGAATCCATCCTTTGCAAGCCTTTTGGCAATACCGGTTATATTGGCACCCGGAACCAGCATAATGCGGCTGACATCGCTGATCTTGTTCCGACAATTTTTAGAAGCTTCCAAGACGCGCAAAACATTATACTGCGGAAAAGAAAGGCCAAAATTCTTGAAAACAGTGGAATGGTTTCTTCTGAAAAACTCAGCCGCCCGGACGATGGCCATCAAGACCTTTTCGTCAATGCTCAGATCACTCTGGTAAGTGCGTTGCATCGTCGTTTTTTTATACGATCAGGTTTATAAAATCAATGATTTTAAGATCATTAATTTGGGGATAGAGATTGCGGAATGGGTTGACAGTTGAATTTAGTACGCGTATTGATATTCAATATATTGACTATTTGTCAATTGAAGGGCAATCACATGAAAAATCGATTTGCCGAAGTTTCAGCAGATGCGGACCAGAAACAGGAGAAACAGTTCGAAGTATGGCTTGAGGGCAAGGGGATTCCCTTCGAGGGTGCTGAGGCTGAAGCAGCTTACCGCACCCGGGTTTCGCTGATGAAAGAAGCGATCCAGCTGAAAAAAACACCACAGCGGATTCCGATTTGCCCTTCAGCGGGCTTCTTTCCCATTCAATATGCCGGCGTCAGCATGTATGATGCCATGTATGACTATGCGGCTTTAGCCCGGGCCTGGAAAACATATTACAACGATTTTACACCGGATGCTTACAACGCTCCCACGACCGTGGTGCCCGGCAGGGCATTGGATATTCTGGATTTCAAGCTTGGCCGTTGGCCGGGTCACGGTGTGTCCGAAGAAAGCGAATACCAGTACGTTGAAAAAGAATATATGAAAGCCGATGAATATCCGGATTTAATCGATGATCCCACCGGCTTTTTTATGAATATTTATTTTCCGCGAATTTTTGGCGCCTTAAAACCGCTGGAGACCATGCCGCTGCTTCCGCCGGTTAATGAAATTCCCTGCATTCCGCCGGCGTTGTTTGCATTTGGCGCAAAAGATGTCCAGGAGGCGTTTAGCAACCTAGCCGAAGCCGGCGAAGAAACGATTCGCTGGCGGGACGCCATTCGTCAATTAAATAGATCGATCATGGGTAAAGGATACCCGGCGTTCTCAGGAGGATTCACCAAGGCGCCTTTTGATGTGATCGGAGATACCCTCAGGGGCACCCGAGAGATCCTGATGGACATGTACCGGCATCCGGATGAGCTTATCGAGGCGTGTGAAAGGATAACGCCTTTTATGATCAAATCCGGGGCGGCCTCATGCAAGGCCACGGGTCACATCATGCCCTTTATCCCGCTGCATAAAGGTGCTGACGGATTCATGTCAGATAAGCAATTTCAAACCTTCTACTGGCCGACGCTGCGCAAAGTCATCATTGGGCTGGTCAATGAGGGTATCGTTCCCCAGCTGTTTGCCGAAGGCGGTTATAATCAGCGTCTGGAGGTGATTAGCGATGTTCCCAAAGGAAAAGTCGTCTGGTGGTTTGACCTCACCGATATGGCTCAGGCTAAAAAAACGGTTGGCCAGGTGGCCTGTCTTGCCGGCAATTTGCCCCTGTCGTTGCTGTGTGCCGGCTCGCCTGATGAGGTGAAAGCATATTGTAAAAGTCTGGTGGATATCGCCGGTAAAGACGGCGGTTTTATCTTTTCAACCGGAGCAGGCATGCAGGGATCCAAAGCCGAAAATGTAAGGGCCATGATTGATAGTTTAAAAGATTGCGGTATTTATGAACAAGACTGATTTCGATTCGGGGCTGAACATGAGCAATGGTGTTATGGAGGCAAGTGATGGCAAATGAATTGATTGATGCCATGGCCGATATGCGAGAACAGGAAGCCATCGATCTTTCCCAAAAAATGCTGGAGGCCGGCGAAGATCCTCTGGCGGTCCTCGATCGTTGCCGCCAGGCCCTTGAAATTGTCGGCAAGCGATTTGAGACCGGAAAATATTTTTTACCGGAATTGATCATGGCCGGCGATATGCTAAAGAAGATATCGACGATAGCCAAGCCTTATATCAAAAAGGCATCCAACCAGAAGGGCGAAGCAATCGGCAAGGTGGTGATCGGGTCGGTGAAGGGCGACATCCACGACATCGGGAAAGATATTGTCGGGTTTATGCTGGATATCAATGGGTTTGAGGTTCACGATTTAGGGGTTGATGTGCCTGCTGAGAAGTTCGTGGAAGCCATCAGGGAGATTCAACCGCAGATTGTGGGTATGAGTGCGTTGTTAACCACTGCTTTTGATTCGATGAAAAACACCATTGAGGTTATTAAGACCGCAGGGCTGCGCGATCAGGTCAAGATCATGATCGGTGGCGGTGCCGTCGATGGCAAGATCAGGCAATATGCAGCTGCGGATGCCTATGGTCCGGATGCCGTGGCTGCCGTCAAGCTGGCCAAGCAATGGACCGGTGCAAATTAGATTATGGGGTTGATGACATGTCAGACAAATTCATATTAAAGGAATTATGTCGTTATAGCCGGGGCACTTTTGCGGATATTATCTATCGCAATGCCCTTTTGCACGCCGATGAAGAAGCCTTTGTCTGCGACGCCAATCGCATCACCTTCGCCCAGTTCAACGCCCGGGTTAACAGCCTGATCCATGGTCTTTGCTCTTTGAAGGTCAAAAAAGGTGATGTGCTGGCTGCGACTATCGATGGCTTGCGATCACGGCTTTCCAGGGTGCGAAACTATATTTCCTTTGGGGAATCGGTTGCGGACACGGCTTCTTATTCCCAATTGCTTACCGGCTATCCCTCGCATGAGCCGGAAATGCAAGTGGGCAAAGACGACCCCTTTATTATTTTTTATACCAGCGGCACCACCGGTGTCCCTCGAGGTGCCCTCTATACCCACTGTCGCAAACTGAATAACACCCGCATTAAAGCTTTGGAAATGGGAGTCAAGCCCGGCGACAGACACATCATGGTACTGCCATTTTTTCACATTGGCGGAGACAGCCATGTATGGCCTTTTTTTATCGTTGGCGGGTGTAATGTGATCATTGCGCAGAAATCTTTTCAACCGGAAGCTGTTTTGCAGACGATTCAAAATGAAAAAGCCACGGATCTGCAAATTGTCCCCACCCAGCTAAATGCGTTGGTGTCCTGTCAGGACTTTAAAGCATATGACCTGAGCAGTTTGCGCAGAATTTATTACGCCGCGTCCCCGATGCCCATCGAGTTATTGAGGCGGGGACTGGCGGTATTTGGCCCTATTTTTTCACAGGGCTACGGTCAGAGCGAATCAGGACCCCAAGTGTGTTCGCTTCCCAGGAAGGCGCACCAGGTTCTGGATAAGCCTGCTGAAGAACAAAAAGTTCTGAGCTCCTGCGGGCAACCAAGCCTTGGCGTCCATGTGAGAGTGGTCGATGAAACGAACACCGATGTTGCGCCCGGGATAGTCGGTGAGATCATCGCCCAAAGTGACTCGGTCATGGAATGTTATTGGCGCAGACCCGAGGAGACAAAGGACACGATCCGAGATGAATGGCTACATACCGGAGACATGGGATTTTATGATGAAAAGGGGTTTATCTATCTCGTTGACCGCAAAATGGACATGATTGTGAGTGGCGGTGAAAATGTCTATTCCCGCGAGGTCGAAGATGTTCTCTATATGCACCCGGCCGTCGCCGAAGCTGCCGTCATTGGTATCCCCGATCCGGTATGGGTGGAACGGGTCCATGCGCTGGTCGTGCTCAACCCGGGCGCTGAAGCAACCGAGGAGGAGATCATCAATTTCTGCAAAAAGCGCATCGCGCATTTCAAGGCACCCAAAGGAGTTGAATTTGTGGAAGCGCTGCCCAAAAGCCCGCAGGGGAAAATAGTTAAGAAAGAAATTCGGCAAAAATATTGGACGGGCAAGTGAGCGGTGTCAGCTGAAAGTGACCCTGCCGCAGGGGTTTAATTATCAGGAGGCAAGTGTTTGAGTGTTTTTGAGGCTTATGTTATGAACAATGGCTAAAGCTCAATCCATTAGGAGGCGGTAATTGGTGAAAGCGCATCATGAGAGTAAATTGCGAATTGAGGGCCTGTCGCTGAGCTTTGGCGGTGTCCATGCACTTATGGAGATAAGCCTGGATATCCGCGATAACGAAATTCTGGCGATCATCGGCCCCAATGGCGCCGGCAAAACAGCCCTGCTCAATTGCATTAACGGTTTTTATAAACCTCAAGAAGGCGAGATATATTACGAGGGGCGAAGAATTACCCGTAAGCGCCCGGATAAGCTGGCTAAACTCGGCATTGCGCGAACCTTTCAGAATATCGAGCTCTATACCGGGCTCAGCACTCAAGACAACATCATGGCCGCCCGGCACGTGCTGATGAAACAAAATTTTGTCAGCGGTGCGCTGTACTTGGGCCGGGCCCTTCATGAAGAAATCAAGCACCGTCGAACGGTCGAGGAGATTATCGACTTTTTGGAAATGGCGCCGATGAGAAAGAAAGTTGTTGGCGTTTTGCCTTACGGGATGCAAAAAAGAATTGAGCTCGGAAGAGCATTGGCCCTGGAGCCGAAAGTCCTTTTGCTTGACGAGCCGATGGCAGGGATGAATTTAGAGGAAAAGGAAGATATCGCCCGCTTCATCCTTGATATCTTCGAAGGTCAGGGAGCCACTTATCCGGACACACCGGTTCTGCGAGATGGGATTCGCAGCATCATCCTTGTCGAACATGATATGGGTGTGGTGATGGACATAGCCGACAGGATCGTTGTTCTAGATTTTGGTCGTAAGATTGCCGAGGGCACTCCTGATGAAATCAAGATCAATCCCGAGGTCATCAGCGCTTACCTGGGCAAGGAAGAATAGGATTAAAGAAGTATAAAAGCTGGTTTTAGGGAAGATGAGGCAAAATGCTGCAGGTCAACAATATTGAAGTTGTCTATATGAATGTTATCCAGGTGCTGCGCGGCGTGTCACTGACGGTAGATGACGGACAAATCGTTGCGTTGCTCGGAGCCAATGGCGGCGGCAAAACGACAACCTTAAAGGCCATCTCGGGGATGCTCAAAACGGAAGAAGGTGAAGTAACCAATGGCAGCATCGAATTTGATGGTCAGCGCATCGACCGGCTGGGTCCCGAACATATTGCGGTGATGGGCATCAGCCAGGCAATGGAAGGCCGCAGGGTTCTTGAACACCTCAGCGTTGAGGAGAATTTGCTGGTGGGGGCATATCGCCGCAGGGATCGGCGCGGCGTCAAGCAGGACCTTGAAATGGTTTTAAACTACTTTCCGGCGATTGTGCGCCTGCGCAGCCGGATGAGCGGTTATCTGTCCGGCGGCGAACAACAGATGCTGGTGATCGGGCGGGCACTTATGGCGCGTCCTAAATTGATGTTGATGGATGAACCTTCGCTGGGTCTGGCTCCGCTTCTGGTGGAAGAAATATATGAAATTATAAAGAAAATCAGCTCAGAACAAAATATGGCCATCCTGCTTGTGGAGCAAAATGTCAGAGCGGCACTGGGCATTGCCGATTATGGACACGTTTTGGAGAATGGGCGGATCGTTTTGAGTGGGCCGGCTGAGAATTTAATAGATAATGAGGACGTACGCGAATTCTACATGGGACTATCGTCGATGGGGTCCCAGAAGAGCTATCGGGACGTGAAGCATTACCGGCGAAGAAAACGATGGCTTGGTTAATGCAAAAACAAGGGGAAATGGCGGTCGGAATGGAACACACGCATAGCGCAAAGGGTGACACCTGGCCCAAAATACTCAAGTATAACTACGAAAAATATGGCGACAGTCGCCGCGCCATGCGAAACAAGCATTACGGCGTCTGGCATCCGCACACCTGGAAGGACTATTATCTCAATGTCAAGCACCTGGCGCTGGGTCTGCTGGCTTTGGGCTTTGAGCCCGGAGACAAGGTCCTGATTATCGGAGATAATGCCCCTCAGTGGTACTATGCCGAGCTGGCCGCCCAGGCAAACCATGGGGTGTCGGTGGGTTTGTTCTCGGATTTACTGCCATGGGAGATAAAAACCATTGCCGAAAATTGTGAAGCGAAATATGCTGTCGTTGAAGATCAGGAGCAGGTTGATAAGCTCCTTCAAGTCAAAGACGAACTTCCGCAGCTTAAAAAGGCAATTTACTGGAACTACAAGGGATTGGACCGCTATGCGGATGACATTCTGGTCGGATACAGAGAGGCCTTAAAACTGGGGCAAGCATATGAAGCCGAACACTCCGGGTGCTTCGAGCAAAACTTACAAAGCGGTCGAGCAGATGATATTTGCGCTATTATTTACACAGCGGGAACTACAGCGAGTGCGCCTAAGGGAGCCGTCCACACTTACCGGACATTGAGAGCCGGTGCCGAAAACTTGCTGGAGCTCGACCCGTGGGTTGAAGAAGATAATGTCGTTCCTTATCTGCCGCCGGTCTGGATAAATGAGCAATGGATCGGAATTGGTTGCCATCTGCTGGCGGCCGGCATCCTGAACTTCGCTGAAGAGCCGGAAACCCAGCAGCGGGATAGTCGGGAAACCGGGCCGAGCATTGTTTTTTACGGAGCGCGGCTATGGGAAAGTCAGGCAGCCATGGTGCAGGCCCGGATTTTAGGTGCAGATGCCCTCAAACGCTTTGCCGCCCGGCTGCTCATGCCTATAGGCCAGAAAATGGCTGAATTAAAATATCGCAGGCAAAATCCAGGCCTGTATTTAAAAGCGCTTTATGCACTGGCGGATATCATCCTATTCAGGCCTATTAAACGGAGTCTGGGTTTGTCAAATGCCCGAATCTGTTATACGACCGGGGCGACACTCAGCCCGGAAACCTTCAGGTTTTACCATGCGCTGAATCTGCCGCTCAAAAGCCTGTATGGATCAACAGAGGGAGGGGCGCTTACCGGTGCCAAAAATGATGATATCCATTATGAGACGGTCGGCCCTATTCATCGGCAAGCACAGGTAAAGGTAACCGCCGACGGAGAGCTCATTTGCCGGCAGCCCGGCATATTCATCGGTTACTATAATGACCCGCAAAAGACAGCCAGCGTGCTCAAAGACGGATGGTTTTACACCGGAGACACCGGGTTCATTCGAGAGGACGGGCATGTCGTATTTGTCGACAGGATGCAAGATCTGGTAAAGCTGGCAAATGGCGATACGCTGGCGCCCCAGAGTATAGAAAGCCGGCTGAGGTTCAATCCGTATATAAAAGACGCCTGGATTCTGGCCGGTCCGCAGGCAGCCTATGTTTCGGCGATCATCATTATCAACTATGATCACGTCAGCAGGTGGGCGGGGCAGAGGAGAGTAGCCTATACATCATTTGCCGAGCTTTCCCAGGCGCCGGAGATTTATGAACTGGTGAGGCAAGCTATCAAGAAGCTCAACGATGCGTTGCCCGCCGGTGTCAGAGTAAAAAAATATGTCAATCTGCACAAGGAATTCGACCCAGACGAGGGAGAATTGACCCGCAACCGGAAGTTGCGAAGAGCATTTTTGGAAAAACGATACCGCAGGTTGATCGATGGGATCTATGGTGATGAGGCGGCGGTGCCGATAGAAGCCCAGGTCGGATCCCATGAAAGGCAGGCGGAAGCTCAAAAAATCACGATTAAAATCGAGTCTGTTTAAGGAGTTGGCTGATGACCTTCTTTCTACAATTAGTCGTAACCGGCCTTGCCCAAGGCATGGTTTATGCGTTGGTCGCGATCGGCTTTGTGATCATTCTCAAATGCTCCGAAGTGTTTAACATCGCTCAGGGGCACTTTGTTTTGATCGGCGGCTATCTCGGCTATACCTTTCTGGTGCCGCTCAGCCTGCCGACATGGGCTGCGCTGCTGCTGGCAATCGCGGTGGCGATCGTAATGGGTTTGCTCATCGAACGGCTGATGTTGCGCCCGCTGGTGGGCCAACCCGTGCTGGCCGTTATAATGATGACCATTGCCCTGGCTACCGTATTGGGCGGGCTGGCAACTCTGTTATGGGGTGCCGAATACAAAGCATATCATGGACTGTTGCCGACGATAACCATGAAAATCGGCGAAATCTCAATCCCTTCGGAGTCTTTGATTGGACTCATCGTTTCTGTCATCTGCGTCGCCATCCTCATGCTCCTGTTCCGCTATACCAAAATCGGACTGGCCATGCGGGCCACCGCCGAGGATCTGCAGGTGGTGCAGAGTGTGGGCATCAAGGCTACCACCGTTTATGCCGTCTCATGGATAATTGCCAGTGTCGTGGGGGTCATCGGCGGCATTCTTCTGGGAGGTGTTTCCGGCGCGAATATGGAACTGGCCGATATCGGCCTCAAAGCTTTCGCTGTTGTCCTGCTGGGCGGGGTGAATTCCATCGGCGGAGCGATTTTCGGTGGAATCATACTGGGTATGCTGGAGAACGTGGCGGCCGGATATCTGGACCCGCTTCTGCCCGGCGGCGGGCTGGCCCAGGTCTTTCCTTTTTTTGTGATGATCGTTGTGCTCATCTTCAGGCCGCATGGCTTATTCGGTCTGGCCAGGATAGAGAGGGTCTAACCTATGGGTTTACGCACAGGAACCTTTCACGAAAATTATGCACAGGATATGGCGGTCTTGCATTCCGGACGGCAGTGGGGAGCAGTGGTTGCGCTGCTTATTTTTCTTTTGATCTGTCCGCTCTTTTTCAGTGACCGGATGCTGACCATTCTGACCACAATAGGTATTGCCGTTATTAGCGTTCACGGGCTCAACATTCTAACCGGATACTGCGGCCAAATTTCTATCGGCCATTCGGGCTTTATGGCTGTCGGCGGTTACACCTCGGCCATTTTGTGCGCCAAGCTCGGCTGGCCCTTCTGGGCAGCGCTGCCTTGTGCCGCTCTGGCCGCGGGAATCGCCGGTTTAATCTTCGGCCTGCCGTCTTTAAAGATCAAGGGCTTTTACCTCATTATGGCAACCATCGCCGCCCAATTTATTATCATCTGGACCATCATTCAGTTGCGCAGCATCACCGGCGGAACCGATGGTTTAAGTATACCCAGAGCAACGATCGGCAGTATCTCGCTGAATTCCAAGACCAACTATTTTTACCTGGTGATGATATTGACCTGCCTGGCCACCATCACGGCGCACAATATCACGAGGACCAGGGCCGGCAGGGCCTTCATTGCCATTCGCGACAACGACCTGGCAGCTGAGGTTATGGGAATCAGTCTTTGGAGTTACAAACTTCAAGCCTTCTTTATCGGCTGTATCTATGCCGGCGTAGCCGGATCACTGCTCATTCACTACTTTAGTTTTGCCAGTACTGAACAGTTTCCCTTTATGGATTCTGTCTGGTATCTGGGCATGCTGATTGTGGGGGGGATGGGCAGTACGACCGGGGCGATTTTAGGCGTCGTGGCCCTCAAAGTGCTTGATGAACTCGTTACCATTGTCGGGCCGATCCTGGCCGCTGCTATTGCCCCTCAGGCAGCCGCCTCGCTGGCCATTATCTCACATGGATTGGTCATCATCATTTTCCTGATTTTTGAGCCGCGAGGCTTGCATCACCGATGGGAGATGGTCAAGACCTACTTCAGACTTTGGCCTTACTCTCATGAAATGTCAGAGTGAAATGGGGGTGTAATTCGCTTTCACCGGATCCCCCGGCATCTTTTTTAAACCGAAAACAGGGAAAGGAGGTGCAAAGAGCTAAAGTTTAAAAGGGGTTAATCGAGCGTATAAACTAAACTATACATTGGATTAAGTTAAGGAGGAAATTATGACTAAAACAAAATGGATGTTTGCAGCCGGCGCAATTATTTTGATGGCGGTGATATCCCTGGTGCCCCTTAGTGCGCAGGCCGAAAAAATACTGTATGTCGGCGGCACTCAGTCGCTGACCGGGCCCTTTGCTGAGGATTCAGCGGCAGTGCTGGCCGCCTTTGAGGACTATGTCAAGTATGTAAATGAAACCAAAAATCTAGCGCCTTGGCGCCAGGAGAAATTCCCCGCTGATATCAAACTGGAAGTGCTGTGGCGCGATGATG
>JARRJQ010000132.1:9889-12682 GCA_037388985.1 Desulfobacterales bacterium | reverse complement strand
AATTGAAAACTCTGGCGCCAGCCCATTTGTTCTACCAGCATCACCAGCGGGGTTGTCGCCACAATATTTCCCATGGTACCCACAGAGATGACAAGGCCGGAAAGAGTGGCAAAAATAAGCGGCTCGAACCATTTGGTTAAAAGCTTAAAGGTGCCCATTAAATTGCAGGCCATGCCGATTCCAAGAAGGATGCGACCGATTAAACCCATGCTCAGTGAGTCTGCAATGGAAAAAATAAAGGCGCCCAGTATGCCCAGCAGAGACAGTATCGTCATCAGCTTTCTCGGGCCCACCTTATCTAAAAGCAGACCGATGGGGATTTGGGTTAATGCAAAACCATAGAAAAAGGAGGCTGACAAAAAGCCCAGACCCTCCGTGTCGAGGGACAGATCCCGGATCAGCTGCGTGGCGATAACGGCGTTTGACGTCCGATAAAACTGAGATAGAAAAAAGTGTGATGTTGCAAGTATAAATATAATCCAGCGGCGAGACATATTCGTTTTTCCAATGCGCTAAATTAGTTGATTTTCATACGCGTTATTATGAGGCCGGGCATGTATGTCAAGCTTAAAGTTGGTTTATCGACCGAACTGTTCCGCTTTCCGGCTGCTTGACACTTTTGCTCCGGTTTCCTATATTCGAATGATTATAGATAGAAAATTAAAATATCCACAGATTACGCAGATTAAAAAGAATAAAGGTGATTATAATTTTAAAAAATAATCTGTGAGAATCTGCGAAATCTGCGGATCTACTAAGCGATTTTGTAAATCTTTCTGTAAAGGAAAATATGATGCGGAAACCCATATCCATCGTAGCGGCAGTTATCGTGCTGTTTTTAATCGGCTGTGAAGCTCCGAAAGTTAGAATTTTTTCCAGCCACGAGGATCCGTTGAAGGAATATACGCTGCAGGGCAAAGAAAAGGGCAAGGTTCTGTTTATTCCCATAAGGGGGATAATTTCCGATGCACCCAGAAAGCAGTTTGTCACCACGCGGCCGAGCATGGTGCAGGAAATCGTGTCGCAGCTGCGCAAAGCTGAAGATGACCCGGAGGTTAAAGCCGTGCTTCTGAAAATCGATTCGCCCGGTGGGTCCGTTATTGCCAGCGATCTGATTTACAATGAAATCATCGCATTTAAACAACACAAAAAGGCCAAAGTTGTGGCTGCCATGATGGGCGTGGCTGCCTCTGGGGGGTATTATATTGCACTTCCGGCCGATTTTATTCTGGCTCACCCGACAACAGTTACCGGTTCGGTGGGTGTTTTGTTTTTAAATCCGAATGTGTCCGGTCTGATGGAAAAAATCGGTATTGATGTGAATGTCAGCAAGACGGGCAAAAATAAGGATATGGGATCCCCCTTCCGGCAGGCCACCGGAGAAGAAAAGGAAATAATTCAGAACATCGTTGATCGGCTGGGCGCTCGATTTTTAGACCACATTGCCGAACATCGCAAACTCGAGCCGAACCGATTAAAGGAAATCGCATCCGCCCGTATTTATCTCGCCGATGATGCCTTAAAGCTGGGCATGGTTGACAGCATCGGATATCTGGATGAAGCTGTTAGCCGGGCCAAGAAACTGGCGAATCTGCCCGAAGATGCCAAAGTAGTGGTTTATCGCCGAACAGAGTATCCGGACGATAACCTCTACAACACCTCCATATCCCGCTATGATGGCCGGAATCCGTCGATACTATCCCTGGAGTTTCTTCCTTCATTTTCAGAGTTGCAAACCGGATTTTACTACCTGTGGCAGGCTGCCGTCTCGGATTAATTTCTTCAAACCTTTTCCCAACCCGGACAAGCCGGAACCAAAAAAGATTAATTAATCACGAAAGCACGAAAAGATAAAAACACGAAAAAGAATAATATAAATTTCGTGCTTTTTAGATTTTGTGTTTTCGTGATGGAAAAAGTTTTTTTCATAAAACGCGAAAAAAATTTTATTAAGACTCTAAGGCTCAAGGAACTTGAAGCGGAGCACAAGCCGCGGTTTTCCCTAATAAATGCATCATGGTGCTGTCCGCAATCTCTTTCCACATCTGTTGTCCGACCGAGGCTTGATCAATAATGAGGTGATGCATTTTTATTTCAGTTGCCGTTCTGTCTTTTTTCACCGGATGTATTTTCCATTGATCAAGAGCGTGCTTTTGGACCATTTCTTGTAAACCGGAAAAAGAAATGAGCTCGTCCTGTTTGTCGATAAAAACAACAGTTGGGACGTTGATTTTCGGGCCCAGATGGTTTTGTAAATCATCATACATTTCAAATAAAGCATTGTAGGCGGCCATTGGCGTTCCGCTATTTGAAAGATAGGACTTGTGGGCCAGGCTTGGAATTACCAGCCTCGGAAACGGCGAAAATATTTTTAAAAGATGATTTCTTTGGCGCATTTTAAGCGCCGGCGCAAACAAAACCATTTTGTCGAAATTGACATTTGAATTTGATGCGAACAGATCCACCCCCAGCAGTCCGCCCATTGAAAAGCCGATAAAAAACACCGGAACGCCATACTGCGTGCCCTCTTTTTTAACGAGTCGATATGCCTGAAATGCCTCGCTTTTCCAAAGCGGGTATGAAACAGATTTAAATGCCTCCATGCGGGCTGCGGCACTGTCGGTTTTTTCAAGAGGATAATAGTTTTTGCCGTGACCGCGCAAAGACAGATTTAAGCAGTCGATTCCGCATGCGGTCAGTTCTGCGATAATGGATTCCATCTTGTCCGGCCGGCCGTTTAGTCCGTGAATGACCAACGCTACGCCATTGAGTTCTGCCGGGTTTTTGCTTTTA
>JARRJQ010000132.1:0-9827 GCA_037388985.1 Desulfobacterales bacterium | reverse complement strand
GAGCAGACGGGTGGTGGAATCAATTTGAGCGCTCTGACGGTTGAGATTTGTTTCAGGCAGGCATTCTGCGCTTAACGGCAAAATGAGACTGATCATTATGAGCACCAGGGTGCCGATTTTCATGCTTAAATTCCTCTGGTTTTGGATTGGTGAGCCATTTTTTTGAAATTTTATCATAAAGTCAATATTGATGGTAAAATTTCGTTGCGTGGAGGTTACATGCGTCCTCTATCCTCGGCATATTGCAATTGACATCGGCAGGTGAATTGAATATATATGCGTCACTTTGTATAAGGAGGTCGGATATGAAGAATATGCACACATTGCTCAAACCGGTAGGCGTTTTTCTCGCATTTTTTATGTTTATTTTGGCAGGGCCGTATCAATCTGCCATGGCCGCCATGATCGGAACCGAAGAAGTAATAAATGCCGATCGAGCACAAAGTGCGCGTGAGTATCTTAAGAGTTTTCTGGCGCGTGAGGATGTAAAAAACGCTCTGATATCACAGGGCATCGATCCGCAGGAAGCCAAAAACCGCATCGATAGCCTCACCGACCGGGAGGCACAATTTGTTGCCGATAAACTCGAACGGCTTCCTGCCGGCGGCGACTTTTTTGTGGCTTTACTGATTATCGTCTTTGTGGTTTTCGTTATACTTTTAGTTACCGATATTGCCGGATATACGGACATATTCCCCTTTGTGAAGAAAAAGTAATTTCTCACAGTATCCGGGGTCCATCCGGAAAAGGTCCATTTGACTTCAGGCCGAGGCCCTCCGCCTTCGGTGGATAGAAAGGCTGCGCTGAGGGTTTCAAATCAAAGGGCACGGCGGTTTGGAACCTTTCCGAAGGCCCATCATGGCTAAAGACCTGCCTCTGCATATCACCATTGCCCGACAGTTGGGCAGCGGCGGATCCTACCTGGCTCAGCGGCTCGCCCACCGATTGGGTTTTGTCTATCTGGATCATCAAATTCTGGAACAGGCCGCACGGGAGCTGGATATCAGCAATTCGGAACTGGTCCAGCGCGAAGAGCGCACCCAAAGCTTCTGGGCAAAGCTTCTGGAAGCCTTTGCCGCCGGGTGCCCTGAAGACATTCAGAGCCCGCCGTCGCTGCGGTTGATTTCAGACGATGAATTGATCGCCGCCGAACACAAGGTCCTTTTGAGGCTGGCAGCCAGGGGATCCTGTGTCATTGTGGGGCGCTGCGCCTTTCATCGCCTCCAGGGACGGGCTCGGCTGATCAACATATTCGTTCATGCTGAACGCGGCTATCGTATTCGACGCGTGATGCAGGTTTACTACGCCGCCGACCCGGAGGCGGCTGAAAAAATGATCGACCGCACGGATAGTGACCGCCGGCGTTACGTGCAAAAGATTTGCGGTGCTTCATGGTACGATGCGCGCAATTATCATTTGACTATCGACATGTCCCGGGTCGGTTTTGAAGCAGCCGAAGAAATGATTGTCGCCATGGCCAAACAGCTGATGGAACAAGGCGATGCTGCACCGCAGCCACAGACCGGCAGTCGGGAGGGCAAAAGTACCTGAAGTGCCTGCCGTGAGAGCCGGCATCCAGCACCGGACGAACAAAAGCGGATGAAAATTCCGTCTGCGGAAAGCTGTTTGCAGGCAGTGACGGACAAGGACTGCGCTTTTGCCAGTTTTCTGCCCACGGTTCGTTGCGCCCCCGGCTCCATGTGCCAGGAAAAATCGTCCATTGGCGCCGGCATCTGGCGTCAGCCTCATCCGGCCGAATCCGGACTGCGCTGTCGGGTTCTCAAGGAGCGGCGGGTGGCTGCGGAAAATCTTATCGCTGAGCTGAAACAGATCGATCCGCCGGGCATTTGCATGGCAGGCACCTGAATATGAGCAGATGATGGAAAACTCAAGCACTTCCCAGAAAAAAACAGACTTGGGAACCGAACCGCAGCAGACCGCTCAAGGCGCTGGAATCCGGCGCAGGAGACCCCGCCGCCGGGTCATGGCACTGATCGCCGCCGGGTTAGTCCTTGCCGGTTTGGCGGTGGGTATTTCCTATTACCTGTATGCCATTTCCCATGAATCAACCGACGATGCGTTTATCGACGGTCACATCATAGCCGTCAGCCCCCGGGTGTCGGGTCATGTGGCCAGGGTTCATGTCACCGACAACCAGAAGGTTGAGGCCGGCGACCTGCTGGTGGAACTCGATCCGCGTGATTTTCAGGCCAGGCTGGATGCAGCCCGGGCCTCGTTGGCTGCGGACGAGGCTGCGCTTCGCTCGCGGGACATCGATGTCAACCTGACCTCCATTACCTCCACGGCCGGCCTGGACGAGGCCAAACAGGCCGTGACTGCGGCCAAGGCCATGGTGCAAAATGCCCGGGCCCTGGCGGCCGCAGCCAAAGGCCAGCAAAGCGAAGCTCAGGCTCAGGTGACTTTTGCCCGGGCTGCGCTGGCCGAGGCTCAGGCCGAAGCCCTTGCCGTAGAAGCCAAACATCAGCAAACTTCCTTGGATTTGAAACGCTATCAGGAATTGGCCCGGACCAATACCATCAGTCGCCAGCAGCTGGATAATGCCGTAACTAACGAGCGAATCGCCGCCGCCGATCTGAATGCCGCCAGAAGCAAAGTTGCGACCCAGCAGTCTTTGCTCCAGCGGACCGAAGCGGCCCTGAACTCGGCCCAGGAAAATGTGCGTCAGGCCCTGGCCCAGGTAGCCGCTCGGCAGGCGCAGCTGGAGCAGACAAACGCCCGCTTGAAGTCCGCCCGGTCCGCACCCGTGCAGGTTGCTCAAAGCAGTTCGAAAGCCGAGGAATCCAAGGCTGATGTCGAAAAAGCCCGGGCTGAAGTCGAGCAAGCCATCTTGAATCTGTCCTATACCAAAATCCATGCTCCCGCCGGCGGCTATGTAACCAAAAAGAATGTGGAGCCGGGTGTTTTTGTGCAGACAGGACAGTCCCTGATGGCAATTGTGCTTCCCAACGTCTGGGTGACGGCCAATTTCAAGGAAACCCAGCTGACGCGTATGCGCCCGGGTCAGCCCGCCACCATTTCAGTGGATACTTATCCGGATGAGACCTTCCATGGTCATGTGGACAGCATTCAACGGGGAACCGGATCGCGCTTCAGTCTGCTGCCGCCGGAAAATGCCACCGGCAACTTCGTCAAAGTGGTTCAGCGTATACCGGTCAAGATTGTTTTCGACCGGCCCGAAGAGCTCGCTAAGTATCTGTTGGTGCCGGGCATGTCGGCGGTGCCGGAGGTCAATGTCAAGGCCGACGTGCCTCCACCCGCCGCGGACTGAGTTGTTCAAAAGACCGAAACAAGTTCCGCGACACCTTAGAAGTGGTTTCAAAACCTCAGATCAGGTCCAAGGGCCCCGCTTGCCAGCGGGACTTCGCTTCTGATCTTTTTGAATTAAAGTGCTCTGCCCCGCCATATTGGCGGGATTTCGCCTCTTATTCTAAAAATTATATGTGCTCAACAAGCGCTGGTCGACCGAAAAAGCGCAGTCCCGCCGCAGGCGGGATGAGCCGTATAAAGAGGCCTGTGATGCACCTTAGTGTAATAAAATCGGCGCAAATCCCGCTTCGCGGGGCAACGCAACCATTGAGCCTTTTGAGCACCTTAAATAATCTTTCAATTAGATGCGAAATCCCGCTCTATTGAGCGGGGAGGTGGGGTCTTGAAGCCACTTCTAAACAAGGTTTGAAGAACATGAGCGAACCTGCTTCACCCACAGCGCCGGACGCGGCTGCGCCGGCGGTCAACAAGTACCTTGTCACGGTGGCCGTGATGTTCGGCGCTTTTATGGCCGTCATGGACATCAGTGTGGTCAATGTGTCGCTGCCTCACATGATGGGCAGTTTCGGCGAGGATCTGTCGTCCATTACGTGGGTCGCCACCAGTTACAGCATCGCGGAAATTATCATGGTCACCATGGCCGGCTGGTGGAGCACCCTGATCGGTCGCAAGCGCCTCTATTTAGGGTCTTTCTGTCTATTCACAGTGGGTTCCATCCTCTGCGGCACGGCCACCAGCTTTCCCCAGATGTTGGTCTACCGCATCATTCAGGGTGTGGGCGGCGGTGCGCTGATTCCGGTTTCCCAGGCCATTTTGCGCGAGACTTTCCCCCGGGAAGAACAAGGCATGGCCATGGCTCTTTGGGGTATGGGCGTGGTGCTGGCGCCGGCCATCGGACCCATCCTGGGCGGCTGGCTTACGGATCGGTACGGCTGGCCCTGGATCTTTTATATCAACGTGCCGGTGAGCACTATTGGGATTTTCATGGTGGCATCCTTTGTTTACGATCCGCCATACCTGCGCCGTGGCGTCAGGAAGATCGACTGGCTGGGAATTGCCTTGCTGGCTGTGGCACTGACCAGCATGCAAATCGTCCTAGAACGTGGCCAGCAGGAAAACTGGTTTGATTCGAACATGATCCAGCTAGGCGCGGCAGTCTGTACCGCGTCGTTTCTGGGCCTGATCTTCCGGGAGATGAAAATTGGCGAGCCGGTGGTAAACTTTCGCATTCTGCGCAATTTGGCCTTGAGTCTGGGCTCTTTCATGGGGGTCGTCTTCGGCATCGCGTTGTTCGGCACCACCTTCATTTTGCCTCAGTTTACCCAGCAACTTTTGGGTTATCCGGCATACGAGGCCGGGCTGATCTTGGCGCCGCGCGCTGTAATGCTGCTTATCTGCATGCCCATCGTGGGCCGGCTTTACCGTCACCTGGATGCGCGGCTGCTGGTGGTCTTCGGCATCCTGATTACCTTCTGGTCTTACTATGGCCTGAGCCGGTTGTCGCTGGAGGCCGGCTTCTGGAATCTGGTGCCGACCTTGTTGATTATGGGTATCGGTATGCCCTTTATGTTTGTCACCTTGTCCACCGTGTCCCTGAGCACCATCCCCCGCGGCGACATGACCGATGCATCCAGCCTTTACACCCTGGCGCGACGCATCGGCGGCAATATCGGCTATGCCCTGGTGGCCACCCTGGTGGCTCGCGGTCAACAAATTCACCGCGTCCAACTGGTGGCCCATATCACACCGTACAACTCGAACTTGGCCGACTTTCAGCGCCAAGCCGCCCAGCTTCTCGACCACGCCGGTCTCGACCCGGCGGCATTGAATCAGACCGGCCGGGCCCTGCTCGATTTCCTGGTCAACCGCCAGGCCTCCATGATGGCTTACAACGATGTATCGTGGATACTGGGACTGCTGTTTCTGGTCACCATTCCGCTTGCTCTGATATTGCCCGGCCGCAGGCGCATTCTCCGGTTACAAAAGATGGAGGGTCAGTGATAGAATTCAAAGGCAGGCCGGCCTTTTAATGTACAGCGAGAAAATCCCCATCCAGCGTCAAAAATTTGCCTATTATGAAAATATTTTCCCAATTCTATGTGAAGAACAATTCATAGTCTTTTTAGCGACCAAAGGCCGCTATACATATAACTTATTGATATTAATATAATTAATAATAAAATAGGTCTGTTTTGGCTCAGTTGGCATGCTATTTGTATAGATGTATAGAAAAACCGATTACATCTTGATGGTATCTCGAATGTGCGTGCATCTTCCCCTGCGGGCTTCAAACTAAAAAAGTGAATGACCACGCACGAGAACAACGGCATTCAGGGATCCATAAATAAAAAAGGCCGAGCTTAATCAGCTCCGCCTTTTTTATTTTCTTTTCTCCGATACGCTGCCGGCATAAACCAACAGCTGGAAGCTTCGGTCAAATCTTAATAACCGCTATCCGACTGTCGAAAATTAAATATTAGCTTTCGCGTCGCTTGCCTTCAAGAACCTTCAGCTGCCTGGGCAGCGGTTCATCATAGCTGTATTTGATGCGCCGATATTCAGTGCGCAAGCGATTGACTTCTTCCTTTACCTGCTTCTTACCGATGATACACTCTTTCATTAGTCGGGCAATGTGTTCCATTTCTGCTTCGCCCATTCCGAATCGTGTCATTTCCTGAACGCCTAAACGAATGCCATCTGGATGATCGTGTGACTTGAGCGTTTCATGGGGCAGCATATTCATGTTGATGATGATATCGTTGATCTCAAGATTTCTTGAGACGCGCTCACCGCCGCCAAATTCCCGGACATTGACTGCAATCTGATGGGTTTGGGTATAGCCGAATGCTTTAGCCTGGACATCAAAGCCGAAGCGGTCCAGGGCTGCTGCCAGCGCTTTGGCATTCCTGATGGTATCTATAGCGTATTGTTCGCCGAATTCCATCATTTCGTAGGTACAAATAGCCATCTGGGCCAGGGTGTCCAGGTGGTGGTTGCTCGATGAGCCAGGGAATGCACCCCGGTCAATTTTACGCCAGTCATCGTTTTCCATGTTGCTGAGGATCAGGCCGCGCTGACTGCCAAAATAAGTCTTATGGGTGCTGGCAGTCATCAAAAAGGCGCCTTCTTTTAATGGACGCTGAAATTGCTTGCCGGCTATAAGACCCAGCACGTGGGCCGCATCATAAATAATTCGTGTACCGTATTGACGGCAGACTTCAGAAAGCTCCCGGACGGGCTCCGGGAATAAAAACAGGCTTTTCCCCAGAACCATGATTTTGGGTTTGGCTTTTTCGATCAAATAGGCTGTTTTTTCGAGATCAAGGTGGTATCCGTCCTCCGCCAACGGGATATCAATGATATTTTTGGTAAATTTTCCGAGCGACCCTTCCTTATGATGACTGATATGACCTCCCGCAGGCGTTGAGTTGACCATCACTACCTCTCCTGGACTGACAAAACGGCTGAAAACCGCTTCATTGGCATTGGTTCCGCTGATGGGTCTGACCTCGGCGTGATCGCATTCAAAGAGGATCTTTAAATTTGTCGTCAGCTGATTTTCGATTTCATCGATATAGGACGTTCCTCGATAATACCTTTCTCCCGGGTGGCCTTCTGCATAGCGATGTGCGAAATCCGATCCCGACTGAGCCCGGACACGCCGGCTGACAACGTTTTCGCTGGCAATCAGATTGATACAGCGGTTGCGCCACTGGTCCTGTTTCTGGATGAGGTTTTCGATTTCACTGATTTCTTTTAAATACATGTTTATCAAATCCTCCTTGTTTGAGATTAAGTCCTCCATTTGTCATAACGCAACCTGGTTGTCAACTAACTCATCGATCTGCTAACAATTCCGATGAAAATAACCGAAAGATTGCATTGTCGTCCGCCGCGGGCGGACTCCTTGCAATGATTCTGCGAGAATTCTTGCGTCATTGCAAGCGAATGAATTGTTTCAAAACCTTAGATGCCTTTTTTATACAAATTCGCGGAAATATGGAGGCGAAAAATGCCCATTTACGAATATAACTGCGAACAATGCAGCTACAAATTTGACAGGCTCGTCATGAGCCCCAACACCGAAGTGAAATGCCCTCTCTGCCAAGGAGGTGTCAAAAAACTCATGTCAACGTTTTCCGTTGGCCATGATGACGGGATTAGCAGCAACTTGCCGCCGGGGGTCGGACCCAAGATGTGCACCAACTGTTGATCGATCTTAAGCGATTTTTAATAGGATCGATCCACTGATACGCACAGACTGGACTGATGTGAAGCTATCCGGGCAGTCTGTTTAAAACGGATTACTTCACCCGCCCGATAACTAGCTGCCCTTCGGTCTCGCCTTTTTTGACCGGATGCTGATCCTGGGCGGAGGCGTGGGGAACCTTGCGCGATACGTAGCTGAACAGCCCGCTTTTGCAGATTAAGCTTTTTCGAATGCGCGTTTGAAGCCTGCCATGGAGCCGGAGATGGTTGCATCCGGAACCGCATAGGAAAGACGAAAATAACCCGGTCCGCCGAAACCCGTGCCCGGCACAGCCAGTATCAATTGCTCCTTTAAAATCCGGGTAAACTCGACATCATCGGCGATCGGGATTTTGGGAAATAAATAGAAGGCGCCTTCGGGCACATGAAAATCGTAGCCGATTTCGGCTAGACCCCGGCACAGCATATCCCGCCGGCGCCGGTAGATGGAAACGTCCACCGTAATCCCTTGCAGCTGTGCGACTGCCAGCTGCAGCAGGCTGGGGGCATTCACGCACAGCATAGTGTTCAGCACCGCTGAGGCAGCGGCCAGCCGCTGTGCGTCTTCAGCCTCCGGGTTGACGGCCAGATATCCGATGCGCTCGCCGGCCAATGACAGTTCCTTGGAATAAGATGATACAATAATCGAATGCGGATAAGCCCGAAAGATCGAGGGAACTTCTGTGTCATATGCAATCTTGCGGTACGGTTCATCGGCTACCATATAAATGCGCTTGCCAAATTTTTGGCTGTCACGATCCAGCGCCCCGGCCAGCCTGGCCAGTTCCTCGGCCGAGTAAACCGCACCGGTGGGGTTATTGGGTGAGTTGATCAGCATCACCCGGGTCCTTTCCGTGATGGCCGATTCGATGGCAGCCGTATCCAGATGAAAGTTGCTGTCCGTGGGTGCTGTTTGAATCGACGCTCCGGCAATAAAAGCATAATGATCATAGCCGATAAAATAGGGGGAGGGCACCAAAATTTCCTCGCCGGGATTCATGACGGCATTGAGCGCATCGTTTAATGCGCCGGCAGCGCCCACCGTCATGATAATCAAATCCGGGGTGAGCTTAACCTGGTGTACACCGCTGAGATAATCGGCGACCGCCTGCCGGACATGGGGGTACCCGGCATTCGGTGTATAACCGTGGCCTAAAGATTCGTCGTTGACCAGGTCTCTGAGCACTTTCTTGAATTCGGGCGGCGGTGGAACGTCCGGGTTTCCCAGAGAAAAGTCGAAGACATTGTCAGAGCCGTGCTCGGCCTTGAGCCGGGCCCCCTCTTCAAACATCTTTTTGACCATTTCCATCCCCTCGACCATTTTGATTATTCTTTCAGCTATGGGCATAACTTTTCTCCTTCATCAGGTTGGCCGGTTGAGCCGGTGAAGCCGGTTAAAATTGGAATTTGGTCTTTTTTAATCTTTTACCGGCCAACGGGCTAAACTGGTCAACGGGCTCAACCTGCACTATTCGAGTATTTCAAGTCGGCTTACAACGCAGTATTCGGACATAAGATGGGGTTTTGAGACCAGTTCTAATCGAGATTAAGCGCAACTTTGCACTTATTGCAGCGTTTGGCACCCCTGAATATTTTATTGCCGCAATCCGGACAAACATAGCGTGCTTCTTCATCCGCGACGAACTTTTCAGTTCCCTCCTGGCGCCAATAGGGTATGGTTCGTAAAATAACTTTTTTTCCGACCGGCATGGGAAAATTTTCGATATGCTCGCAAGGAAATTCATCACATTCATGGCATCCGGCGTATCCTTTTTTGTCGGTGCAATCTTTTATTGCGCAGGTTTGGCAAAAAATCGATGTTTTATCCGATAAACATCCGTCGCATTGCAGATCTTCGATTGAAATGTTTTCGAGTCCCGGAATCTTTGCCTGGTAAACCCCCAGGAGCCGGTCCATAAACTTTTTATTCTTATCGCGGGTGGCGTAGTAAACACCGCATACCCCACAATACAGGCCGCAGGGCGCCAATAAATTCGGATTTATGGCCATTGACTTCTCCTTTCTTAAACAGTCGTTCAGTCAGATTTAGAAAATCATACCGGGAATTAAAATTCTGGCATTGGCTCGCCTAATCCATAATTTTTGTTCCAATAGAGGTCAAGCGAAATTTTGCACCTATTGCAGCACCTGACACCTCTGAAATTTTATTGACCTATTGCAGACAGCGATAACAGTCTTTCTCACCGACCACCCATTTTTCATTTCTTCATTTGCGCCGATAAGGTGGAATTGCGACAATTCATGCTTATAGATATAGAGATGGTTGAAAT
>JARRJQ010000131.1:0-8173 GCA_037388985.1 Desulfobacterales bacterium | reverse complement strand
CTAAGTCTGCCAGGTTGCCGAATATTTGAAATTAGAACGCTTCGGGTGATGACGCCAGGAAGCGTTCTTTTTATGAATGACCCATTCGGATCTGAAAACAGGCCGCGGCCCGTCCTGAGCAACAAAAGCGACTTGGACCCTTGACAGAGGTACACAGGTTATGATACCAAAACCCAAAATATTATCAGAAGCTGAAACGAGCGCTGCCGCTTTTTTAATTCCAGTTGGATTCGATCAGATCCTGTTGAAAAGGAAATTGATCGTCTTGATAAAGACAACCCGGGCAAGCATTTAATCCGTCGAGGGTGTGGCTATGCGAAAGAAAATATCTTTTATGGTATTAAGCAACAGTGGAGCGCCGGCCAAACAAATTTGCGCCTCTAAGACCTCTATCCGTCTGGTAGGTGTTTTTCTTTTAGCCTGTCTCGCTTTTATTGCCTTTATCGTTTACGATTACATCCAGCTCAAACGAACCACCGCGCATTTGCAGACCCGTGAGGTTCGCCTGACCAACGAGTTGAGCGAGATACAAAGTCAACGCAAGCAGATTCAAGAGTTTGCAAATGAGATCAACACATTAAAGACCCATCTGGTTGCGCTGAACAGCTTTGAGCAAAAAATACGCATCATCGCCAACATTGAAAAAACCGATGAATCGAATAACATGTTTGGTGTTGGTGGTTCAGTACCTGAAGATTTGGATGCCCGGCTGCCGCTGGAGGAGAAACATAACAGCCTGATGCGCGACATGCATGAGCAAATCGATCAGCTGAATCGTGCGTCCACTCAGCAAACTGAGGATTTTGAATCTCTGCTCAAATCCTTGGAAGATCAGCAAAATCTTTTGGCTTCCACGCCTGCCATCCGCCCGATATCCGGATCGGAAATATCATGGATTACGTCCAAATTTGGCTACCGCGATTCACCATTTACCGGTCATCGCGAATTCCACCAGGGATATGACATCTCCACCCGCAGCGGCACACCGATACTGGCTACCGCCGATGGGGTTGTTACCTTTGCGGGTCCCAAGGGGTTGCTGGGTAATACCATTGTCATCGATCACGGCCACGGGCTGGTTACACGGTATGGGCACTGCCAGAAATTTCTGAAGAAACGCGGCGAACGGGTAAAGCGCTGGGAACCGATTGCTTTGGTCGGTAATACCGGCCGCAGCACCGGACCGCATGTGCATTACGAAGTGCATCTGAACGGAATTCCGGTAAATCCTGAAAAGTACATCCTCAATTAAGTTTCCAACAACGATCCGCTTCTGATATCCACCTTACAAACCTTACGCAGGTTAGCAAACATTTGCGAATTGGATGCCGTATTTTTGCTTTTTTGCGTTTGGAGTGAATATGTTCGACGTTGCCTTCCGTACTCGCTACCCGATTGCTTATGGAGGCGACCTCATAAAAATGTAATTAAAATTATTATTGAGACATAGCCGAAATTTGGTATAATTCATCATAACCGGCTAAGCTGTGATGCCGAGCAGGATAAATTAATCACGAAAGCACGAAATAACGAAAACAGGAAAAGATAGTGCAAATTTCGTGATTTTAAAATTTCGTGTTTTCGTGGTGAAATTCACCTCAGGCGGATTATTAAGTGCCAAGAAATTACGAATAAGACTCTAAAAGATTTGTTTCTTAAGGTTTGAAGCCTGCGGGAAGGTTATCTTTAAATATGTTACTTAATGCTTTGACAAAAGTTTTTGGCAGCAAAAACGAACGGGAATTAAAACGGCTGCAACCCCTGGTTGAACGTATCAATGCCCTTGAACCTGAATTTAAGGCTATGGGTGATGACCAGCTCAAAGCCCTGACTCCAAAATTTAAAGAGCGCATTGAGCAAGGCGAACCTCTTGACAATCTTATACCGGAAGCTTTTGCGGCTGTCAGAGAAGCTTCTTTACGCACCCTGAAAATGCGCCACTTTGACGTTCAGCTGATCGGCGCTATTGTGTTACATGAGGGTAAAATTGCGGAAATGAAGACCGGTGAAGGCAAAACACTGGCAGCGACCATGCCGGCATACCTGAACGCTTTGACCGGAAAAGGGGTGCATATTGTAACGGTAAACGATTATCTGGCACGTCGCGATACCGAATGGATGGGTCATATTTATCAATTTTTAGGCCTGTCCACAGGGACAATTGTTCATGGATTAGACGATGCCCAGCGCAAAGCGGCGTATGCTGCCGATATCACCTATGGGACAAACAACGAGTTCGGTTTCGATTACCTGCGCGACAACATGAAATTTGACCATGATTCACTGGTCCAACCGCAGCTAAACTTTGCGATCGTCGATGAGGTGGACAGCATTTTAATCGACGAGGCCAGAACACCATTGATCATTTCGGGCCCGGCGGAAAAATCTACTGATCTTTACTATCAGGTCAACAGTGTGATCCCGCGGCTTTCGAAAGATCGACACTATAGCATCGATGAGAAGGCGCGTGCGGCTACCCTGACGGAGGACGGCGTTGCCCGCTGTGAGCAACTGCTCAAGTTGGACAATTTGTATGACCCCCGATACATCGAGCTGCTGCATCATATCAACCAGGCCCTCAAGGCGCATACCCTGTTTAAACGCGACGTTGATTATATTGTTAAAGACGGGGAAGTGATCATTGTCGATGAGTTTACCGGCCGACTGATGCCCGGTCGCCGATATAGTGAAGGACTGCATCAGGCTCTGGAGGCCAAGGAAAATGTCAAAATTGAAAATGAAAACCAGACATTGGCCACCATCACTTTCCAGAACTATTTTCGAATGTATGATAAGCTCGCTGGCATGACCGGTACTGCCGATACCGAAGCCGCAGAGTTTAAAAAGATTTATGACCTGGATGTCATGGTGATTCCTACCAATATGCCCATGATTCGCACAGATTTTGCGGATGTGATTTACAAGACGCGCGATGATAAATTTAATTCAGTTTTAGATGAAATTGAACAGCTGCATGCCAAAGGGCAACCTGTTTTGGTCGGCACGATTTCAATTGATGTTTCTGAAAGCCTCAGCAAGAAGCTAAAAAAACGCGGTATCAAACATTCTGTGTTGAATGCCAAAAATCATGAGAAAGAGGCTGAGATCGTTTCCATGGCCGGGCAAAAGGGATCGGTAACGATTTCAACCAACATGGCCGGTCGCGGCACCGACATTGTACTGGGGCAGGGGGTTACCGATCTTGGCGGGTTGCATATTTTAGGAACCGAGCGGCATGAAAGCCGCCGAATCGACAATCAGTTGCGGGGTCGCTCCGGCAGACAGGGTGATCCGGGTTCTTCGCGTTTTTATATGTCGTTGGAAGATGATTTGCTGCGAATATTTGGCGGCGAGCGGATTGGTAGCATCATGGAGAAGCTGGGTATGCCGGACGGTGAACCCATCGAGCATAAAATGATCAGCCGGGCGATTGAAAATGCCCAGGCACGCGTGGAAGGGCACAATTTTGAAATTCGTAAACAGCTGCTTGAATATGACGATGTCATGAATCAGCAGCGCGAGGTCATTTACCGCCAGCGCCGTGAAGCGCTTGATGGTAAGAGCTTGAAACCTTCGATTTTGGAAATGATTCGAGATAAAGCTGAAGAAATCGCCGCTGCATTTACCGCCGAGAGGAACGCACCCGAAGAATGGGATTTAAAGGGCGTCCGCGATGCGGTCTTTAAGCAGTTTAACTTCCGATTGAACACAATTGATGAGGATAATTTGCAGGGCCTTGATCGGGACGGTTTGGCAGATTTGATTTTTGAAAATGCCAACACGGTTTATGAACAACGCGAGTCGGCCATCGCGCCTGAAGATTTCAGGCAGTTGGAGCGGGTGGTCATGCTGCAAACCGTGGATAACCTCTGGAAGGACCATCTGCTTTCGATGGATCACCTCAAGGAAGGTATTGGGCTAAGAGGGTATGCTCAGCAGAACCCGCTGATCGTTTATAAAAAAGAAGGCTTTGACATGTTTAATGACATGATTTCCCGGATTAAGGAAGAAACCCTGGGAATCCTGTTCCGCATCCAGATTGAGGAGCCTAAAAAGATAGACCATCTCAGGCAGCCGAAAGAACAGAAACTTGAATTTTCAGGAGGCGAGGGGCCTGCAAAGCCCAAGCCGGTTCAGCGAAAAACACACAAAATCGGCCGTAACGCACCCTGCCCGTGCGGCAGCGGCAAAAAATATAAAAAATGCTGCGGCCGCTAGCATCAAAATGAGCACTGGCCCTTTACAAGCAACGATTCAAATGATTATTATAAAAACAGCGGTCAATATGAAACCGGCAGTTGCAATACTTTAAACAGCCATTAGCCGATCGGCAGAGGTAAAATTTTTTTGGACGATGATTCCATGGGAGAATTTAGCCCTGAATTGGAAGAACGCATTCGTTCGGAGACTGGCAAAAAGGTCAAAGAACCTTCGATGTATAAAGTGTTGCTGCTCAACGATGATTACACCACCATGGATTTTGTCGTTGAAGTTCTTCGATTTGTCTTTAATAAATCTGTTGAAGATGCCACGCAAATCATGTTAAATGTACACCATAACGGTGTCGGCATTTGCGGGATATATCCTTTTGAAGTTGCGGAAACCAAAGTCAATACGGTCAATGCCATTGCGCGCGAAAGAGGGTTTCCGCTTAAATGCACAATGGAAAGAGAGTAGATCATGATCAGTAAGGAACTTAGCGCAACACTCGGGTTTGCTGTTAAGGAGGCAAAAAGAAGGCGTCATGAGTACGTCAGCATCGAACACATTTTATTCGCTATTCTGAATGACCCCAACGGAATTGAAATAGTCGAAAACTGTGGCGGCGATGTAGATAATCTACTGGATGCGCTCGAGAACTTTTTTGATGAAAAAATTGAACGGATTCCGGAAGGAAATGACTATGTATTGCAGCAGACCATCGGATTCCAGCGGGTCATCCAGCGGGCGGTTAATCATGCGCGTTCAGCTGAAAAGCAGGAAGTTGCGGTTGCTGATGTACTGGCATCTATTTTTCTTGAAAAAGATTCGCATGCTGAATATTTTTTAAGTTCTCAAGGCGTTACGCGCCTGGATGTCTTAAACTATATTTCCCATAATATTTCCAAAGATCCTTTTGAGGATGGCTCAGGAGGTCTGGTGAGGCCTGGGCAGGAAGAAAGGGAACGTCGCCACAAGTCCAATCCATTAGAGCTGTTCACGTTGAATTTGATCGAGCTGGCCGCTGAAGCAAAACTGGATCCACTGATTGGCCGGGAAATCGAACTGGAGCGCACCATGCAGGTGCTCTGCCGCCGGCGAAAAAACAATCCGGTTTTTGTCGGCGACCCGGGTGTGGGTAAAACCGCGATGGCTGAAGGCCTGGCCCAGAAAATACAAAAGGGGCAGGTTCCCGACCTTCTTCAAGACATGGAAATCTTTTCTCTCGACCTGGGAGGGATGCTGGCTGGTACAAAGTTTCGCGGCGATTTTGAGCAACGCCTTAAGGGCGTTATCGCTGAACTGCAAAAGAAGCCCAAGGCCATCTTATTTATCGATGAAATTCATACGATTGTCGGAGCAGGGGCCACCAGCAGCGGTTCAATGGATGCTTCCAATATTTTGAAACCGGTGCTGGCCAGTGGCGAAATTCGCTGCATAGGCTCATCGACATTTGAGGAGTTTAAGAATCATTTTGAAAAGGACCGGGCACTTTCGCGACGCTTTGAAAAAATCGAGATCATGGAACCTCCGGTTTCGGAGACCATTCAAATCTTGAAGGGCCTGCGATCCCGTTATGAGGAACATCACGAAATTGTCTATACCGACGCGGCCTTAAAGGCGGCAGCCGAACTGTCTGTAAAATACCTTAGAGATCGCTTTTTGCCGGATAAGGCCATTGACGTGATAGACGAAGCCGGCGCTTTTATCCGGCTTTCCGGGCCCTCCAACCGGAAAAAAATCAATCCAGCCGATATCGAAAAAATTGTCGCTAAAATGGCGCGGGTGCCGACTCAGAGTGTATCCACCTCCGATCGCACAAAGCTTGAAAATTTAGAAAAGGGTTTAAAAAAGGTGGTTTTTGGTCAGGATGACGCCATCAGTGCGTTGGTGACCTCAATCAAGCGCTCGCGGGCTGGACTGGGCTCGCCGGAAAGGCCGGTGGGGTGTTTTTTATTTACCGGACCCACCGGCGTTGGCAAGACCGAAGTTTCGCTGCAGGTGGCACGGATTCTGGGTGTGGAGTTTATGCGCTTCGATATGAGTGAGTATATGGAAAAACACACCGTCGCTCGTTTAATCGGCGCGCCGCCTGGTTACATCGGATTTGATCAGGGCGGCCTTCTGACCGACGGCATCCGCAAACACCCTCATTCCGTACTGTTGATGGATGAGATTGAAAAGGCTCACCCGGATCTGTTTAATATTTTATTGCAGGTGATGGATCATGCCACCTTAACCGACAATAATGGTCGCAAGGCGGATTTTAGAAACGTGATCCTGATGATGACCTCCAATGCCGGGTCACGGGAGATGAGTGCGGCAAACATCGGCTTTGGACAAACGCATAAGGGGGCGCAATCCAAGGGTAAAAAGGCTATTGAAAAACTCTTCAGCCCGGAATTTAGGAATCGACTGGATGAAATCATTACCTTCAATGCCTTGAACTTGGATATTATGGAGATGATCGTGGACAAATTCATTGCGGAGCTGAACGAGCAATTGGCCATCAAAAAAGTCGCTCTGACGATTTCACCGGCCGTACGCACCTGGCTGGCCGAAAAAGGTCATGATCCTGCATATGGCGCCAGACCGCTGGGCCGGGTCATCCAGACTGAAATCAAAGATAAGATCGCCGATGAGCTTTTGTTCGGCGCGCTTCAGCGCGGTGGTCTCGTGTCCCTTGACCTGGCAGACAATAAACTCACCTTCAATTATAGTTAATTCGAAGTGGCTTCAAAACCCCATCTGGCGTCCGATAGCTGCGTTGTCCCGCAAATTGAAATACTCACATACTTATGTGTACGCTCCGTTTTCAATTCACGGGACGCCTTGCTCTCGAACGCAATCTGACGTTTTGAAGCCACTTCTATTTTAATGGAATAGGGGGGAACATATTTCCGTTCAGACTTCGTAGCCGATGCTACTTTAGCCCAAGACCATTTCACCAATCCGATCGGGGCAAAACCCCTAACTTACCGATTGACTGCAGCGAATGCCTGTTTACCTTTTATCCGACGATTTAGTATTCCCTTCCCCCCAGCTTGCTCCGAAAGAAGGCCTATTAGCCGTCGGCGGCGACTTAAGCCGGGAGCGGCTGCTGCTCGCCTATCGGAAGGGGATTTTCCCATGGTATTCTAGATACGAACCGATTTTGTGGTGGTCGCCGGATCCGCCTTTTCAGGGTAACCATGGATCAGGCTTTTGAGGCGGTCATACATGCCTGTGCGCAAAGCCGGACCAGCGCCGATGAAGGCACCTGGATCGTGGAAGAAATGATCGATGCCTACTGTAATCTCCATGAATTCGGTTTCGCGCATTCGGTTGAAGCCTGGCAGGATGAGCGGTTGGCAGGAGGTCTTTATGGGGTTTCGTTGGGCAGGTGCTTTTTTGGAGAATCCATGTTCACGCGTATCAGCAACGCCTCCAAGGTTGCATTTGTGGCTTTAGTAAAACACTTGCAGGCGCTGAATTTTGATTTGATTGACTGTCAGATTACCACTCCTCATTTGCTCAGATTTGGCGCGCGGGAAATATCCCGAACCCGTTATCTGAGCGAATTGGAAAAATCGCTTAAACCCCGCACCCTGAAGGGACAATGGTCTTTTGATGCGTCATTGGCCTGAAGCGGATAAATGATTTACGGCTTGAAAGGGGAAATTATCTCAGGATGGAAAGGGACTGCATTTTCTGCCGGATCGCACATGGTCGAACGGATACGGACATTTTATTTCAGACAGATACGCTGGTGGTGTTTAAAGACATTAATCCCCATGCACCGGTTCATCTGCTTCTTGTCCCCAAAAAGCACATTCGTAGTGTCAACGATCTTACCGATGCGGATCACGAGATCCTATCGGAGTTGATTATGGCAGCCAAGAAAATGGCCAAAGAACATGGCGTTTCGAATTCTGGTTATAAGCTTCTCTTTAATGTGGAAAGGGGAGGGGGGCAGGTGATTTTTCATTTGCAC
>JARRJQ010000130.1:0-8474 GCA_037388985.1 Desulfobacterales bacterium | reverse complement strand
CCAAGAATTTGACCGGGATGGTTCGTTGGTCCTTTTTCCAGACAATATCCCCGGTTAGAGAAACCACCCCTCCCGACTCAATAAATTTAATCCCTTCAAGGATATCCAGAGGGGAGCCGCCACCTTCATCTACCGCCATAATCTGGATACCACATTGAGCGAGAGTTTCCTTTTGTATTTGCTCGATTTGCTCTTTTTGCTTGACGCCCATGTAGAGAAGCAGCTGTAAGTTTTTCAATTTACGTTTGAGCAGATGGGCGGCCACCTCCCAGTTTCCCATATGCGACATGAGTAAAATGCCTCCCTTTCCCCTATTGATGGCGTGTTCAAGATATTCAATGCCTTCGGACGTGTGAGTGATTTCGTCAGATTCCTGGAGCAGATACCTGTCCAGAAAGACATGGGTGAAATTATGAAACTGCTGCCAGGTGCACCAGAGATGAAATAGTCGATTGCGATTGGGGTACAGGGCCTGATAAATTTGGGTACTATTGTTCACCCGCCGGGGGAAAAAAAGAAAATAACCCGTCGCTACAAACCAGGCAAGCACCAAAAAAATCCATGAGCCCCATTTTTGGGATAGAAAGGTGATGGACTTATAAAATAATTTTCTCATTTCAATTAACAATTAATCAATTATAAATAACAGCCAGTTGAAGGTTTTCTATCAATTGGGGAACTTTCGCCCATGTGTGAACGGATGAATCAGCAACCGGCGTGTAATCAGCTGGTAAAACGTACGGGTATTTCTCATAAAATCAACAAAGGGACGAAAGTGAGATATCCTCTGCGACCCTTTGGCATAACTAACACTAATGGGCACCTCGATCACCGGAATATTCGCCCAAGCCGCTCTTACCAGGATTTCGACCTCAAACTGGAACCGCCTGGCTTTTACGTCAAGGTTCATAGACTCCGGCAACGGATAGATCCTGAATCCGCTCTGGGAATCGGTCATCTTGGGACCTCCGGAAATCCTTACCCAGAAATTGGAGAATTTTCGTCCAAAACTGCTGGTCCATGGGACATCCCGGCCGGTCATTTCCTGCCTCATTCCCACCATGAGGGGTCGTGAATTTTTCGGTATGGCCCGGATCAAATTCAACGCGTCTTGCGGGTTATGCTGTCCATCAGCGTCGATGGTGATCGCCCAATCCGCTATTTCAGATGCCCGTTCAAAACCGATCATAATGGCGGCTCCTTTGCCTCTGTTTTCCCGCTGACGCAGGAATTGAATGCCATCGATATTTTTGATACGGTCACTGGTGGAATCGGTTGATCCGTCATCTACCACGATTACCGGCAGGTTGAGCTTCAGGGCATTCAGGATGACAGCTTCAATCATCGACCCATGGTTATAAACGGGTATAACAATAGCGAATGTTCCCTTTGCTTTGGTTCCGGAGTTATTATCTTTTTTATCAGGTGGCATTACTATTACTCTAAATTAGTTTTGCCGATAAACCAATCATTTTGTCTGATGCAGGTCTCCGCAATGAATGAAAAGGAAGAAAGTCGGTATCGAAAAGGGGGATATGAATTCTAGACTGCCTGTGGCAAAAACGCCACAGCCCATGTCCCCGGACCCATATGAACACCAGAAGTCAGAGACAGCGGTTGCAGTATTATTTCGGCAGACGGGTATTGCGCTTGAATTTCTTTTTTGACCGTATCGTTGACCCAGTTATGATTATCGGAATACTCGAGCATGATAAACGGTGAGGCTTCTTTACCGAAAGCTCCTTCAAGCTTATCAAGCGCGTATTTAAGCTGTCCGGTGCGATTTTTTACAGCCCCGACCTTTTTGGCTCCTCCGGCAGTCGGACTGATGATCGGTTTGACATGAAACACATCGCCGAAAACTGCGCTGGACTTCGCCAGTCTTCCGCCTGCTGCAAGGTACTTGAGCTTGTCCAGGAAAACATATTCTTCGCACTTTTCGACGGCTCTTTGCGCAAAATTTATCACCGCCTGCGAATCTTTGGTTTGAGCCGAATACCTTGCGGTTGCGATCACAATCGCCCCCAGGCGGCCGGATGCCGCCCCCGTATCAATGACTGTTAGGCGATCATCCGGATCATTTTTGGCCTTCCAATCCATGGCCACCTCATAATTTCCGGTAAAGACGGATCCCACACAAAGATACAACACTTTAGGATACTGGGTTAAAACGCGCTGATAGTACTGGTGACGCTCAAATACAGACGCCTGAGAGGTTGAAACCCGGACCCCCTGCCGCATGATTTGGTAAAGCTCCTCGGGAGAAAAAAGGGTTTCAGGCAATGATTTTTCCCCGGCAACGATATAGCTGTCCAAAAGGGTGAGGCCCAGCTCACGTGAATTCTCCCGGGTCACAGAGCCTGCCGCATCCGTCATAATATGGATGGCCCCCTGGTGGCGCAATCGGATGAAATCCTTTATTTGAGAACCAATATTGTCGTCTGTCCAATGGACTACATCTCCGAGAGATTCGAATTGTGCTTTGGCCTCACGGGAATTGCTGGTATGTAAATGAATCTTGAAATAGTCCCTATGGGGAATGATCACCACGCTTTCATCATACTGGCTGAGCCTGCTGATTTTTTCTTCCGCGTTTTCATTAAAATGGATGACCGTGTCCACACAGTAACCCTCTTCCATCTCCACATGATAGGATGGTGAGATTTCTAACAATCCTTGAAATATTGCAGAAATCGGTCGATACTCATTGTGCTGGCCGGCGAGGCTTTTGAAAAAACCTTCCAGAAAAATGTACATCCCCAGAGCACCGGAATCCACAACGCCAGCCTGCTTCAACTTTGGTAACAGTTCGGGAGTCGACTTTACGGATTCTTGCAGCAGGTCGATGATTTTGTCAATGTATTCAGTCTTATTTTCAAAGTCCCTTTTTTCCAAAAAATCAACCAGTGTATCTAAAACGGTCAGCATCGTTCCGGGCATCGGCTTGCTGACGGCCTGCCAGGCCTGGTCTCTTCCGGACTTTGCTGCTTGAGGAAGGTTTGCATAGGAATCGGCGGTTAGAAATCCGGAAAAAAACTGAACCGCAATATTTCCTGAATTTCCCCGGGCGGACAGCCATAGTTTATGAATCGTATCTTCCAGATCTTTTTCCAGGTAACGCAACGGCGTGAGACTGGTAGTCAAATTGCGTCCTGTATCTCCATCAGCAACTGGAAATACATTTATGTCGTCCAGAACATCAGACCAGGCCGCAATTCTCTCGACACCTGCTATATGCGCTTTTAGAAAATCTGGCGTCATTGCTAAAACCCCAGTGCTTTGCGGATATCATCCGGTATTTCGAAAAGTATTTCCATATCTGGATATTTTACTGCAACCTGCTCGCTTCTCCCCCGGGCGCATAGCTGATTGTCTCTAATTAATCGAATTTCAAAATCAACGACGATCTTATATTCCGCCTCGGTCACCGTTGCCTTGCATTTAAATTCATCACGGTAACGCAAAGAGACAATATGTTTGGTAGATGTCTTGGTAATGGGAAACAGGTAATTGGTCTTTTTAAAATACTCCAGAAGATCGAATCCCGCGGCATAAAAGAGTTCCGCCCGGGTCGTATCGAAGTATTTCATATAATTTCCATGCCATACCATCCGCATGGGATCCAGATCATAAAAAGGAACGGTGAATTGCGTTTCGTGGCTTTTAAAGTTTTGCTTGTTCATCGGCATAAGCCAAAGCAAAATATCTTTTTATTCAAATATCCATCAACCCCGGTTAAGTCCAGTAAAATGATCAATGATAAATTTGTAATATAAAATCTATTTCATCATAAAATCAAGAGGTAATCAAATGGTCATGATTTCATTGACTTGCATTACACGAATTTTGGTATTCGGACATTCGAGCATTACGCCTTTGATAAACAGCCGTACATCCCCCTAAATGCAAATCGGAGAGAAGATATCATCCTGATGGTGGAGGATGACCAAATCTTGACAAAAATTTCAATATTTCAATTAAAACATATAGTTTCGTAGATTAGGTAATGATAGATTTACAAAAAAATCGCTTTGCGAAAATTGTGACCTTCGTGCATCGAATCAGAGCTAAAAAATTTGATCTTTACAGGCAATCGTGAATACAATTATAGAAAATATTTTTTTGAGGAATATGGCGGGGGCGTTTATCGGCGATTATCGGATCAAACGGAATTGACCGGGAAATTATGAAAAAACACATCAAATGGCTGCTGAATGAAATCGATTTGTGGGTAAAGGATGGTGTTATTCAACCCGAACAGGGTGTTGTCCTGAAAAAGCGCTACCCGGCACCGGGGGAAGGCACTGCCTGGGGCCGCATGATTTTTTTCAGCATCGGTGCCATCCTTTTCGGGCTGGGCATCATTTTGATCTTTGCCTATAACTGGCAGCAAATGCACAAGTTCGCCAAACTGGCGGTTATTTTTGCGGCATTAATCGGCGCCCACGGCGCCGGATACTGGCTCAAACGGCCCGAAAGCCGATATCGGGCCGCCGGTGAAGGCCTTCATCTGCTGGGCACCATGCTTTTCGGCGCCGGCATCTGGCTGATCGCCCAAATTTACCACATCGAAGAGCACTACCCGACCGCCTTTTTGATCTGGGGATTTGGCGCTCTGGCTATGGCCTGGAGCCTGCCGTCTATTCCCCAGGCAATTGCTGCTGTAATTTTATTTGTGCTCTGGAACTGCTTTGAAGCATTTGATTTTAGAGACCCGCACCTCATATCTCCTTTTCTCATTTTTGCCGGCATCATGCCGTTGGCCTGGCTCAGGCGCTCCCGGGTGCTCATCACTATCTGTGTCATCGGCTTTTTGGTCACCCTTTTTGCCTCCGTGTCAACGCTTGAAGGGGATCTGGCGGCCCTGGTGATATTCTTTACTGCCTGCATGTTGATTGCCATGAGCCTGGTGGTGAGGCAGCGCAGGCTGTTTGTTGAAATCGGCCCGGTGTTTTCTTTTATGGGCTTTTTTCTGTATTTTGCAATTCTGTTTATCTTAAGCTTCTACCACCGCGGTAAAAGCACCTGGTCGGTCCATTTCGATCAATTTATGGAAAGCCTGTTTTTCTTTTCATTTGCCCTGGCAGCCATCGGCACCTGGGCGTGGGCCATCTGGCCGGCTGCCAAAAAGAAGCCTCAGCCCGGCAAAGTCATCAGCAGCAAATATTACGGTGTATGGGCCACCCTCATCATCATGATTCTAAACGCCCTGGATCTGATTCCCTTAAGAGGGTGGCTGGGAATGGCCGTGTTCAATCTTTTATTTCTGTACCAATGCATGGTGATGATTATCACCGGCTGCCGCCGCCTTGACTTAAGAACAACTGTTACCGGCTGCGTGCTATTTGCGGTCATCGCCATGGCCCGCTACGCGGATCTGTTTTTCAGCCTGCTGACCCGATCCCTGGTCTTTTTTATCGCCGGCGCCGCACTGTTTTCGGTCGGGATTTATTATTCCAGGACCAAAAAGCAAATTGAACGGGAAACCCTATGAGGAAACTATTTATTGTCCTGGCCGTAATCCTGCAACTCGTCGTACTGGCTTACATGGCCGGTGAACGCGAATTTATCCTGCACAACGGCAAAGTTATCCACCTGCGCACCGCCCCGATCGATCCGCGCGATATGTTCAGAGGTGACTATGTGCGGCTCAACTACGAAATATCACGGATCCCCGTAAATATGATCGAAGGAGCCGATCGCAGCGCCGAGATAAAAAAAGGCTCAAAAATATATGTCAATCTGAAAGAAGGCCCCAATGGGTTGTATGAGCCGGTCGATGCCGCTTTTCAAGAACCACAGGAAGGGCTTTATCTCACCGGCCGCATCCCTGTCGCTTATCAAAAACTGCAAACGGGCAACCCAATCTGGGTCAAATACGGCATCGAAGCTTACTTTGTGCAGCAGGGCAAGGGCCGTGAAATGGAAAAGCGTCTGGGCAGCAGAACCGATATACAGGTTCCGCTGGAAATGGAAATTGCGGTCGGCCCAAACGGCAAAGCTGTTATTAAAGGCTATCGCTGGAGTCCGCTGGGAATCGGCTTGCAATGGCTAAGGAGGCCGCCTCCCACAGGTTCCGAAAGTGCCGAGACGCCACCCAGCGCCACTTTTCGTCTGACATTGTTCAATGCCTCGGACAAACCGCTGGCGATTGTGGATCTGCCGAATTATTGCTCTTTTGCACTGGAACCGGTGCCCTGGGCCAAGAAAAGCTGGATGCTGGCCCATGATCCCTGTAAAGGAGTTATCCCCATCGACTTTGATGTCGTGACGCTGGCCCCGGAGCAGCAAAAACGCTTTGAGTTCGATTTTTTACAGGAGCGCTGGCTGGTTGAAGACAACAGCATCGTCAAACAGATCGGCACTCTGGACCCATCCGAGCAATTCCGCATCGTTTATCGCCCGCCGGACAAAGAGCAATGCCGGAATCTGAGCCGGCCAGACATCATCTGGCATGGGTACCTGGCTTCGAGGGTTTTTCATGGCCGAGGGCAAATCGACTAAAACTGTTTTGCACACCGCCATCTCTTGCCCGAGGGTTGTGTTATAATCCGGTTCAAAATACTCGCGTACTTACGTGTACGCTCCGTTTTTGAACCGAATTATGCCTAACCCTCAAACAAGATCTAACGGTGTGCAAAACAGTTTACATTTCTTTCAATCAGCGCCTTGCCCTAAACTAAAATCCAACCATTTTGGAACCAATTTAGTTTAAGTATAAAAAAATTTCAGCCCACTCTTATCGTAAAACATCCAGCTTTGCAGAGCCTATTAATTAAGCTCTAAATAAAACCCTGTTTTACGGACCACATCACACGCTTTATTTATACACCGTTTGAAATCAAAGCCAGGTTCAACCCACCGGCGTGACTCTCAGAGAAAGTCCAAGGATTCCAAAACCGATTTAATTATGATATCAGCGACTTTGCCGGCTTTTAGAATATCTCAAAATATCTTTAATCAAAATTTTTGTTGACAGATATGCATAATTTATGCATATTAATGCATATGAGAACACCATTAAACATCGATGACAGATTTTGGAAAAAGCATCACGGCTTACAGGCATTAAGGAATATGCATAAATTATGCATATCTGTCAACAAAAATTTTGATTAAAGATATTTTGAGATATTCTAAAAGCCGGCAAAGTCGCTGATATCATAATTAAATCGGTTTCGTCGATGTCCATCTTTTAGCATCTGCAAAATTGACTGGAATACCTTTATGGACAGCAGACAAACGCTTAAAATCAGTTGCAGCTAAACTTAACCTTGCTTATAAATTGACATCAAAACATAAGTAAGGTATTTCTTTCGCAACCATCCGGATTTCCTTCACTCTAATTCAAACTGTTCAAACGCAAAAAGGGGGCATAATAATGCAATGCCCGAAGTGCCAGTTTGAGAATCGTGAGGGGGCCAAGTTTTGTAAAGAATGCGGAGCGAAGTTAGAGCTTGTCTGCCCAAAGTGCAATGCGCTTATCACCCCCGACAGCAAATTTTGCGATGAATGCGGACACGATTTAAGTAAACCTAAAATAGCCCCTCCAGTTCACTACTCTGAACCCAGGTCCTACACTCCCAGGTTTTTAGCGGACAAGATCCTTACCACCCGCAGCTCCATTGAAGGAGAGCGGAAGTTGGTCACCGTTCTTTTTGCTGATGTGGCCAATTATACTTCTATTTCAGAGAAAATCGACCCGGAAGAAGTTCATCAGATGATGGACGGGTGTTTTAAGATCCTGATGGATGAGATTCACCGGTATGAAGGCACCATCAACCAGTTTACCGGTGATGGCATCATGGCTCTTTTTGGTGCACCGCTTGCCCATGAGGACCATGCCCAGAGAGCCTGCACTGCAGCATTATCCATTCAAAAAGCGATAGGCGGGTATGGTGAAAAAATAAAACAGCAGACCGGAGTCGACTTTAGTATGCGAATCGGCCTTAACTCGGGCCCGGTAATCGTGGGCTCTATCGGCGATGATCTTAGGATGGACTATACTGCTGTAGGAGATACGACGAATCTTGCTGCCCGAATCCAACAGAATGCAAATCCCCGGGAAGTGTGGATCAGTCAAGAAACACGAAATATCATACGGGATTACTTTCTAGATAAGCCTGTTGGGGAAATCCAGCTAAAAGGCAAATCTCAGCCGCAGCCGGTCTACTGTGTGATCGCGGAGCGACCCGGTGTACGTACCCGTTTTGAGGCTGCCTTAATGCGCGGGGTAACCGAATTCGTTGGGCGCGGTCCCGAAATGCAAGCCCTGCAGGCAGCTTTTAAAAAATCTAAAAGCGGTGAAGCCCAAATAGTAGATGTGGTGGGTGAAGCCGGTGTCGGAAAAAGTCGCCTGGTATATGAGTTTCGGGAATCTCTTGGCAATGGGGCTACATTTCTTACTGGAATCTGCATCCATTATGGCCGCAACATCAGCTTTCTTCCGGTGATTGACGCGGTCAAAGAGGCGT
>JARRJQ010000129.1:0-12765 GCA_037388985.1 Desulfobacterales bacterium | reverse complement strand
GCTGAATTCGTTCCATCATAGCCGACCAAAATCTTCATAACGATCTCCTCCCTGTTAAAGCAAAAATTGGATCCCCTATTTCAAACCATCGATTACCGCCCTCATAAACGCCGGAAGATCATCCGGCATTCGACTGGTAACCAAATTCCCGTCCACAACAACCTCCTGATCAACCCAGTGCGCGCCGGCATGCACAAGATCGTCCTTGATTGCAAAAAAGGAGGTTACTGTTTTGCCCTCCAAGATCTCTGCTGAAGCAAGCATCCAGCCCGCATGACAGATAGCGGCAACCAACTTGTCCGCTTCATATAAATCTTTCACCAATTGCACCATTTTCGGATATCTGCGCATTATATCCGGAGCGTATCCGCCTGGAATTACGATGCCGTCGAAATCATTCGCTGATACCTGATCGATGCTGACATCTACCTTAACTTCGGTTCCCGGCTTGCCCGTATAGGTTGACGCACTGCCCGACCCCACAACAATCACCCGCGCACCCTCTTCTTTAAGACGGTAATAAGGATACCAGAATTCAAAGGTGTTGAACAAAGATTCTACCGGAATCGCCACTTTTTTGCCTTCAAGTTCCATAACGATCTCCTGTTTTGTCTTTTATATTTTCTATGAAGGTTAACCTGTGCACAAAAACAATTTCAACAGAATAATGCATCATTAGCTGAATTTATCTTCAGAATGAATTCATTCGCTTGAGAATCGAATTCAATATATACATCTTTCACCATATGTCCACCGCTAAAAATATTGCAGCCGACGCAAAAATAATATGATAAATTTAGGTGAAAAAATCAAGCGATTGTGCTGAAACCAAATGGGTAACACTATAAAATGTGTTTTCACGTGAAACTTGAATCATTGTTTTATGACAGGAGCTGCGTTATTATAAGCGTAGCGTCTGTTATTAGAATAAGTTAACTCAAAAATAGGTTCTAAATCATTGCTGATCGAGATTTCAGAGACATTATCCATTGATGAAAATGACATTCAGCTGGATTTTATCCTTGCTTCCGGACCTGGAGGTCAACATGTTAACAAAGTTTGCACCGCAGTGCAGTTGCGATTCGATGTGGCTCACTCCGATGCCCTGTCGGACGAAATACGTCATCGTCTGATTAAAATCGCAGGCAATAAGATGACTGAAGATGGAATTCTGGTTATTAAAGCCCGCCGCTTCAGAAGCCAAGACAAAAACCGCAAAGATGCCATGAAACGCCTTTCTGACCTAATCTGCCAGGCATCCGTCAGGCCAAAAACTCGGCGCAAAACCAAAACACCTGCGGCTGCCAGAGAAAAACGAAAAAAGCGAGGTGAAACCAAACGACAGCGGCGCGCGGTTAAGCTCTCTGAAAATCATTAGATTTTAAGTTTCTGACATCACTTATTGAATAACCAGCAGCACGCAACGAACAAGACGCTTGACATCGGATTTGGTGATCCCGTAAGAATCAATTTCCTTCAGCCGGACGTCCCGATTTGCGAGCTCAATGTCTTTTCTATCGTTATTTTGCGCAGAGGGGCCCTTATGCTCGAAAAGGTTTTTTGCGCATGAAACCGATATCCTGGAAAGATTTTAAAAAGGTTGAGTTGCGCGCAGGCACCATTACGCGGGTGGAAGATTTCCCCGATGCGAAAGTGCCGGCGTACAAAATCTGGGTGAATTTTGGGGATTTTGGCATTCTGAAGTCCAGCGCCCAGGTCACCAAGCTTTATTCCAAAGCAGACTTACTCGGGCGTCAGATCATCGGCGTCATTAATTTCCCTCCGAAACAAATCGCCAAGTTTATGTCGCAGTTTCTGTTAACCGGCTTTATTCTTGAGAATGGTGAAGTTGTTATAGCGGAACCGCAGCGCAGAGTTCCGAACGGCACCAGACTCGCATAGGACGCGGTTTAAATATTATGCCATTAAAATTGAAGCCGCAAAATAGTTATCTCATCGGGGTGATTTCCGACACCCATGGGCACATACCCTCCGGGATACCGAATGCCTTTAAAAATATCGACCTCATCATTCATGCCGGCGATATCGGTGACAAAAAGGTTTTCGACAAACTGTCAAAAATCGCCCCCGTTGTGGCCGTCAGGGGGAATATGGATTTTGGCAAATGGGCCGGCCAACTACCGGAAGCAGAAATCATTGAAATCGGGCCAATCGTTTTGGTTGTGCTTCACATTGTAAACCGGTTGGATGCGGACCCGGCCAAAGCCGGATTTAAAGCCGTCATTAGCGGTCATACGCACCGTCCGGAAATATATGAAAAGAACGGGATTACTTTTATAAATCCGGGAAGTGCGTCATATCCAAAATTCGGCCAGCCTGCTTCAGCCGCCTTGATTCAAATCAAGTGGGATCGCCTTGACGTAAATATCATTCACTTGAAAGACTGATGCAATCAGAAAGGAGACTTTTGCAAAGGGGGGACTTTTTGGCTGTGTATCAAAAGATAACTGCCTGAATGATCTTTTTTACGGCACCGACTATCATTCACATCTCGGAACCAAAAGAGAAGCTATGCACCCATTGCTGGGATGGCAGCAGCTATTTCTATGCCGTTAGCCTTTGGGCCTGATGATGACTATCGACCGCTGTGCACAAATTGAGGGGAGTTTGTAACTTTTGACTTCAATATGATAGCGATCTTTGGGAGCATCAGATCGCAGCTGATCCAGCTCGATCTGATCTAGCTTCCCTTTCATCGCGATAATGGTTCCCTGGGCTGTCAGTAAAGGCACTGCCATTTTAAAAAACAGATCTAATGAAGACAACGCGCGGCTGATAATGATGTCAAATGACTTTGAAAATGCGGCATGTTCAATTAGGTTTTGCGCACGAACCTGGTAAGCCTCGATACGTTCAAGTTTAAGCGTTCGTACCAGGTGTTTTAGGAAATTGACTCTTTTTCGAACGCCGTCAATCAGCAAAGCCAACACAGACGGTTTTAAAATTTTGAGAGGTATTCCTGGAAAACCGCTTCCCGAACCGATATCGAGCAGCCTGGCATTTGCGGGAATGAATTGGGCGGGCGCCAGCGAATCGATAAAATGTTTAACAGCAATGTCACGGGGTTGAGTTATTGAGGTGAGATTAATTTTCCGGTTCCACTCAATTAGCTCGAAAGCATGGACCGAAAATTGAGCAGTGGCACTCTCATCGATTTCAATACCCAGCGTTTGAGCACCGTCAATAATGAGGTTCTGCCATTCTCTGGAACCAATTTCCATTAATATTGCAAGACCTTAAACCTTGAACCCTGAGCCTTGAGCCTCAGCTTAATTAATACAGACTCTTCGCACTTCGGTCAAATCCGTTAGGCCCTTAAATACCTTCTGGATGCCATCCTGACGCAAAGTTTCCATTCCCTCTTTCATGGCCTGGGCAAAAATCATTTCCGTATTAGCCTGTTTTTTGATCATCAACTTAATTCTGGGAGTGCCTTCCATCAGTTCGTGAATCCCCATCCGTCCGCGATAGCCGGTTTTGGAACAGGCCTCGCACCCGACAGGCTTGAAAAGCGTCATGTCCGGGTTGTATTCGATGCCCGTTTGCTCCCAATATTTTTCGCCGTAATCGACATAAATCATCTCAAATTCGTCTTTGGTCAATGGATATTCTTCCATGCAGTCTTTGCATAGTCGCCGCGTAAGCCGCTGAGCCAGTACGCCTAGAAAGGCATCGGAAAAATTAAGCGGATTCAGGCCCATGTCCAGCAGGCGGGTAATGGTTTCCGGTGCGCTGTTGGTGTGCAGCGTGGAAAACACCAGATGACCGGTCAATGAAGCCTCGATACCGATGGAGGCGGTTTCCTCATCCCGCATTTCACCAATCATAATGACATCCGGATCAGCTCGCAGAAAGGCGCGCATGACGCGAGCGAAATCCAAACCAATTTTGGGTTTGACTTCCACCTGTCGCAAACCTGACTGGGTGATTTCAATCGGATCCTCGGCCGTCCAAATTTTAACGCCCGGCTTGTGGATGTAACCGAGAATAGCATGCAGGGAGGTGGTTTTCCCAGAACCCGTTGGGCCCACCGCCAGAACCAGACCATAGGGTTTGGCGACAATGCGTTTCATTACCTGGGTGTTGCGCGGCGTCATGCCCATTTCATCCATCTGCATGGCGCCGGCTGAAGCCAGGAGTCGCAAAACGACATCCTCGTAACCGCCTTGGGTCGGCAAAGTGGCTACGCGGAGCTCAAATGTCGGAACCCCTTTGCGCCTGAATTTAATCTTACCGTCCTGGGGCAGTCGACGTTCGGCAATATCCAGGTTGGACATGATCTTGACCCGGGAAACAATGCCACGCACCATGGAATTGGGAACCTTCATGTACTCATGGCAGACACCATCCAGCCGAAAACGAATCTGTGTCGATTTTGTAATCGACGAGGGCTCAATGTGAATATCGGAGGCATTTTTACGGTAGGCCGCAATAATGACCTGGTCCACCAGCTTAACGATTTTGCCCGAAGCTTCATCGAAACCTTCTTCTTCCGGTTCTTCTTCTTCCTCTTCTTCAAAAGCGACATCGGGAATCAAATTAAAATCATCAACGGCTTCTGTAACGGCTTTTTTATCCGAGGCCGGCTGGTCCCCATCAAAAAAATGCCGAATATACTGCTCGATATCCTCACGGATAGCCACGGTGAAATTAATTCGGCTGGTTTTCATCAGAGCTTTGATATTGTCGGTTTTATTTAGGTCTCGCGGATCATCGACCAAAATCTCTACGCCGTCCTTATCCCAGCTCATCGGAACCCAGTATTCGTTTAATAAAAACGCTTTTTTAAGATTGGTCAGCAGTTCAACCGGCACCGTAAAAGAAGCGTCATACTCGCGAAACTTCGTGTCATAAAAAAGGGAAAATGATTTGCCGATCTCCTGTTTGCTGATTTTATTATTTTCAATCAGTACAAACTCGACACTTTTGTTCAACTTTTTGGCGAGGGCAAATGCCTGCTGCAATTGGTTGGTAGTCACCATTTTTTTGCGCAACAAATAATCGTATTTCGAACCGGTCGTAAAGGTGGCCGCAAGCGAATCCATTCGTTTTTTAATTTCAGTATCTGCAGGGCTTAATTTATGGGCTGCTTTATAGTTATCAAGGGCCACTTCGCGGTTATCGCGCTTCTCCATCTCCTGACCGAAGAGGAACAGCGCATGGCCAACTTCTTTTTTGCCAAGCTTCTGCGCCTCGATCAGGTTGTTTAATTCTTCGGACGCCTTGGATGGGGAATGTAATTTCAACAGACTTTCGGTGATTTCAAAAACCACCTTGTTGGCCGGATAGTCCTCTTTGAATAATTTGGCATACTCGGCAATGGCCTCCCCATGTAATCCCATCTCCTTAAAAGCCGTAGCGCTATCCAGAATGGCCGGGACATCGCCTTGATTGGATAGCTTTTCACGCAGCATGGTTATTTCTTTGGCGGAAACACCTCTGGGGCCGGCATCCTCTTGGCTGTCAATTTCATGTTTCAGCAAGCGGATGCGCTTCTGAATTTTATCGAACGTTTGCGTATCCTGAGGTGAAACGCTGCCCAGAATCTTTTCGTAAATACTGAGAGAATCTGAGAATAATCCCATGGAGCGACAAACTTCGGCTTCGTTTATTCTGGATTCGATATCGATCTTCATTTCTTTGGTTGTGCCTTTCATCTGAAACACCGCAATGGAAGAACCCGCTCAGAAACTTCCATCATGGTCGTTATTTTTGTTTTCCCATTTTTAAAAGCCGCCCGAGTTTTTTGCCGGACTTTTCTTGCTTTAACGACGGCAGCACAATGTCGCAGTTCAAGCGAACCATTGCAATTGGCACAAAAAGCGCCATCAATACAACCAGATAACCGATCTCGGATCGCCTGATATAGATTCTGCCTTTTTCAAACAACAGGTCAGCCTCGCGCATACCTTCAACGGATTCAATAAAAAAACGCCAATCCATGTTTTCGGGTCTTTCCTCAATAGGTGATTTAAATTCCTTAAAAAGAATGTTCCCTGAAAAAGAAAATAGCAAAAGGCCTTTTACACCCTTCGTGTTGAGTATATCATCAAACAAATCGTGCATATTCATCATTCAGGCAGATGGTTTTATTTTGGTCTTAACTATTTTACTCGCTGATTGCCCGAATCAGTTTGTCTCTCGGGCATTTTGGGTCAACCGTAATGACGGTGGTTTTTTGACCTGGAATTAGGATGTAATCGCACCGATCACCGCTGTCGATGTAAGCAAGAATAATCTGACCAAAATGAAAAAATTCACCGGCTCTTGACAGTTGCGCCATCCGGCTGTCCCAAAAATCATCCTGGTACAAGTCCTCCAGGCCGCATTGTTGACCGATCCGTTCTTGAATTTTCTGCTTAAGCCTCTTTATCTGGTCAGCAGGCGCCTCATCCAACGGCTCGATCTGTTCCATAACGCTTTCCGGAATGTCCTCTGGCTCATCTTCGTCTTTGCGCCGCAGGGCCTCGAGGATAAGAGGCTGCAAATCGCTATTAATCTTATTTTCTTTTAATGCACAGCCATCTTGGATCGAGAGATTTACTGCGTCCCATGAGAAAATTTCATGTGCGGCTTCCTCACCTTGCATATTGTTCACTCGCGCATCAAACAATTGGCCTTCATTGAAAAACAGGATGCCTTTTTTGCCTTTTGTTTTTTCCTCCAGGCGAATCGTGCAGGTTTTCTGCTCCATTTCGATTAATTGCAAAAACATCCCGGATGAAACATTATGCAGCGCACCGCCTTCCGATTCCTTTCTCAGTGTTGTCAAAATCTGACGTGCAAGATTCTCAATTAGAAATGGTTTGGCAATATATCCGACCGCTCCACCTTTTCGCGCCAGATTTTCCATTTCCGGCGTGCTATAACCCGTAATAATGATCACGGGAATGTCCGGGTAATGCTCCATAATATGGGCCAGCAACTCAAACCCATCCATATTGGGCATTTTTAAATCAGTTACAACCAGGGAAATAATATTCTGCTTAAGAATCTCCAAGGCCATCAGGCCGTCTTCAGCCAGAAGAACCTCAAAAGACTCCTGATACTTCTTAAACCCGGCTTTGAGCGCGTGAATCATTTCGATGTCATCATCTACCAGCAGAACATTTTTTATCATCAGTCTTCCTCTTTGTCGCGAGACCAGGAGGCTTTCTCAAGATCAACGATTTTAATTCCGGCCACATAATCCATTGCCTCATATTTTTTTATCCTACTTAGTTTATCGGTAATATCGTTCATTTTCTTGATCTGATTATGAACGTTGACGATCTTTGCATAAACTTGGTTATCCTGCTGTAATTCCAATAGAATCTCATTAATCAAATTATTGATAATGGTCAGCGGCTGGTTCAGACGGTGAGCAACCCCTCCGGCCATTTCCAGGACGCCCTGAAACTTCTCATTTGCCGCGCGCTCTTTTTGTTTGATCATCATGCGGGTCACATCTCTTGCGATACACTTAATATGCTGGACGCGACCGTCATTTTTGACCAGAAGTGCCTGACATTTAAGGTAATGTGTATTTGAACAGGCATCCAGGATGGATAAAATCACATCATTTCGTCCAATTTTAAACGTATCGGCGAGAAAAATAAGAAAGAGATCGCGATCACCGGGAACTAAAAATTCAGATAACGATTTGCCCAATAACTGCTCTTTAGGAGCGCCCAGCAGATTTTCTCCGACTGGATTGACGTTAATCAGCTCTCCACGAAGATCTAAAAGGATGACAATCTGGTCCAAATTTTGAGCCGATTCGCCGACCTCAGTGCCGTTTCGACTGATATCAATTTCGGCTGTTATCTCCTTTAAGATTCCATCCAGATGAATGATAATTCCATCGTCATCTAAAACCGCTTTAGCAGTTAGTGCACACCAAATCGGAGCTCCATTTTTCCTCTTCATCGCAACCGGAAGGTCAATGACGCGCCCGGATTGCATTATCGTATGGATGATCGCTCCCCGATCCGTTTTATTTTGATAAAGCTCAATGACCGGATAATCGATCAGATCTAAAGCTGAGTCAAAACCAAACAAATCTGCATAGGCATGGTTGCAGTAAATAATTTTGCCTTCAAGTGTTGATCGAAAAAGGGCGGCAGGAAGGCTGTCAATAAATTCCGCATACCTTCGGGCTGAGTAATCACCCGCGTCTATCAAATCTGAACCTGCCATAAGCCCCAACTTTCAACCGCTTGTTGCTAAAGATTACACCGATGACGAATCGAACTTAAATCCACTTCAGATGACTAAAACCTGATGTCAAACCTAGCCAGATCTTCGGCATATTTAAGCGACCATGAATCCAAATTTTCAATTAAAGTCGACAGCAGACCCAGTTCCAGAGCCATTTCCTTTACGATCGTAAAAACGCCATCCACCAGATGCGCCTCGCTGGCTTTCCCTGAAAAAATGATCCGCTGATCGATATATTCGAATTCACCGGCAAAGGGGTCCAGAAATGCATAACGGTCCGCGTGTTGCACTAATTTTTGTTTCAGCAGTTTTTGAAAGTCCATTCGTTTTTTCTTTTTTGAATCCACAACTTTCTCAAACAGCGTCAGCAGTTCTTCAAGCATCTCGACCACCCTTTGCGGGTGCTTCGGTTGCCCCGTATCCGGTATATTGTTGTTTTCCAGGCTTTTGAGTGCAATCCGTAACCCATAATTTTCCCATTAATCAAAAAAATGAGGCCCATTTCCTTGCCTTCGCCGATAGAGACATCTATATAGCCGGTAAGCTTCTCGGAACTCATCTTTTTTATCAGACCCTCAAGATCCGTGAATTCAGTGCTGAGACCTCGGTAAATTTTTTCCGCGGTTGGAATACCCGCCCAGTAGTAAACTTCCTCCGCATCGATTTCATAAATGTTTACCGTAAAATTATAATTATCCCCGGCCTTCAGCAACCGTTCAATGGCTTCAGAACCCGAAATTTTAATATCTCTATCCTGGAAAAAGCCGTTGACTAGCTCATTTTGATCAAAAAATATGACACCTTCAGCTGCATGAGATTTAAAATAAACGCCTCCGCTGCCAATTTCCCCTTGGAAATGCTCCAGCAATTTTCTCACTTTCAAATAGTAGACATTCAAGTTTTCAAGCACTGGCTGCTGTTTTGGGATAACAACCATTTTTAATCCTCATCGAAAAATTCGTTAGCGATTTTTAGGCCACCGCGAATTGTGCCACGCTCCAACCCCGATAGGGCAGATTGCGTCGAGGAATGCAAAGGTGTTTTTACCGGCGGCGCCTCAATCGTTCGATTGACAGGCGAATGCTTTCTTGCATGCGTGAAATGGCTTCAGCCAGTTCTCCAATTTCATCTCCGGATTTGGTTTCGACTTCGATTCCAAGATCGCCAATGCTGATTCGTTCAGCCACATCTGTTAAGGATTTTATTTTGCTGGTCAGTCGATGGGCGTAAATAGAAACGATGATGCCGATGAGCAAAAGCGTTCCGCCAAGGACAGCCCAGCTGATCAGCCGCGCTTTTTCAGTCAACAATCCGGCCTGGGTTTCCAGTAGTTTGATCGGTCCGGTGAATTCATCCATATAGGTCGTGGCTGCAATCACAAAGGGGGTTCCGGCTACCGGAGTGCAGACCATAAATTTATCGCGAAACTTTCCGTCCTTGTCTTGCCAGGTATAATAGCCCTGGGATCGTTTGCCTCCCTTTACCCCGCTGAATATCGTCCAAAAACCCGGAAAATTGCGTCCCAAAGACGCTTTGAGTGTTGACATGTCAATACCGACTATTTTGGGATTCACATGCGCCCAGGTGCGCCAGACGCCATCAGGCCCCGGCATTTCATAAAGCGCTGTATACCCGGTTAAACCCACCTTCTGCACAGCCAGGGTCTTAAAGCCCATATCATTCATGAAATCCGTTTTCTTAAGTTCGGGGTGAGCCAGGAGATACAGCCGGCATTGAATGGCAACTGCAGTTGACAAATCCGCGATTTTATCTTCCGCCATTTGATTGACGATTTTCGTGCTTTCTTTAGTGAGAAGCTGCGACATCTGCTCAAGTTGCCATAAATATAACAAGCTTGCCCCAAGCATGAGTAGCAGCGGGACAACAAGAAAAAGCAAAAGCATTTTGACACGCAAATTAAATCCTCCCGCTTTGCGAGCCGGTTTCACCTTTGCCCTTTCGGATACGACGCGGTCAACCTCAATATCGGATCCAATCGCGGGTGTCTTTTTCTCAACGGGTTCAGTTACTGTTTCCGTAACGCCCAAATCCGCTGCCGCTACTGCCGGCGGATCAGACGGTGGTTTCGCAACCATGATCATGTGGCTGCACACCCGACACTTAAAGCGGGCAGCGGTGCCCTTGATTTTGGTCGGATCAATTCGGTATTTTTTTCCACACTCCTCACAGATGACGATCATAGCAGAGCTCCTCTATGGACAACCCAATTTTATCTGATTTCCATATCTAAATGGCCATTTTTCGCTTTGTTTTGATGAGTCCACCTCATGTGTGGATCCCCGCAGGAAATAGCGCATGAAGCAAAGCGCTTTTATGGATGAAACATAATTTAAGGCTCTGCGCTTTGCGCTCAGTCCTTTGCGATATGATTTGCCTGCAGCCGCGCAACATAGCCTCAGGCCATTACATATCTTTTTTCCTTGATTTTAATGGCCATCATTTTGAGAAAAATATCCTTTTTTTCCTTGCGCCTGATCTCACGGGCCAAGTTGTCAACGAGTTCAGCCACCCGGTGCGCCGGGAACTTGGCTATTTCATGGCCAAGATTATGAATTTCATCTTCAATCAGCACCCGAGCAACCGGTCCGACTGCCAGCGCCAGATGGGCGACCAGGTACTCGATAAAGTCTTTGTCCAATGCAACAATCTCTTTATCTATTTTTTCGACCAGTCCATTTTGCATCAGCTTGGCAATGATTTCCCGCATGGTACTCATATTCAGGCCGGTCCTTTGAGCCACCATGCCTAGCGGCACTTTGCCATCTAACTCCATGAAAACAACAAGCATCTGACGATCCAGCGGAAATTTGCCAATGTCATCACGAACGATGCGTTTGAAAACCGTTGAGGACATTTCGCTTGACGCAAAATCCATAATTGGACCTCATCAGTACCGCTTTGGGCTAAAGGTTCAGATCAACGGCTGCAAGGGCTGGCTGACGATGAATTCCAACACGTCTTTTGAAGCCACTTCTAGTATCGTGTCCCAGAAATAATTTACTATATCGCCCGGATCGAATAAGTTGCCAGACGGGCATGTTATTTTCTCACCCCGCAAAGCGGGATTTCGCATCTATTTATTATCTAATAGTGCTCAAAACGCGATATGCCGATGAGTTACCCATAAATTGCGCGGTGACCCGATATTTGGGATGATTGGCACCCAAATATTGGAATCAACTCATATTCGGGGTCGAATTCCAAATATCGGGTCACAGGCAACTTAAAATTCAGATCGCCTTTGAGAAAATGACATGGCCGGCTTAAATTTTGTAAATTATTTCTGGGACGGCACACGAATTTCTATTTATCAAGAGCAACGGGTTTTTAGAACGAATGGTTATTTTGATTTTTGGATTCGTTTTATTTCCTGTCTCAAAGCGCTTAGCTCAGAATGAATATACTGCTTGAGCTCTTCAATCGCCTCAACCAGCGTCGTGGCTCGTTTAGCTGCGGCCGAATCGGGAATCCGTTTTTTCCCAGCAGCTATCGTAAAAGCTCGATCAGGACCTATATCCATCGGTTTCTTTTTAAGCGCGCTTTCATCAGGTTTATCTTCGTGAAGGGGTTTGGCCTTGCCTTTGTGAACTTCGGCAGCTTTTTTCTTCGAAACCTGGCTGCGCAATTGCTTGTACTTATCCATTTCGATTCGAAGAATCTTTATCTTTTCAGACTCCGTCAGGCCTTCGGTTGAAACAATGTCTTCCAGGCGTGAAAAAACCGAGTTCAGAACTTTAAAGGTCTTGGGGTGAGCTTTGCCGCGGTTGGTTTTTATATATTCTCCCAGGGAGCCTAAGAGCTGTAAAAACATCAATATGATTTTCTCATTTTTATAAGCCTTCTTTAGATTCGCTATTTGAGAAAGAAAATCGCTTAATACTTCGTCGGTAATTTCCCAGTCAATTGAAAGAACCATGCTTTTCAATACGGCCAGGGGATGCTCGGCCGCCGCGGGCTCTTTAGGCTTTTCGTTGACAACCAAATCCTCTAACTCGAAAACTTCCTCAGCAGCCGCTGTCCGATTTTGAGTCTGAGATTTATTTTCAGCTTCATCTGCTTCATCAGCTGTTGGATCACTGCCTTCATCGGACGAGGAATCTCCTTCTCCAAAAAGGTCATCAAGACGTTTTGCAATTTCAGAGTCTAATTTTTCGTCCTTATTTCTATTGGCCAATTTATCCCCTCCTATTTCAAATCCCTTTTAATGGATGCAACAGTCATTGATATAATTTTTTTCAAGGTCATCACAACATTTAAGCCCTTCAAGGCACTGGCTTCAAAAGATGGTCGCTTTAGCTGGCTGTTGAGATCTTTTTCCAGGACATCCGTGGAAAGCAATGGGATTCCCTGTTCCTTTAAATCAATTTTGTTATACTGCAATACACATGGGATCTTAAAAATACTTTTTTTATAATTGGAAAGGTTTTCCTGCAAATTTTTTAGAGATAGAATATTTTTTTCACGGCGGACCGCCATGGCATCGGCAACAAAAACGATGCCGTCAACACCTCTGAGAACCAGCCG
>JARRJQ010000128.1:0-7453 GCA_037388985.1 Desulfobacterales bacterium | reverse complement strand
CCAAAGGCATTGTTATTATCACGGCCGGGCTCGGCGAGAGCGGAGCGGAGGGTAAAAAGATCGAGGACCAGATTCTTCAAGAGGCAGCCAAGACCGGCGCTTATGTGATCGGCCCCAATTGCAGCGGCATGTTCAGCTCTTCTGCGCAGATGAATCTGCTCGGTGTACCCCCCTTGAAGGAGGGATCGATTTCGATCCTTGCCCAGAGCGGCAATGTCATCGATTCGCTCACCCATTATGCCAGCGTGAGAGGGATAGGATTCAGCAAGATCATCAGCATGGGCAACGCAATCGGGGTCAGCTTCCCTGAATACATCGAATACCTCAAAGACGATCCGCATACCAAGGCCATCATGATCTACCTGGAGGGAATCAAGGACGGAAACCGTCTCGTCCAAGTGGCCCGCGAAACGGCAAAGGACAAGCCGGTCATCGCCCTCAAGGTGGGACAATCCAAAGCTGGAGCCAGAGCGGCCGCTTCCCACACGGGATCCCTTGCAGGGGATGCACTCATCGTGGATGCCGTTTTCAGACAGGCAGGGATTGTGCGAGTGAGCAACGTGGATGAATTGTTCGACATGGCCTACGCCTTGAGCACATGCCCGATTCCAAGAGGCAATTGCGTGGCCATTCTTTCCGAAGGAGGCGGGGACAACTCCATTGCGGCAGACAATGCAGAGATCCATGGAATGGAGGTTCCCGTGCTTTCCAGGGAGACCCAGGAGAGGATAAAGCCTTTTCTTCTAGAAGGGATGCCTGCATCGAACCCCATCGACTACGGCGGTACGGCGGAAGAGAATCCGCACATGATCACCGAGTGCGTGCGAATGTGCATGGAAGACAAAAAGGTGGACGGGATTTACATTACCGGCTTTTTCGGCGGATTCAAGGACATTATCGCACCCCACGTGGCCGAACTGGAAGAACAAACCTCCAGAGATCTGGTGTCCATGGTGAAGGAAAAGAAAAAACCTGTCTTTGTCCACACCAGCTTTGCCGCCGAGTCCATCAAAGCACTCGACATTCTAAGGGCTGGCGGCGTTCCGGTCTTCGCGTCCTCCGAAAGGACGGCTCGCTGCCTGAGTGCGCTGATGAACTTTGGGTCAAACCGTAAAAGATTCAGCGCAATGCGACTGCTTGAAACAGAGCCGCAAGAACGGCCTGAGGTCAGGGCCATTTTTAAACGAGCCCGGGATGAGAAGAGAACCAGTCTGCTGGAGACCGAATCGAGAGAACTTCTGCGGGCTTATGGAATTTCATTGCCTCCGGCCGAATTTGTTCGTAGTCCCGGCGAAGCTGTCGGGGCAAGCGCGGGGTTGGGTTTTCCTCTGGCCATGAAGGTGGTATCTCCCGACATCGTTCACAAGTCAGATGCAGGCGGTGTAAAGCTCTACCTCAATGATGAGAAAGCGGTGGAGCGCGCCTTTGGAGAAATCATTGAAAGCGCCTTATCTGTGACAGCTAAGGAGCGAGTTTTGGGAACCATACTGTCTCCCATGGTTGCCGGCGGACAGGAGTGCATCGTCGGTATGATCCGAGACAAGCAGTTTGGGCCGGTAATCATGTTTGGTCTGGGGGGGATATTTGTCGAGATTTTGAAAGATGTCTCTTTCAGGGCAGTTCCGATGACCGAACAGGAGCTAGACGACATGATCGGAGAGACCAAGGGGTATAAGCTTCTTACCGGCATCCGGGGAGAAAAGCCCAAAGATATCGGTGCGGTCAAGGAGATACTGGCCAAATTGAATGCGATCGCCGCTGATAACCCCGAGATCCAGGAGATCGATCTGAATCCGGTGATTGTTCACGAGAAAGGCGCTTCAATAGTGGATTCACGAGTGATATTGACTCCGTAGGCCATATTAGATTGCGCCCCCATAAATGAACTCTAAAAGCTTAACCGGCTATGAAATTGGGCCTCGTATCGCAAAATCGCGTCATTTCTTTTTGTCAAATGGACAGGGGCACCTATTTTTAAAATTTGACACGCGCAGATCAACCTCGGGGCAAGCAATGGGACGGTGGAATCAAAAACAGGAGGAAGAACCAATGGAATTTGATTGCATCATCTATGAAAAGGAAATCGAAGAAGGAATCGCGGTGATCAAGCTGAACAGGCCTCAGGTCATGAACGCCATGAACAAACGGCTGTGGCTGGATTTTCAAGCGGCCCTGGAAGATGTGCAGCAGGACCCGGACATGAAAGTCTTGATCGTCACCGGCGAGGGCAGGGCCTTTTCTACGGGAGCGGACCTTAAGGAATCCAAAAACAGAACGGTTGAGCAATATCGGGACTATCTGGTAGAACTCCAGGAAACCTCGAGGAAAATCATCCGGTTTGAGAAACCGACCATCGCCGCGATCAACGGATACGCTCTGGGGTCGGGCTATGAGCTGGCGCTGGCCTGTGACATCCGGATCGCAGCGGATGAAGCGCAGATTGGGTCTCCGGAAGCCCGGGTCACCTCGTCGGTTACCGGAGGTGCTCTGCGGCTTGTGCAGGATCTGATCGGCCCGGGGAAGGCCAAGGAATTGCTGTTTACGACAGAGTATATTGACGGCCAAGAAGCCGAGAGAATCGGGCTGGTGAACAAATCTGTCCCTCTGGAAAGGCTGATGGACGAGGCTCGAGAGATGGCTCGAAAAATTGCCAAGAATTCCTCCTTTTCAATCACGATGATCAAGAAAGGGTTGAACATGGCACGGGGCGAGGTGAGCCTGGAGGCGCTGATGGATTTCGAGATTGAGGCCTGTTTGGCCTGCGTTTTTACGAAGGAAAGACAGGGTTCCCTGAAGGCTTTCGAGGAAAGGAAAAAAGAGAAGTAGGAAAATGATATGGAATCATAAAAAGCCGATATTTTTTCAGCTCACTATTATGCTGATCCTGACTCTTTCATCCGCTGCCCATTCAACGCGTGATTTTGTTCCGGAGCGTCTCCAGCCGCATGTAGATGTCATATGCGGCATTAAGGCGCTGCAGATTGCATTCGCTCGGCTCGATAAATCACCGGCCCCAGAAACTGAGGCACTTTACGATTTTATGCAACAAAAAGGTCTGATCTATGACTTCGGCACAGGAGTAGAAGAACTCGCCTATACTGCATGGGTTTTTGGTTACCGCGGCTCTTTTGCCTTTTACCACTGGACGCTTGCACAACTCTTTGCCGAGGTGGCAGAAAACAAACCGGTGCTGATCGTTTTAGGGGTAAATGAGCCCCATCACCCAGGGCATTTCATGACCGTGACTGCGGTCTCACCGGATTATAGCCGGGTGTATGTCACCGACCCTGTTTTGGGCCGGCGGGTGTTTTCTACGGATGTCTTTAAACGCCTCTGGCAATTGCAGGAAAACGCCGGTGTTACCGTCCGGCTGGAAGAAGGGGCACAACTCCTTGCAGTTCCTGTTCCCCGACCGGATATTCGCCGTAAAGGCATCGGTGGTGCAATTATGTTAGATCCAGGCGCAGGCGGCGTCAGCGGCTCTTCGATGCCTCCGCCCCCAACTGATCCCCGGCTAAAATCAGCTTCCCCCAAGAAACCGCCTCAATCTAAAACGGCTATCAGCCGTCATCGTAATCGCGGTGGTGTCAAGTTAGACCCCGGTGAAGTCAGCAGCAGTGGCACTTCAATGCCTCTGCCTCCACCTGATCCCACCCTAAAATGGGCGCCAGCAAGCGCAGCATGCGGTTTGAATGTATTTAGCGCCAGCATAGATTTAGGCACCCATGCATCTTTATCAGAGAGACATGCGTCTGTCGTGGCATACAGCGACTGCAGCAGGCCAGACGAATTTATTGATGTCAAGGTATCGCCAAGCGATTCTACAATTACATTAAAGCCTTCTTATTTCAGACTCGCTCCAGAAAGCTTCGATATCATCAATATCTCGGCTCGCTTTCCAAAGCATATCGGTAAATTTAAAAGAAAAATTGCGTTGAACTGGACGGCCAGCGGCGGGCGTTCGGGTCAAAAGGATGTAACGATCACCGGCATTGTCGAAGATTTCAATTTAAGCGTACAGCCGGAAGTTATCGATATCGGACAGCTCCCACCTGGCAAAGGATTCACCACCGGATTAACCGTAACAAATCAAAGTGATCGCCTTTTAACGGTCTGGCTTTCTTCAAACGACAGTTGGATTAAGTCATTTTTTCCTCAGGAATTCACGCTTTCGCGTGATCAAAACCAGGGTCAAGAAGGTGTGCTTTGTTTTTTCACTGTGCCGCAAGATCCGGGTCCTTTTACCGGAACTATTTCAGTGCAATCCGATGCCGGTCACCAGAAAGAGGTTACCATACGCGGAGAAGTATCGGGATTGGAACTGAAAGCAGATAAAGTTACCGGCTTAACGGCCGTCTTGGTCTGGAACAACCCGTCTAATATGTATGGCAAAATAAATAAATACATCATATACCATCAAGATAAGACGGATAAGAACAAGCTTGGAAGTCTTTTTTATATAATCGGACCGGAGTTCTTGGTTTTTCCCGCTTCCAAATTGTCATGGGGCACGACCTATACTTTTTTTGTAGAGGCTGTTGACGATAAAGATGAGGTGTTATTTCGCTCAGATAAAATAACGGTTACAACCAAAAACCGCCCCCGGCGGTCATTATTTGATACCTTGCCGATTTACGGCAGCGTTCGTAACTGGGTTATTGCTTCAGGATATTTTGAAGATAATGGAATTGATTTTTCGGCGCCAGTTGCCACTCCCTGTCGAGCGGTTGGTGATGGTAAGATTATCTTTGCTGGAAATAGCCAGAATAAAAATGTGGGTAATATCGTAAAAATAAAATTGAACCAGCCGATTTCTTTTGATGGCTATACCGTTGAACACGTATTTTATTCTCATCTAAGCAAAATATTGGCAAACAACGGAAGCGTCAATGAAGGCGATGTAATCGGTCTAAGCGGCGTGGGCAACAATGATCCGCACCTGCACTTTGGTATCTATACGGGCCAGCCCAATATTTATCAGGTTACTGGCACGGAACAGGTGTACAACTGGCAGAAATGCTATAGTCGCGATCAAGTCTATGAGATGCTCAATTTACGTTTTGGACAACAGATCATTGCCTATGAGGATGAAGGTTGCGGTTTTGCAGATGTGACAGCAGACCACTGGGCATGTGAATATCTAAAAAAGCTGCTCTTTAACGGGCACTTAGAAGGCGACAGCACAAATTATTACCCGGAAACCATCGTAACCCGAAAAGGTTTTGTACTAGCGGATTGGCAGTTGAGCTGGGTTCCTCAGCTTTACTTCGATGGCAACCCAACAGACTGCTTCGATGATAACGGCGATCTTCACTGCCCCGATCGACCTTTGACGCGTGCCGAAGCAGCTGTCTATTGGATTACTGTATTAAAGGGCGAAGGATACAGCCCCCCAGAGCCTGAAACAGAAACAGCGCCATTTTTATTTGACGACGTTCCCCTGGCGGAAAGCTGGTACGCGAATTGGGTTTATCAGGCACGAAGGGAAGGCATTATTGGTACATGCGAAGACCCCGCAAATTTGAGAGATGGCCGCTTCCGGCCAAACGATGCCACAACACGCGCTGAAATGGCATGCATGATGTATAATGCCCTTACCGCAAAGGGAATACTTCCTTAGCTCCTAAATTTTCGGTATGTCCATAAGACCTTAATGTTAATAACGTTAGCCCGAATCAAAGAGGGCTGCCCGATGAAATGAATTAACCCCATTTCTTATGATCAAAGATGAGATTTTTTTATTTGAAACCTTAATCGTTGGCAAAATTGAAAACCAACTGCACTTCAAGTAAGATCTGTGGGTGCTTGAATGTGCCATGAGGGATTCTTTCAAAAATGGAGGCTAGCATGTCGAATTTTATTAATCGAATGATACGCGCTGCCAAGCTGGATGTTAATCTTTATGAGGAAGTCGAGGCGGACAAGACTGCCCTGAGTCAGGCTATGGGAGTTGTGGTCCTCTCGGGCGTGGCTGCCGGTGTGGGCAGCATTGGATCGGCAGGGGTCGCCGGAATTTTTACCGGTACGATTGCAGCACTTATCGGCTGGTTTATCTGGGCGTATATTACCTATATTGTAGGTACCAAACTTTTGCCTCAACCCCAGACTAAGGCCGACTATGGAGAACTGTTACGAACGATCGGTTTTTCAAGTTCTCCCGGGTTACTTCGCGTGTTTGGTTTCATCCCTTTTCTGGCTGGAATCGTTTTTATCGCCGCTTCGATTTGGATGTTAATTGCCATGGTCATTGCCGTCAGACAGGCTCTGGATTATACCAGTACGCTGCGTGCGGTTGGGGTTTGCATCATCGGCTGGATTATACAAATAATAACGTTGATGCTATTTTTTTCCATTTTTGGTGGATTGGCTAAGGTGGCCCAATAACGAACGCTGCAAAAATCAGGTGCTTTAAGCGCTGATCCAATTGGCTTCCAGCGAAAGTCTCAAAAATTTGCGAGCCCGGTGCAACATTACCCAGCAATTCGTCCTGGAAATGTTCAAATCCTGGCAAATCTCATTCGTGCTCAAGCCGACAAATGCGTGCAGAACGAAGATGGTGGCCAACCGAATTGGAAGTTTGGCCAGACAACGATATAATACTTCAAAGAACTCCATTTGCTCAAAGGAATTTGCCGGATTGAAATGTGTTTGGTTGGACCAAGCACTCCACCGCTTGCGGCCTACACACATTTCCTCAATTGGTATTATATAAAAATCAATATCTTCAACAGCGAGTTCTCTTCGACATGCTCGATAGTAATCACCGATTTTATTTTTAAGAATGCTTGTGAGCCATGTTTTCACAGAAGAGCGTTTTTGGAAATTCTCCAGCGAGGTCAATGCGGCCAGAAAAGTTTCCTGAACCAAATCTTTTGCAATTTCGGAATTGTGAATCTTTGAAAGCGCGAAGCGCTGAAGATAGGTATCATACAGTTTCACCCACATCCGCGGGTCCTGTGTTTGATTTTTTTGCGGCAACTTTATTGGCTTCATTTTCTCCCACCCGATTCGATGGATTGAGTTCCCCCTGACTCAGATTCGCTCAGAGAGGTTTATATCTAGCACCTGACTGTAAAGTTTTAATAAAGATCCTGTAAAATGATCGTAAAGATTTAAAAACAGGAATCGACTCAAAATGATTTGAGATGTACCCGGGATGGAGAAGCCCAGAAGCCAATCGCCATGGACATTGGGTTTGCGCAAAATTTGTGATATATACACTTAAAACTCAAGTGACACGTCAGCCTATCACATACGTTAAACCGCTGCGGTAAAAAACCATTAAGGAAATTGTTTCTTGCGCTATGAAGGTCCTATATACCGGCCACCGAGTGAAGCGGACAGTCTTTTAATTCAGGCCACGGTGGGGTGCCCGCACAACAAGTGCACCTTCTGTATGGTCTATAAAAAGGGACCCTTATTTAGGGTAAGACCTGTTAAAGATATCTGCGAG
>JARRJQ010000127.1:0-7455 GCA_037388985.1 Desulfobacterales bacterium | reverse complement strand
CATGGGCAAGCTGAACGATGCCGTCATCGTATAAATTCGTACCAGTCTTTTTGTATAAGAATTTGGCATCTATCCGGGTTCTCTTGCGGAAAACATCCAGCGCTTTTTCAATAATAGTTTTTTCCCGTGGTTGCATTCTAATTTGCTCTTGTTCATAAAAGTATATTGTTCAGTAATAATGAACATATAAAAATAATGAACAAATGTCAAGATATATGCTTGATCCGGAAGTATGAAAACACATTTCACTGACTATGAGACTGACTTGTTCAATATATTCTTATGTTCACTATTAATGAACGAGCCAAAAAAACGAACATTCGGCGGAAATTCGATGACAAATTAGATTCATACGAAGTTATAATTGATTTTAACTACATGAAATTATATAAATAAAACTGAATCGTATCAACTACAGATATTTTGAGGACTGATTTGAAGGATCAAGTAACAATCAACAAGCAGATCCTGATTGCTGAGAGGGAACTTGCGGCTCTTGATGCAAAAAGAACTGCATTGCAAAATAGAATCAGGCAGCTTAACCACCTGAAGCAAGCAATTGCCGATGAACAATTTCCTTTTGATCGGCTATTTGAATCAAACTTAACAAATGATTCAAACGAGGAACAGAAAATAGCTCTTTTTCGGTCTTTGTTCCGTGGACGGGAAGATGTCTATCCGAGGCGTTTCGAAAGCAAGCGCACCGGCAAAAGCGGCTTCCAGCCAGTCTGCCGGAATGAGTGGGTCAGGCCTATTTGTCAGAAACCCAAAATCAAATGCGGTGATTGTGAAAACAGGGATTTTATGCCGCTTTCGAACGACGTCATTAGACACCACCTGATTGGCATTGATCCAACTGATCGATACCGGCGTGAATTCGTGATTGGTGTATATCCGATGCTTGTTGATGAAACCTGCTGGTTTCTTGCGGTCGATTTCGATAAGGAGGCATGGAAGGAGAACTCAAAGGCTTATCTGGAAACGTGCCGAAGGTTCAATGTGCCGGCTGCACTCGAAAGATCAAGATCCGGTAATGGCGGTCACATCTGGATCTTTTTTTCCGAACCGCTACCGGCAAAACTCGCACGCCAGTTGGGCGCTTTCATGTTGACCCAGGCAATGGAGACTCGACCTGAGATGGGATTCAATTCCTACGATCGATTTTTCCCGAGCCAGGACACCCTGCCACGCGGCGGATTTGGAAACCTAATTGCCCTTCCACTGCAGGCTAAGGCGAGAGAAGAGGGAAACAGTCTCTTTCTCGATGAGAACTTTAATCCTTACTCTGACCAATGGCGATTTCTGTCTGCGGTCCGACGTATGAATTTAACAGAGGTTCAATCTGTCATTGAAAAAGCTGCCTATCGGGGCGGGGTGCTTGGAGTTCGTTTTGTTAGCTCTGATGAAGATGATATTTCGCCCTGGTTGTACAGTCCCTCTGGCAAAAGGCCCGAAATCAAGATTGTGGGGCCCTTGCCGGACAGCATCGAATTGGTACTTGCAAATCAAATTTACGTCAGCCAAGAGTACTTGCCGGCGGTATTGAAAAACAAATTGATTCGTTTAGCCGCTTTCCAAAATCCCGAGTTTTACAAAGCGCAAGCAATGCGGTTCCCGACATTCGACAAACCTCGCATTGTTCATTGCTGTGAAGATTTTCCGAAACACATCGGCCTGCCGAGGGGATGTCTCGAAGACACGATCCAATTGTTCCATTCTCTGGGAATCAAGACCGAAATTAAAGATGAAAGGTTTGAAGGAGATCGAATAAACGCTGAATTTAGCGGAAAGCTAAGGCCGGAGCAGCAGTCTGCTGCTGATGCTCTTTTGGAATATGATACCGGTGTTCTGTCCGCATCGACTGCTTTTGGAAAAACAGTGGTCGCCGTGTATTTGATAGCAAAACGATCTGTGAACACCTTAATCCTGGTTCATTTGAAAGAGCTTCTCTATCAGTGGATCGACCGGCTGAACGCTTTTCTCAATGTCACCATCAACGATATAGGCCAGATTGGTGGAGGAAAACGCAAGCCGACCGGCATTATCGATGTTGCGACAATTCAGAGCTTAGGCCGAAAGGGAATCGTCGATGATATTGTTGGCAATTACGGTCATCTGGTTGTGGATGAATGCCACCATATTTCCGCCAGAAGTTTTGAAATCGTTGCGCGTCAGTGCAAGGCCAAATTTGTAACCGGTCTTTCGGCAACAGTCACACGTAAAGATGGTCACCATCCTATTATTTTTATGAATTGCGGACCGGTTCGGTACAAAGTAGATGATAAGAAACAGGCGGCAGCAAGGCCATTTGCCCACAAGGTCAAAGTCAGAGAAACGAACTTTAGGATGCCCGCAGCGTTTGAGTCAAACCAATACACTGTCATCCATGAAATTTATAATGCTTTATTACAAAGCGAAGAACGCAATCAAATCATTGTTGCTGACGTGATGAAAGCCATTCACCAAAATCGCTTTCCGGTTATCCTGACCGAGCGTAAGGAGCATCTTGAAACGATAAAAAGTCTGCTCGAACACAAAATACAAAATCTAATTGTCATGAAAGGTGGAATGGGGAAAAAGCAGCGGCAGGCGGCATTAAACGCACTTGAATCTCTTCCCGATGATGCAGAAAAAGCGGTCCTCGCTACCGGCCGGTATTTAGGAGAAGGATTCGACGACGAAAGGCTTGATACCCTATTTTTGACTTTGCCGATTTCATGGAGAGGTACCCTAAATCAATATGCGGGTCGTTTGCACAGAATCCACAAAAGCAAAAAAGAGGTAATGATCTATGATTACGCGGATTTTAATGTGCCTGTCTTGGCAAGAATGTTCGAACGGCGACTCAAAGGTTATCGCTCCATCGGCTATGAAATCGAGGGCGACAATTCCTGAATTTTGGCTGTTATTCAAGGCAAATCGGCGCGAAAATCAGGCCTAAAATCGCATATTAAGAAACGGTCTCAGTGATTTACTGAAACCGTTTGTAAAAATGAAAGATGGTGCCGAAGGCCGGACTTGCTGAGGAATCGCCGCAAATCCCCTAATTGATTGGATTTACACGAAGCGAGTTTTTAGCAGCTTTGCAAAATAAGGCAAAATGAAGCAGATCATGTAGTCTAAACGTAGTTTTTTTCTGAAAGAAAAAGCCGTTTCCATTTTTGGGAGCGGCTTTTTTTATATTTAGGCCGCTTAAAAAAATTGTAATGACCAAGATTCAATCTTTCATTTTCCAAATTAAAATACAACTTGATCGGACAACCCGCTGAGTTGCGATAAGTTTACAGTATCTGTACTTTTGAAAGTCCCTATTTCTTGCAGATATCATGAAAGATATTTGTATGCAGTTTATTCAGGTAATCCAGCTTTGCGCAGATTTTCTATATATTTAGGCTCTGTCCCTTATTAGGATCATCGACCTGTTTTCTTTTCAATAATTTTAAAAATAGCATATACAATCCCTACAATAACAACGAAGAATAACACAGCTTTTAATCCCATTTTCGGCTCCATGATTGTTATTTGTTAAGATTGCAGTCCGCCACAGAAAAGCCGGTCTACCCTGTTGGAGGGGTTCGAGTGAGGATATATGAGGCTGATTTACAGTGACGAGTACCGCTCAGCTACCTAACTTTTCAAAAGAGTCGTTAGCGACCTGATAAATATCGTTGAGACTGATTGGTTTATCAAAAATACCATCAAAGCCGGCCTCAAGGTACGTGCGTGGTTCATAAAAGCCGGTATATCCGGTCAATGCATAAATAATAGCCTCTGGATTACTCTTGCGGATATTCCTGCATAGTTCAAATCCATTCATTGATTCTAATCCCAAATCTATGAACATAAGCGGGATTGATTCTTTCTTTAAAATCCCCAAAGCCTCGTTTGCAGAGGATGCCAGATAAACGGAATAGCCAACTCTGCTAAATGCGTCGCCGAGCATATCTAGAATTAGAGGCTCATCATCTACAACTAATATTTTTCTTGTGCACATCATGCAACCCCAAGATTTGCACGGGTTTTATATTATCATACAGAAACGATATGATATTGTCAACTATTTGATATTATTAGTAATGATTATCGTTAAAAAATGGGGGAGAGTTGAAAAGAAAGCAGGAGAATTATTCGTGTTTGAAATACCTTTAATGCTTATTTATTCTTAATCCATTCTTCAGCAGACTCTGTATCAAAGAAAACCCCAGTCTCAAATGGAAGATCTTTTACAATGTTAGCAAATTCCTTTGCTATCCCGGACTGAAATCCATTTTCAACGACTATCGCCGTTTTGTGTCCATTTTGATTTTTGGGGTAATATTTGGAGATGAAATCTTTCACCCTGTAAATATCTCCATATTGAAAAGATAAAGGACCTTCCCTGAATTTCCAAAGGTCGTTTTTTTGTGGGAATCCATCAAATGTAAACAACTTGCCGATTCCCTCTATTATTTCCCAAAAATCAACTCCTGCGGAGGGCTCAACCAGAATATAATCTTTTTCATTGGTTAATTTCATTGGCGTTTTCCTGATAGCGCAGTTATGCTTATTTATCTCCGATTACTTGATTCCCATCTATGGAAAAAGCAGAGTTAGCGGTCACGTTCTGCAACATATATACCACGCTGTGGTCTGTCAAGACTCCGATAGATTTTTATGAATTTCAATAGGCGCTTTGGGGCGCTGACAAGAATTGAATAAAGATTCGATTGCAGATTAACACGAGAAACTATTTTTAAAGCGTTTCAAATAGGTGAGTTATCCGGGGATTCCAATAGATACGGATTGAGTCCATTAACAATCTGAGGAACATTGATTCGGCTGTTTGGAATTATATTTTATCCGAAATTATTTGCACAAAGCCCCAGGTTGTTTCCTGTTCTAAATTATCCTTTTGTATTTTGACGCGGACCTTTTTGATGTCATCTGTGTTGTTGTCCAAGATTTCGACAAGATGAAATATATCTCCTATTTCTAAAGTAAAATGATCAAATTCAGTATTCCGCTTAGTTTTCCAGGTACCAATCGGACCATCATTCATTTTTATTCCTCCTATTAACACAGTTCATGATAACCCACTAGGGGTTTATCAAATAGCACTTTGACTTTGAAGCATAGAATAGCTTAGCACTGTCGCTATTCACACCAATGAAGTACAGATACGTTTACAATATCTGTAAAAATGAGGTTGCAAGATATTTGGTTTTTATAGTTGATATCTGCAGTTTAGGCCCACCTTTGATATGTTGGAGAAAGTGCAAGTTTCGCCAGAAGAATGGTAACCACAATATCTTGTATAGAAGGCTAATTAAGAATGTCCCTTAAAACTTACCGATTGTATTCCTTAAAAATTAATGGTCTTCAAATGTTGCGCTTAGGATAATTATTGTTAAAATAAATGCTAAGTAGCACGACCCCACCTCATTCGATGGGATGTCATTAACCTTCATGTCGTTGTTTTTAACTTTCTCAATCTTTCATTAAATTAAAGTGCTCAATCCATTTACTTCTGGTTCTGACTTTTTAGAAGCTCTGCATGCCATAGCTCTGATTGTTCCAGCCCCTACGGAAGTGGCCAGTTGGATGCATTCAGCAAGCTCTTCTTCAGTGATTCCCATTTTCCTTGCACCTGCAAGGTTGCTTGCCGCTCAAGGTTCGCAGCGCATAGCCAAGACAAGCGCAAGATGAATGAGTTTTTTTGTTTTTGCGCTCAGAGTTCCATCCCGATGAGCGCTTTTGAAAAAATCGTCATAAATTTCTTTGGTGTGTTGAATCAAATCCATTTTCTTTATCCTCCTAAAATCATCATTTCCAATGCTATACATGCTTTGACATCTAAGGCAGCTGTCACATTTACGGTGATCGAGTCTAAGGCTTCTGAGAGATCTAAACTAGAATTTATTGACCTGCACGTATCTCTAAACAATCTAAAATAGCTTTTTTCTTTGTTTTCCATTGTATCCTCCGTCCAGCGACGATTTTTTATTGATATCTTGTGGCTTTTTCCATTTTTAAACAGGATACGTTCCAAAAATGTATTCATCATATTCGGTTGGAGTTTCCAAGAACTGTGCCAATTGAGTCTCATTCGCTCTTCTCTCTTCACTTTCTTTCCAGGATAGCCAATTTTCCATGCTCTGCCATGAAGTGATTACGAGTAAGCAGCGGGGATTTTGATAGCTCATCAGAGTCTCACCTTTGAGATGGCCCCTTTGATCCATAGCTTTGACACGTTGCTCTTTGAGCAGGGCAAAAACGTCTTTCGCCTTACCCTCTTTTATATGTCTCTTAATCATAACCTTTACCATTTTGACCTCCTCTTTGCTTTGTTGCATAGGTACGATCTTTATAATCCGTGGGATCGCTTTTCAATCAACATGATGATTGGAACAATAAATTCGTAAGAGGAAATAAATAGAGAATTGGAATGAGATAAAAACCAACGCCGCCTTCGCTCAGTATGGAGATTTAGCTAATAGCGTTATTATACCACATAGTGGTATGTGTCAACAAAGAATGGCCGGGGAAAGGATATTATTGAAATTATGTGATGGCTAAACAAAAATATGCGGCTTAACTCAGTACTGTAAAATCAACTCTGTCCACCGACACCTAAACGTTGACCCAATTTAGTTATCATCAAATCTGGCATTTATTTCCAACTCTGAAAGAACGCATTCCGTGCCTATCTTTTTTGAGGCTTTAGCTCTGCTTGTAGATACGAAACGGATGAATATCATAAAATAAATAGTGTAGTGACGCTGGCAAAAGCACAGGGTTATAGCTTCTGATTAGAAGGTCTCAACTTCCTCCACAGCTATTTTTACTACGTTTTTAACTTTCATGTTTTTCTCAGCATATTCTGCGGTTAATTGATCAAAGAGTTCACCTGAGTTAAGGATGCTGCCTTTCCCCCAAACGCGGCAGCCCTTTCGTGTTCCAGCATCTAAACAGATGATGGCCACCTGGGGATTCTCCTTGATGTTGGCGACAGTTCGGGGAGAGGCAATTTCCGCAAATACAACATGTTCATCATCCAAAACGCGCAGCGATCCCTTGGCAGAGACATTTGGCTTTCCAGTCCCGCTTGCTGTAGCCACCAACGACGGGCGTATTTCTGCGATTGCCTTTTTGGCTTCGTCCGTGAGCTTTGCCATAATAACCTCCTTATTTTCACTTTTTAAGTTACATTTTGGGCAAAAGGAACATAGGATAAAGTGCAATGACTAAGATTCAATCTCTCATTTTTCAAAATAAGATGCAAATTAAACTGACAGTATTCGGAGCCGCGATATGTTTACAGTATCTCAACTTTTGGGAGTCCCGATTTTTTACGGATACTATAAGAAATATCACAAATTCGGTCAAAATTTGCATACGTTGGAGCAACCGTGTTCGGAGTCAAGTCCTAATTTTGCTGCCACAGTGTTTGATCGCGAAGCATCGCATTTACGATTA
>JARRJQ010000126.1:0-14246 GCA_037388985.1 Desulfobacterales bacterium | reverse complement strand
GCCATCATCACCAGCTTTTTTAAAGGGGAGACCTATGGTCTTCTGGGGCCGCAAATGGCAGCCACCCTAATCCAGGAAAACACAGCTTATGCGTGCATCGTCATTGCCGTTACCAGAGAAGATGACCGGGCGTCGGTGAAAAAGGCGCTGGCCGATTATTTCGGTGCCCAGAGGCCGATTATCGGGTTTTCCGCCTTGAGTGGTCGCGAGGATCTTTTCTCCCTGGCCAAAGAGCTGCGGGAAGAGGGAGCGATTACCATACTTGCGGGCCCACAGGCGAATGTTGATTTTTGGGGAGAAAGTGACTGGCAAAATCATTCGAATCGATTTAAGGGCCTTTCGGAAAACTTCAGCTTCGGTTTGCAAGGGCCGGCAGAACAGATCATTGAACTGTTAAACAGCCTTGATCGAAATGATTGGTCGCAAACCCCCGGTCTTTTGTATAAAGAACGAGAGACCGTCTTCCAAAATCCTCAGCAGGCCTGGGACCCAAATTATCTTGGAAAGGTGCACTGGAATAATATCTACCTATGCACCAAGGATGGGATTGTCCCTTTAACGATCACATCGGGTCAGGTCCTTCAGCACATCGGCTGCCCACACGCGACCCGCACAACAGACGCCGAAATCGATTATCCTGTTTCGATACGCACAAGGCAAAACCAAACACTCAAACTGCGTTTGAAAGGCTGCAGTTTCTGCGATGTAGCCGCGGACAAAGGGTTTTACGGAAAACTGGACATGCAGACCGTCATCAGCCAGATCCATTGTCTGCCGCAAGCCGCCGATGGCCGAAAGATACCCTTTGAGCTGATCAACGAAAATCCGCTTGCAGACCTGCGCGATTTATTGCGCGAAGTTAACACACGCGGGATACGGATTTCACAAATCAATCTCACGTTAAGAGCGGATTGGTTGATCCTGGGGTTTCCATACTTAAAGGAGGCACTGCGACTTGCAGCAGAGATGGGAGTTTATATACTGCTGAGCTCAATCGGATTTGAATCCTTTGACGATACCATATTGCGCAATCTGAACAAGGGGCTGAGTGTTGAAAAGAATTTACAGGCCATCCGTCTGATCCGGCAGCTAAAAGAACAATTCCCTGCCCACTTGGGATATTCAACCAAGGAGGGTGCCAATCACGGATTTATCCATCCTACAACATGGGATACGAAAGAAACTTCAGCTCAGATTCAAAAGACCATTTATCTTTATGGCCTGCAAAACGATATTTTGCCCGCCCACAGCACCCCACTGATTATCCACCACGCATCGGGTCTGGGACACTGGATTAGAGAGATCGAACGGATAGAGGCGCTTTGTTTTAAGAGATATGGCTCGATTATCGGCTGGTGGGAGGCACCCCATCGCCGCTGAATGAAAAAAATTGATTTCCGCCGTTAGAATTGGTATAAAAAATTTTAAATAGAACCCTTCTCAAAAATAGGATTTTGGTTCAATATTCCGTCTTCGCCTAAAGGCTTCGCCGAGACACGCGCGGCGGGGCCGAGTTTCAAACCGCAGGCATACTGTTGTATGTCGAGGATTTAAAACGAGGCACCAATCCCGCCAAAAGGCGGGAGGCCAAAAGACATTTTTGAGATGAGTTTTAGTTGCAGCAGGCCTCATAGATTTGCCAGAGCAAGGAGGGCGTGATGAATCGAGGTTTTAGTGGTAGAAACGGAAACAAAGTGGTGTGGGTCGCAATATTCGTCTTTTTTCTATTTATTTCGCTGTATCTATTGTTTGCGCCGGCAGCTTCTTTAAAAGCTGCTGAATCTCAGGAGATGCCCGATGAGATCTTCATCGAAAATAAAATTTATCGAATCGATCACAAAGGCCCTGTTCGGTTCTCTCATATAGAACATGCCGAGGGTTATGTCGAAGCCTGTGAAGAGTGTCACCATGAATACAAGGACGGCCAAAACGTTTGGCACGAGGGACAGCCGGTCAAAAAGTGTTCCGCCTGTCACGATCCGTCTAAGAGACAGGGTAAAGCGCGGAAGCTGAACATGGCCTTCCACGAAAACTGCAAGGGCTGCCATAAAAAGCTTGCCAGGGAGGGGGATACGGTCGTCCCCTATAAACAGTGCACCGATTGCCATGAAAAACGCTGATTTAGGGTAATAATCAACGCAACTCAGCTTTTTTTCCTGACTCGTAGCGATTAGCTATCACGAAAGCACGAAAGAAACCAAAAACGAAAAATAAAAAATTTTCGTGCTTTTCCAGTTCACCTGCCCAATTAAACTTTTTTTGTTTAACCGGGGTGTTTTCGTGATTAAAAAAATTTTATCCTAAAATGCAAAGATCTCATTTTTAAGAAACGAGCAAAGCGTCGATTTCATCAAGAAACGCCGGAGGCTCATATATGGTCAAAAGGCTGGAAATTTATACCGATTGCACACTGTGTTACCACAGCTGTGGAAGTAGGGTAACCGTCGAAAATGGGAAGGCCGTTAAAATAAGAGGCCTGGAGTCGCACCCTTTAAACGCGGGCCGACTTTGTCCCAAAGGGGCCAATGCCCTGGAGGTTATCTATAGTCCGGATCGGTTGACCACGCCACTAAAACGCATCGATGGGAATTTCAAGGCCATTTCCTGGGATCAGGCTTTGAATGAAATTGCCGAAAAACTAAGCCGTCTCAAAGAAAAATACGGTCCGCAGGTCCTGGCGTTTTTTTGCGGTTCCATCGGTGTGGAGAATCTGGAGATGGCCACCCTGGTCCACTTGCTGCGATCAGGTTTTGGGTCCCCCAACTTTTTTTCAGTGGAAAGCATTTGCTATCGGATGCGAATTCGTGCGCGCCAAATGACCTTCGGCCGCTATCCCACCGAGGAGGCCGACGCTAAACTTTATATCCTCTGGGGCCATAACCCGGACCAGTCTGACTTCCCCCTTAAGTATTTTTTGAGGAAAAATCTTAAAAAAGGCGCCAAGCTGGTGGTCATCGATCCCAAGCGGATCCCTTTGGCCGACAAGGCAGATATGTATTTGCGTATCCGCCCCGGTACAGACGGGGCTCTGGCATTGGCTATGATGAATGTAATCATCGGCGAAAATCTTTACGACCACGAATTTGTGGCCAAACACACATTTGGTTTCGACAGGCTCGTTGGGCACGTCGCTCAATATACGCCGGAGTGGGCTGCAGAGATCACCTGGATATCGCCGGACGACATCTGTAAACTGGCCAGATTGCTTGCTTCAACCAAAGGGGCCAGCATATTTCAGGGGACCTGCACCCAAGACCAGACAGCCAACGGAACCCAGAACAGCCGTGCGTTTGCATTGCTGCAAACCATTACCGGTAATATCAACGTCCCCGGCGGCTGGGTGACAAGTCCGACACCGCGCTTCGGAAACCCCGGTTACAGTTTGGGCGGGAGCGATCCGATTGGATCCGATCAGTATCCTTTATTTTTCGATCTCTGGGGCCGCAAATCGCCCTATGGTGTCGTTACCCTTGTGCCGGAAAGTATTCCCGACAAGCTGAAGGCCTTTTTGATCGTGGGCGGCAACCCGCTCATCTCCATGCCCGACAGCAATGCTTTTAAGCAAGCGTTTGCCAAATTAGATCTTCTGGTGGTTCATGATTTGTTTATGACCGAGACGGCTAAAGCCGCCCACTATGTGCTGCCGGCCTGCTCGCATCTTGAAAAATGGGGCGTGGCATATACGTATAATGTGTGTCACTGCCTACCTTTTCTGATGCTGCGCAAAAAATGCATCGAACCCCTGAACCAAAGCTGGTCGGAGTGGCGCTATCTAACGGAGCTGGCCAAAAGGCTGGGAATCGCAGAGAATTTTCCCTGGGCATCCGAAGAGGAGTTTGTGGCCTTTATGCTGCAGCCTTCCGGGCTTTCTTTTGACTACCTTCTCAACGTAAAGCCGGAAGGCGATTTTTACGCGGCAAAATCATACGATACGCCGGAGGGACATTTTCGTACACCTTCGGGCAAAATAGAGATTTACAACGAGGCGCTGAAAAATGCAGGGTTTGATCCTTTGCCCACCTTCTTGGAGCCGGAAAGAGGCCCGCTGCGTGCCGAGAAATCCTTTCTGAAAAAATATCCCTTGATTTTATCGGTCGGCAACCGCAACCTGTATTACACGCACAGCCAGCAGCGCCAGGTTAAGGCGCTCAAGAAAATTTTTCCTGAGGCCCTCTGTGAACTCGGGCTGCAGACCGCCCGGCAGTACAAAATTCAGGATGGGGATCGGATCTCAATTGAAACCAATCGGGGTCGGGTGATTATGAAAGCACGGGTCGATGAGCGGGTCGCGGAGGGAGTCATACTGGTTCCGCACGGCTGGGGCGGAGAGGCTAACGGCAATCTGCTCACCGATATTACCTGTCGGGAGCCCATCATGGGTTATCCGGACCAAAAGTCACTTCAATGTTGCATCCGCAAGGCATAATCCGGTTGAACCGGCAGCACCCATTTTCTTATACCGTTATGCAGAAAGCCCGGGTAAAGCACTAAAAACCACGAAGGCCACGAACCCGCCCGCCTCGCCTGAGTCCGTCTCAGCCGGACGATGGCGGGCAGGGGATCGCGAAGAAAGTATAGCCGAAATTTCCTGCTCTACCTTCATGGTCTTTGTGACCTTCGCGGTGCGATAACCTATGGTTGGCAGGTGGCAGATATTGGACTTAAAGAGACTCTTTAGCTGTGAGGGAAAAACCGCTTTGGTTACCGGTTCGGCTCAGGGTCTGGGACAAGCCATTGCCCTGGGGCTTGCCCAATTCGGTGCCAAACTGATTCTTGCCGATCTGAACTATCCGGACAAAACAGCCCGGCAAGTGGAGGCCATGGGAACAAAGTGCTTGGCAATTCAAGCGGATATATCCGATGAACTTCAGGTTGAGGATTTGGCCGCCAATGCGCTTTCGGCATATGGCAAGGTGGATCTTTTGATAAACAATGCCGGTATCTCTCAGTTGAGCCATACGCCAACCGAGAGCCTAACGATCCGGGAGTGGGACCGAATCATGAATATCAACTTACGGGGCACTTTCCTTTGCTGCCAAAAAATCGGCAAACAGATGATTGATGGCGGTGGCGGAAACATCATCAACATCGCCACGACCGCCGGCATAACCGGTGTGCCCCGTGCACCGGCATATTGTGCCTCCAAGGCCGGCGTCATTCTTTTGACCAAAAGCCTGGCGCTGGAATGGGCGCGCTATCAGATCCGGGTAAATGCAATTGCGCCGCATTATCTGGAAACGGAATTGACCCGGGGGCTTCGGGAATCCAAAAAGGTATATGACGCTCTCATCGGACAAATACCGCTGCGACGCTTCGGCAAAGCCTCCGAGATGGTCGGTGCCGTAATTTTTTTATGCTCCGAAGCTTCAAGCTATGTGACCGGTGCGGTCATACCCGTTGATGGCGGCTATCTTGCCCAGTAAACGGTTGAATCAAATACCACAGCCTATTATTCCTCAAGCCTTTTAGCGGCATCAAGAATGGCTTCCACATATTTATTGTAACCTGTACACCGGCAGAGATTGCCGGCGATACCATGTCTGATTTCATTTTCCGTGGGATGGGGGTTTTCGGTCAAGAAGCCCTTGGCCGTCATCAACATACCGGGAGTACAAAATCCGCACTGAAAGGCCCCATGATCCAAAAACGCCTGCTGCAGCGGGTGCAATTCGTCATGGGTTGCCACTCCTTCAACGGTTTCAATCTTTTTGTTCTGGGCTTCCACTGCCAGGACTAGACAAGAAGCAACCGGCTTGTCATCGAGCAGCACAGTACAAACACCGCACTCGCCCTCATTGCAGGCTCTTTTTGTTCCGGTCAAACCAAAATTCTCTCTGAGGACCTCAAGCAAGGTCCGCCGGATGTCGATTTCGTCTTCATAGATTTGGCCGTTTATGGTGAACTGCATCAGCTGTTTCATTATACGTCCTCCTTGATCTTTCGTAATCAACCGCCACCGAGCATCTTTTCCATGATAAGGATTTCGTCAACATCGGGTTCGAGTTTCCAGATGACCTGGCGTGTTTTTGCATTCGCGACGAGCCCTCCGATGGGATCGTCGTATACCTGCTCCATTATCTTCCGGGCTTCTTCAAGCGTCACCCGTCTGGTCTCTTTTTTTCCCATTATGCGGACAGTGATTAATTTTTCCATCGTTTATCCTTTGGGGTTTTTGATATCGCTAAAAATCTCCGCAATCAGATCCTACGATCCGATTTGAGCACGGGAACTCAACAATGCTCTCTCGGTCAGCACACCGATGGTTGTTTTCCTGTATTCTGCTGAGCCCCTAAGCGGGGATGAGCGCGGTTGGGCCTCCTCGGACGCTTTCTGAGCCGCTGCTTTTACCGTTGCAGGTGTAAACGGGTTTTTCCTCAGAACCGATTCGGCTGCAACAGCCCGAATAGGGGTTTGGCCTACCGCACCCAGACAGATCTTTACCTCGGTACAAATATCTTGAGCAAAGGCGATCCAGGCGGCCACATTGCAGATCCCCAGGGCCTTGGCCCCTCTCTGGGCATACTTGATGTATGTGCCGCCGCCATGGGAGGGCAGGGGGGGCACCTGCAGTTCAGCCACTAATTCATCGACCGCCAAAACCGTCTTTCCTACATTGGTGATGAAATCTTCAAGGGGCACAAGCTTTTCGCCGGCCCCGTTGATGATCTTGACCTGCGCGCCCAGCGCCACGAGACTTGGGACCATATCGGCCGAGGGCAAGGCACTGCATACATTGCCCCCCACCGTACCCAGATTCCGGATCTGAATGGAACCTAAAGTAGCTGCAGCTTGGGAGAGAATGGGATATGTGCTTTTGACTTCCAGGGAAGTCTCTATGGCGTGGATCGTTGTCAAAGCCCCGATCCTCAGGCCTTGTCCTTCTGTATAGGCAATGGTGTCCAGATCCGGAATATTTTTGAGGGCAACCAGATACTGGGGTACAACCGCCCGCCGTTTCATGTTTAACAAAAGATCCGTTCCACCGGCAAGAGGCACAGCAGCCTTCTTGTGCTTGGAAAGGAAATCGACTGCTTCCTTCAGGGTTTTCGGTGCGATGTATTCGAATTTGGGTAATCTTCTTACAGATGGATATTTCTTCACTTCTGGCCCTCCTTTTTGGCCTTGAGTGCTTCAAAGACCTTTTCCGGCGTAAATGGCGGCTCACACAACCGAATCCCCACCGCATCTTCAATTGCATTCCTGATGGCGGCCATGATTGCTGTGGTGCAGGTTTCCCCTGCACCTTTGGCACCAAAAGGCCCCATAGGATCATGCACCAGTATGTGAAAATTTTTTAGCTTGGGGACATCCAGGGCCGTGGGGATCTTATAGGTTCTCATCGATCCGGTGAGCGGCACCCCTTTTTTATTATACAGGCTTATTTCGTAAAGCCACGGAAACTGGAGCAGCACCGCACCCAGAAGGCCCTCCTCGGCCAGAACCTCCGGGACCCGGGCCGCGCTTCTGACGTCATCGGTTAAAATTTTTCGCAGTATCCCTGGGAGAAGTCCGCAATCTCAGCTCCCGGAAAACTCCAACTTCCGCTGCCATACAGCGATTTCCCGGCACCGTAGTACGCGTTTCTGACTGCCCGCAGAAAGGAGATTGCCTGCTCAGGGGTGCCCTTGGCAAATATCTTCTTATCCCTGAAAACCAAATCTTCCGCTTTGGCGTTCAGCATCTCTGCGGCAACTTCCGCCAGCTTTCTTTTAACGTCCTCGGCTGCCGCAATCACCGCATTGCCGCTCCATGTGGTGCATCGGTCGCCAAACATTCCGGAATCCAGAACGCCGTCATGACTGTCTTCCATCTCGATCTGAACATCTTCAAAGTTCACGCCCAAAACCTCGGCCGTCATCTGAGCAAAGACCGTGTCGCAGCCCTGACCCAGTTCTGTGCCGCCATGAATAAGCTGCACGGTACCGTCTTCTCCGATTTTTACGACAGCTGAGGAAGCGAAGTGACCCCCCATGCGGCACCCGGAAATCTGGGCGCCACAGGCGAACCCGATTCCCCGGTTGGGCACCTTGTCCGCCCGCTTTTCTTTCCAGCCGATGATTTGGGCGACCTTTTCGATCGCCTGTTCAATACCGCAGCTGGACACCTTTGAGCCGCTGACCAGGGTTTCACCCTCTTTGACGATGTTTTTGCGCATGACCTCAAGCGGATCCAGACCCAGATCCTTGGCCATCATGTCGATCATGGAATTAAATACATACCCCGCGATGACCTGTGACTGCCCGCGTACAGCACCACATACAGGTAGATTCGTATAAACCCTTCTGGCATCATATCTTATATTTGGAACCCTGAAAGGCAATGCATTGAACAATCCAAAAAGATAGAGATTAAGGGCGGAGACACTCAGGTAGGCACCGCCGTCGGCAATATATTTGCAGTCCATGGCCACCAGGGTACCGTCTTTTTGTATGCCTGCTTTCAACCAAACATGCTTCTCGTGCCGTTGACGGTATGTGCCGATGACATCCTCCTGGTTAACAACGATCTTTACCGGACGTTTCGTTTTTTGAGCAAGCCGCACAGCACAAAAATCAAGGTCCAAAGCTTCGTGTTTTCCTGAAAAGGCGCCTCCGATGTAAGGGTTCACGATTCTTATTTTGTCCAGGGGCATGCCTAATCCCCAGGCCAGATGCCGCCAGGTGATGTACGGGCTTTGTTTGGAACCCTGGAAAAGGATGCGGCCCGAGCCATCCACCCTGGCAAGCGCTGCATGGGGTTCGATAAAGCCGATGGCAACCCGCTGGGTGGCAAACTTTTTCTCCAGCACATAATCGCACTTCTTAAAAGCTTCATCCACATCTCCGTATTCAAATTGACAGGTCGTGCCGATATTGTTCTTGGCATGCTCATGGACCAGAGGAGCGCCCTCCCTGAGGGCCTCTTGCCAACTGAGAACCGGCGGTAGTTCCTCATATGTCACTTCGATGAGGTCAAGGGCATCTTCTGCGGTATCTTCATCCTCCGCCGCGACGGCGGCGACCGTCTCCCCATAATGGCGGACCTTGTCTATGGCAATTGGCGGGCGGTCCGCATACTGCTTCATAAATCCAACCACGATGCCGGGAAAATCCTTTCCCGTGATAACCGCCCGAACTCCCGGCAATTTCTCTGCCTTGCGGGTGTCGATGCTTTTTATCCTGGCATGCGCATAGGGACTCCTCAGCAGCTTCCCGTACAACATGCCGGGCATGAACAAGTCGTCCGCAAAAGTTGCCGTTCCCGTTACTTTCACCTTTCCGTCAATTCTCGGTACGGGCTTTCCCACAACGCGGTAATCATGGTCCTGCATTTCTTCCTCCATGTTTTTTTATTAAAGAAGGTTTCGGGTTTCAGGTTTCGGGTGTCAGCACCGATTAAGCTGAAACATCTTAAGCTCTGAGGCTGAACACTGACACCCGAAACCTGAAACCTGCTTTGTTATCCTGGTATGGCGGTCAATTCGATCTTTTCTTTACCCGATATCACATCATCAATGGAGATTTTCTCGCGTTTGAGATACTCATCGCCAAAGCTCTTTTCAATTAACCCTTCCTGAAAAAGCTTGACGGTGATCAGGACCCTCAGGCGCCGCTTGTCGATTTTGTTCACCCCTGTCAGGGGCCAACCGTCAAGGATCTCCAGTCTTTCGGGCCACTGAAAAATAGCGGTGCCCTGTTCTTCCATAAACTGTTTAACTTCTTCAAGAGTAATGGTTTGCCCCTCCTCCGGCTGAACAAAGGCACATAACTTTTCCCCCAGCCTGTCGTCCGGCATGCCGACAACCGTAACATACATCACCTTGGGGTGCTTGACCAGCAGATCCTCTACCGCCTCGGGATAGACATTCTCGCCGCCCCGGATAATCATATCTTTTTTGCGGCCTTCGACAACATAGCGTCCGTCAGGCCTTTGAGACATCAGATCCCCTGAATGAAAGAAACCCTTTTCGTCAAAAGCCTCTTCATTCTCTTCAGGGTTGCGAAAGTAACCTTTGAGGTTCAGCAACCCTTTTGCAACCATTTCGCCGATTTCCCCTCTTTGTACTTCTTCATTTCGGTCATTGAAAATCTTGATTTGGACCACCGGATCCATGACCATCGGGTAGCCGACCGTATACATTTGAGGTTCTTTCGGGCTGTCCCAGCGGTTGCAAATCATCGGGCCCTCGGCCATTCCAAAATGATTGACCAAATCCACGTCCAGCTCGGTCAGGCACCACTCGGCAAGTTCAGGTTTCACCTTCTGGGCGGCTACACCCATAACGCGTAAGGTGGAAAGATCATATGCCTTGCGCTGCTCCTGCGCATCCTTCCAATAGGTGACCTGCACGGGAATCAAAAGGGTATGGGTTACACCATATTTTTGGATCAGCTCAAAGCTTTCACGTGGTCTGGGGGATGTTGTCATTATTGCGGTCGCCCCCATGAACAGGGCCGGACCGCTCATGGTGATGAAAGCGGCATTGTGTTCGACTGGAATAGCGATAAGGGCTAGGGACTCCTGGGTGTATCCGGATAACTTTGCATATCCCTCCCATTGGCAAATATAATCATTGTGGGTTCTGGGTATTCCCTTGGGCAGGCCGGTTGTCCCTCCTGACATTTGCTCACAGCATATGTCATTGGGGTCCGGTTGGATGTCATCGAGATAATCAGACGGAACTTCATCTTCAATTGTGTGCTGCAGAAGCGCACTCAGACTCAGCCATCCTTGCGGCGCCTTTCCCTCAGGGATCATCAGGACCTCTAAATAGGGATGCGAGTCCTTTATTTGCTCCACCATTTGCACAAAATCATTACATTGACCATCTGAAGAACAAAAAAATCCCCATACTGAACCCCCATTCTTTTGAGGTGTATGGCGATTCTGTTCGATTTTTCATACAACGCCCTCCAGGTAACCTCTTTGTGATCGTCGGCAAAGGCCAGTTTGTCTGGAAAGACATCTGCGTTGCGCTGGAGCAAATCACACACGGTCTTGTTACGCCAGAATCCTTCGGCAACATACCTGTTTATTTCCTCCTGCGTGAAGGGATGCCAGCCGTCAATTATCTCTCGATGGGTCATACCGGTTCTCTCCTTTGCAAATTGCAAATCAAATATCGGAGCCGCAATGGCAATAATACGCTCGCCAACCCTAATTTGCATAGGCTGCTGCGTTAAAACCTTTTTGTAAACAATAAAAAGTTCTGTGTAAAGTGGAAGTTGCAAGCCGCTTGACGAAAAGGGAAAAAATTGATTTAACATCGGCGCCGACTCAACATGAAATGACGCCATATCGAAAACCATATGGAGGATGAACCGATGGATACGTATGAATGTACGGTATGTGGTTACTTGTATGATCCAGCCCAAGGAGACCCGGATAACGGTATAGAAGCGGGGACGTCATTTGAAGATCTTCCCGATGACTGGGTGTGTCCTGTTTGCGGTGCATCAAAGGATCAGTTTGAAATTGTAGAGTAGATAAAATCAGCGGAGGCCTCTCAGCATCTTTTTTTGGGTTCCTTGGCCTATTGCATTTTCATTTTTTTAAGCGACCGTCGCGGATTTTTGGATCCTTTTCAGCTTCACCCCAGCGCTTAAAAAGATCGTGTTGAATGCTGAAATAATCGAATATCTTGCCGATCGTCTGATCGATAATATCTTCAATGGTCTTCGGCCGGTGATAAAAAGAGGGGACCGGCGGCAATAGATGGGCTCCCATTTCAGCGGCGAGGGTCATTAATCGAAGATGGCCGATGTGCAGAGGTGTTTCTCGAACCACCAGAACCAGTTTCCGCTTTTCTTTTAAAGTTACATCAGCGGCTCGCACCAGTAGATTTTCATTGTATGAATTGGCAATCCCGGACAGTGATTTTATTGTGCAGGGAATAACCACCATTCCCTCGGTTAAAAAAGATCCGCTGGAAAGTGCGGCGGCCATATCCTTATCATCATAGATGAAATTCGCCATGGCCTCAACTTCTTCGGGTTTATAACCGGTTTCGATTTCAATATTAAGTCTGCCCGACTCTGATATAATCAGATGGGTTTCGAAGTCTGTTTCCTTCAGCATTTCCAGCATGCGAATGCCGTAAATCACGCCGCTGGCACCGGAAATACCGATCACAATTCGCTTAGCCATAAATTTTTCCTCTATTTTTTAAATGAAGCAAATTTTGCAACGCATTTCTCCAAGACCATTTCAACTATGGTTTTGCTGTTTTTTAGGACGGTCTCAATTCCGTTTTGATCCAGGTTGTCCCAGTGAATACCGGCAGTCACCACAACCCGTGTGTTCAGAGCCGCCGCAATGATTTCAGCCGAGGCTTTAGCCAGTTCATCTTCTTTGTGCCCTACATAACAGATAACCGAGGCAGTGGCGCTATTCACATCAGGGTCTTTAAGACTCGCGCGGGGCTGGGCGACTGCGACAGCGCCGATATGGGGTTTTTCGCCGCCCCAGATCGCAACCAGTAAATCCTCACCGATGCGTCTGACGTTTGCCGTCAGATCATATGCGCCTGTTTTTGTTCTGGTGGTAAATTCCATATTTGTAAGTAGTTCGTTGTTAGTAGTCCGTTGTTGACCAAATAGGATTTACAATACAATCGCAAAAAATATCAAATTCGAGTTTAATTGCCGTTTTTTAACAACTGACAACGGACGACGGACCACTAACATCTATCTTTTCTACTGCATTAGGATTCTATTGCGCAGTTTTTCTAAAAATTTGATGAAATAGTTCGACGGCCTCCCTGCCAAATTCAGGTGTATTTAGATGGAGATCCTTTTCAACGAGAGAAACCGTCGCTTTAAGCTCCTTTTTAAGCGTTTCGACAAATGCTCTATCCGCTTCCGGATCGTAAAGTGCCGCCCCCTCCCTGTCGAGGGAACTCCAGCCCTTTAACGGAATGATTACCGCACACGGTGCCTTGGAGCGGTTCAAACGTTGGGCCATGATGGCAGCGGCCTGTTGCAGTTCTTGGGCACTGGTCCGCACTTCTATGCGAAGCTTGTCAATTACGGCCTGAGGCCTTTCTTTGTAACGTTCCAACAGCTGCGGGCTTCCGCCGACGCTGAGCATATCCAGTCCTGACGGTGCGACAACCTGTGGGATACCGGATTCACTGGCAGCCAGCAGTCTGTCATTTCCCGCGGCACAGTTGCCATCCAGCATTTCTTCAATGATACCCCGGCTGACCAGATCAATGACCCCGCTGAACCAGCCTTCGCGGATCAGTTCGTCCATCGCACGGTCGCCTCTGCCCTGTGCATGGCAGGGAACCGGAATATAGCCTTTGTCGCGCAGATAGTGGATTGCCGGTTCCACGCTGCGCTCTGCGAAGCCAAAGCTGGTAATTGCGACAACCGGCTGATCAAATTCGACCTTCCAACCCGGTGATAATTCCACCATACCGCAGATTGCCCCCACGGCATTAATCAATTGGGTTTTTAGAATCGGATTGATTTCAACGACATCGACCACTGTATTTAACATGGTGATATCTTTGGTGCCGACATACTGCCCCACATATTTGGGATGGGCCGCCATGCTGGAAGCCATCAGTTTCGGCATGCCGAAAGGCAGCGAACGCATGATGCTGGTGGCGACCAGAGATGCCGTCCCTCCGCCGACTCCAAGAACGCCATGTACCTTTCCCTCTGCCATGAGACGCCGGACGATTTTTTGAGCACCCCGGATCTGGTTTTCAGTCGCCTTTTCACGTTCGGTTCGATAAAGATGGCGCACCTTTTCTATGCGAAGACCGCCTTCGCTGGCAACCGTTTCACAGGTGATATCGCCGGTGAAAAACGGCTCTTGCTCCATGCTGAAATCAAGAAGCAGTGCATGGTGACCCCGCGACTCGATCAGCTCTTTTACCATTTTAAACTCAGCCCCGCGAGTATCTAAATTGGCAATGATTAATATTGTTTTTTTAGTCATTTTTTGGACGCGTTGCCTCCATTTCAAAATCACCCGCTTTATTCCGGATGATTCTTTTTCTCGGGTCTCTTTTTCAGGCTGGCCCTGAAGGTGTCCCAAAATTCCTTATCCGCATCTTTCCACGCAGCCCCCCAGCGTCGTTCAAAATACGAAGCGGGCAAACGCTCATGCCAGGACTGCCATGGATCGCGGCCTTCTTTTTTGGCGATCAACACGTCGCTTAAATAATCGGTGATGTTCGAAAGCTCTTCTTTGGGCAAATAAGCGACTGCACCTTCTTTGATCGAGCGCACAAGGTTGTCCGGGCTCCAGGCATG
>JARRJQ010000125.1:15420-19599 GCA_037388985.1 Desulfobacterales bacterium | reverse complement strand
AAAAAAATTAGCATCCGAGGGCTCCGATCGGCACGAGCTGGGCAGAGAAAAATTTATTGAAGCTGTATGGGAATGGCGCAGGAAGTACGGCGGCGAAATCATCAATCAGCTCAAACGGCTCGGCGCCTCCTGTGATTGGAAGCGAGAACGCTTCACCATGGATGAAGGATTGTCGCGTGCCGTCCGTAAAGTCTTTGTAAACCTCTACCATGAAGGTCTTATCTATCGTGGCGACTACATCATTAACTGGTGCCCTCGGTGCCACACGGCCCTGGCCGATCTTGAGGTCGAATACGAAGAACGCAATGGTCACCTGTATTATATTCGCTATCCGTTTGCACAGGGTAAAGGCGGCATCGTGGTGGCTACCACCCGTCCCGAAACGATGCTCGGCGACACAGCAGTTGCCGTGCACCCGGATGATAAACGCTACCAGAATCTCTCATCAGAAGCGGCTATCCTGCCGCTGATGGACAGAATCATTCCGCTGATCAAAGACGGCTATGTGGACATGTCTTTTGGTACCGGCGGCTTGAAGGTGACTCCCGCTCATGACCCCAATGACTTTGAAATCGGCATGCGGCATGGACTGCCCGCAGTAAAGGTGATTGGAGACGACGGTAAAATGACTTCGGCGGCCGGAAAATTTGAAGGCATGGATCGCTTCGCAGCTAGAAAAGCGGTCGTTGAAGCGTTAAAAAAAGAAAAGCTCCTCGAAAAAATCGAGTCTTACAAACACAATGTCGGACACTGCTATCGTTGCCAAACAATGGTGGAACCGAATCTTATCGTCTCTATGGATGCACCCACAACCTGTACCAAGTGCAAGGGGCGCAACCTGGTGCAGGAAACCGATGTGCTGGATACTTGGTTTAGCTCTGCACTGTGGCCATTTTCCACCATGGGTTGGCCGGATAAAACGCCTTTATTGAAAACGTTTTATCCAACAACAGTACTGGTAACTGCTTTTGACATCCTTTTCTTCTGGGTTGCACGTATGATGATGATGGGCATTCAATTCATGAAAGATGTTCCTTTTAAAGACGTTTATGTCCATGCGCTCGTTCGCGATGAAGCCGGGAAAAAAATGAGCAAATCCACGGGTAATGTCATCGATCCGTTAACGGTCATCGAGAAATACGGCACCGATGCATTTCGTTTTACCCTAGCGGCGTTTGCCGCCCAGGGACGCGACATTAAAATGTCGGAAAAGCGAATCGAGGGCTACCGTCATTTTGTGAATAAACTGTGGAACGCCGCCCGGTTTGCGCTGATGCATCTTGACCAACCATACGAAGCGATCAATACAAACGATCTGTCTTTGCCCGACCGCTGGATTTTATCTAGACTCTATCGGGTCACACAGGCTGTGGCCGAGGCACTGGAAAGCTACCGCTTTAATGATGCAGCTGCCGGCATTTATAATTTTGTCTGGCACGAATTTTGTGACTGGTATCTTGAAGCGATTAAACCCGCCCTCTACGAAAAAGAAGGTACGGAAAAAAAGAAGATTACTCTCGGTGTTTTGTGGTGGGTTTTGCACGACACCTTGATCCTGCTGCATCCGTTTATGCCGTTTGTTACTGAGGAACTTTGGCATAAGCTGCCTGGAACCCGAGGATCAATTATGCAGGCCGTCTTTCCTGCCGATCGAAACAAAGATGCTGAAATCAGGTTTGACACGGATGCCGAATCACACATGGCTTTGTTAATTGAACTGATATCTGCCATTCGAAACATCAGAGGCGAAATGAACATTTCGCCTTCCTTAAATCTGGCAGTCACAATCCAAACCAAAGATTCAAAGATTAAAGCCGCAATCGAGCAGTATCAGGATATCATTATCAATCTCTCCAAACTGGACTTTTGCAGTGTCACAGACAAAGCCGAAAGGCCGAAATCTTCGGCCACCGCTGTGGTCGGCGGGGCCACGATATTTGTGCCTTTGAAAGGAATTATTGATTTTGCCAAGGAAACCCTGCGGCTAGAAAAAGAAATGAATAAACTGGTCAAGGAGCTCGCAACGGTTTCTAAAAAGCTGGAAAATGAAAATTTTTTGGACAAAGCGCCTGAAGATGTTGTCCGGCAGGTAAAAGCAAAACATTCTCTCCTCCAAGAAAAACAGCAAAAACTGCAGTCCAATTTGAACAAAATAAACGAAATCCAGAGTTAGTTGTCAGTGGCGGATTGCGCGTTTCGGGTTGAATTCTTAAAAACTCGAGCTCATAAGCGCAAGACAGTACGTGTTGCATTCAACGCGGGATCCCCGACTTGCAACGCGCATTATGATACCTTTACGCGACACAACACCTGCTCGAAATTATCCAATTGCCAACACCGCTATTATCGCGATCAATGTTGTCGTTTATTGCGTTCAGCTCCTCCAGGGCCCTGAAATTAATCACTTCATCTATATCTATGGTCTTGTCCCCGCCCGTTATACGGTTGCACCAATTGCCGCGTATTTTACAACCGGCCAACAGCTCTTTTCATTGGTTTCATTCATGTTTTTACACGGCAGCTTCTGGCACATTCTCGGCAACATGTGGTCGCTGTATATTTTTGGCGATAATGTGGAGGACCGCCTGGGACCGATACGCTATGCCCTATTTTACCTGCTCTGCGGCATCAGCTCGGGGCTTTCCCATCTCGTATTGAACCTTAATTCAAATTTGCCGACTATCGGTGCCAGCGGTGCGATTGCCGGTGTGATGGGCGCATATTTTATTTTGCATCCCCGATCAAAGATTCTAACGCTTATACCGATATTTTTTATTCCTTATTTTATCAATATTCCGGCGTACATTTTTCTCGGCATATGGTTCCTGTTGCAGTTTATCAATGCCGCCACCAGCCACGCGGGTACGGGCGGCATTGCCTGGTGGGCCCATATCGGCGGGTTTATATTCGGCATGTTGTTCCTAAAGCTATTTAGTGCTTTGCCGGATACAGGGTTGTCGCGGCGCATACGGCAATTCACCGCCAAAAGAAAAACACCACGTTTGCAAATCATTCGTCCCGTCAGTTCCGGAGATGATCCGCATTTATATTCGTTGCTCAAAATCACTCCTTATGAAGCAATGACGGGCACACGCAAGCTGGTAAATATTCCACAGGGATTTCAAAAAAGAATATTTAACATCAATGTGCCGGCCGGCATTCAGGAAGGGACTGTCCTGCGATTAAAAAGTTTGGGACAGCGATTGAGGTCAGGTGAAATTGGAGATCTGTATCTAAAGGTCACCATTCAACCTTAAGCCAGGCTTAGTTGCGCCCGTTTGCCCGTTATGCCCGTCTGCCGGTCCAAGTAAAATCAAACGATTATCTTCGTTTAACGGGCTCAACGGGCTAAACCGGCTAACGGAAAACCGAATCCCAATAAACACCAGTAATACAAACAGGAAATATAAAGTCATGCCGATTGGCTTGAACTAAAATATGGTGTGAGGTTTTAAACTACTTTTAGGCCTTGAGTTTAGACTCGACGGGGCGTTCCTCGGCATGCAGCACAGATACGCGGTTTCGTCCATTTTGCTTGGAAAGGTACATGGCTTTGTCCGCGCGCCGAATAAATGCGGATAATTCTTCTTTCGGGTAACACTGGGTGACTCCGATACTGATGGTAATCGTTGCCTTTTTGTTGGGTTCCGGAATAAAATTTTCATTTTCCAAAGTAGCACGAATACGTTGGGCCACTGTTTTGGCTTCTTCGCCGGTTGTCTCCGGAAGGATCACCGTAAACTCCTCGCCTCCGTAACGATAAGCGGAGTCGTTTGCACGCAAACAGGATTTGATAATCTGACTGAATCGCACCAGCACCTTATCGCCTTCCAGATGGCCGTATTTATCGTTGTAATCTTTGAAATTGTCGATATCCAGCAGCAGAAGGGAAAGGGGGTGCTTGTAACGGTTGAATCGATCCACTTCCAATTCAAGCTGAGTATAAAATGACCGTGAATTGTAAAGTTTGGTGAGTCCGTCGGTGATCGCCAGCTTCTGGAGCTTCTCCATCATCCGGGTCCGTTCCGTACCCAGCTGGCGCTCCTTGAGCACGCGTTTTAATCTGAGCAACAACTCTTCAAGGCGCACCGGTTTGATGACAAAGTCACTGGCACCGATGTTGATGGCTTCTTCATAAGAATAGTCATCGCTGTATCCCGTGACAACGATAACGTCGGA
>JARRJQ010000125.1:0-15363 GCA_037388985.1 Desulfobacterales bacterium | reverse complement strand
ATGCCCGGCAGCCGTATATCGGTAATAACCACATCAAAACTGTTTTCTTTCAGCAGAGAAAGGGCTTCTTCGGCGGTGGAGGCCGTCGAGGAAGTATACCCCGCGCTGCCGATATACTCTTGCATCGTATTTCTGACGCTTGAGTCATCATCAACGATTAACACGTGAACATGTAAAGTCTTTTCAGTCATCAGCGTGTTATATTTTTTCACCTGAGTTCGCAGAAAATGCCGGGGTTGACACTGGTTGAAAAAATTTGATAGGGAATCCCTTTTATTTCACTCTTTTATTTATTAATATACCAGAAAGGCAATTTGTGTCAACTGACTTTTAGATTCTTCAACACTTTCAAGTGCCTAGCATAATTTAAAATGCAAAAGACGGTTCGGCAAAACCAGCGTTTGAGATGCAAAATATCAGAAATTTCAGTATTATCGCCCATATCGATCATGGCAAATCGACTTTATGCGATCGACTCATACAGGCTGCCCAGATCATTTCCGAAAGAGAATTTAAGGACCAGATTCTCGACACGATGGATATTGAGCGCGAACGGGGCATCACCATAAAAAGCCAAACCATTTGTCTGCCTTACACCGCAAATGACGGCCAAACCTACTTTCTAAATCTGATTGACACCCCAGGTCATGTCGACTTTACCTATGAAGTCTCACGAGCCCTGGCAGCATGCGAAGGGGCATTGCTGCTGATCGATGCCAGCCAGGGCATTGAAGCCCAAACGCTGGCCAATTTTTACCTGGCATTTGAACACAACCTGGAAATTATCCCGGTCATTAATAAAATCGATCTTCCATCTGCCGATGTGGATCGCGTTAAAAAACAGATCGATGAAAGCCTGGGGCTGGACCCGCAAACGGCGCTTCAGGTCTCGGCCAAGCGGGGGATCGGTATCGACCAGGTCTTTGAGGCGATCGTCAGAAAATTACCACCGCCAAGCGGCGACATCAGCCAACCGTTACAAGCGCTGATTTTTGACTCGCATTATGATCCTTACCGCGGTACGGTCGTGCATCTGCGCATTTTCCATGGACAGATAAAGCCAGGGGATACCATCATTTTCAAATCCAACCGGGCAGTTCACCGAATCGAAGAAGTCGGCATTTTTCAGCTGCAGCGTATCCCCATGAAAACCCTTAGCGCAGGCCAGGTGGGTTACCTGATTGCCGGTATAAAGACGCTCAGCGACACCCGTTGCGGTGATACAATCACACATAAAGATCGTCCCTGCAATTCTGCCCTGCCCGGCTTCAGAGCCACAAAACCGGTTGTTTTTTCTTCCATATACCCTACAGCAGCCGATGGATACGATGAGCTGGCAATCGGCTTGGAAAAGCTGAAATTAAATGATGCAGCGCTGGTTTACGAAAAGGATACCTCGGTGGCTCTGGGTTTTGGCTTCCGTTGCGGATTTTTAGGGCTGTTGCATCTTGAAGTGGTGCAGGAAAGACTGGAGCGGGAATACGATCTTTCACTTATTCTGACAGCCCCGTCGGTTCAGTACCAGCTGATCATGAGCGATGGCTCAGAAATGACGATTGACAATCCCGCCTACTATCCTGATCCGACTCTAATTAAAGTCACCAAGGAACCCTTTATTCGGGCGTCGATAATCATACCGGATCGTTATATGGGAGCAGTCATGACTTTATGTTTGGATCGTCGTGGAATTAACAAGACCTACCACTATCTGAGCGGCGATCGCATGGAGATGATCTTTGAGATTCCTCTGGCAGAGGTCATTTATGACTTTTATGATCGGCTCAAGTCCTTAACCAAGGGATACGGCTCCTTTGATTACGAGCTGATCGATTACCGCGAAACCGAGCTTGTCAAAGTGGATATTTTAATCAATGGAGAACGGGTGGATGCATTGTCGCAGCTGGTACACAAAGACAATGCGGTTGCCAGAGCGCGAATTGCCTGTGAAAAATTGAAACAGGAAATTCCACGTCAGCTGTTTAAAATCGCTATCCAGGGCGCCATCGGCGGCAACATCATCGCCCGCGAAACGGTTTCAGCACTGAGAAAAGATGTTACCGCTAAATGTTACGGTGGCGACATTACACGCAAACGCAAGCTCCTTGAAAAACAGAAAAAGGGCAAAAAACGAATGAAAATGGTCGGAAAAGTGATGATTCCGCAATCGGCGTTTTTGGCGGTGCTTAAGTCAGAATCCGACTGATTTTCAACCCCTAAATGAATCTTTTCCCGCTGATCTGCGTTCTCCGCGGGTTTTGCGTCTGCAGCGTACTTCAAGTACGCTTCGACGAAAACCCTTGTGCGGCCTTGATCAGCGAAAAAATCTTCCATTTAGGAATTGAAAATAAAGCATTTTTCTAATGGGAAATGCGGTAAATAGCCATGGTGCAGAGCGCATTGCGCATAGCGAAAAGAACTTGAGCTGATTTCAATCCGCAGGCTTTCAACGCTTTGCGCTTTGCCCTATGCGCTATGCATTCGCCTTGAGCCTTGCGCCGTTTGCCGTGCGCCTTATATTTAACTTGAACTTAATTGTTTACCGATATAAACAATATGCGCTTTTATGAGGAACATTATGGGCAAAACGATTGCTGAGAAAATTTTCGAAACTCACCGCATCGATAATCCTGCCGATGATATCCAGGTGCTGCGACTCGATGCCGTTTTTTGCCATGAAATTACAACCCCGGTGGCGATCAACGACTTAATCGCCAAGGGCAAGGACCGGGTGTTTGATCCCCAAAAAATCAAAGCCGTGATCGACCATGTCAGTCCCGCCAAAGATTCCAAGACCGCCACCCAGGGAAAAATCCTGAGGGATTGGGCGCGCCGGCACCGGATTCAAGACTTTTTTGATATCGGGCGAAACGGCATCTGTCATGTGCTTTTTCCGGAGAAAGGCTTTGTCAGACCCGGATATGCCCTTATTATGGGAGATTCGCATACCTGCACCCTCGGCGCCTTTGGCGCTTTTGCTGCCGGCGTGGGAACCACCGATCTGGAGGTGGGTATCTTAAAAGGCATATGTGCCTTCCATTATCCAACAACCATCAAAATCGATATCACCGGCAGTCTGCGCGGCGGAGTTTTTGCCAAAGACATTATCCTATCGATCATTGCAAAATTGGGCGTCAATGGAGCCACCAATAAAATTATCGAATTCAGCGGGCCGGTGGTTACCGCCATGGGTATGGATGCCCGAATGACGTTGTGTAACATGGCCGTTGAAGCCGGCGCCACCAGCGGTATTTGCTATCCGGATCAGACAACAGTGGATTATCTGTGGCCGTTTATTCAAGAAGAATATTCGAGCAAATCCGAAGCGCTCAAGGAATTTAAAAAACTCCTTCCGGATGCAGATGCAACTTATGAAGCCAAAATTGAACACGATGTCTCGCAGCTCGAGCCGCTGGTTACCTATGGATTCAGGCCGGACCAGGTACGCCCGGTAAGGGAGATGGAGAAAACCGAAATTGATCAGGTTTACATCGGATCATGTACCAACGGCCGACTTGAGGACTTAAGAATCGCCGCGAAGGTATTAAAAGGTAAAAAGATAAATGACCATGTTCGCGGCATCGTATCTCCGGCAACGCCCAAGATTTTTCAGCAGGCGCTCGATGAGGGGCTTATGCGCATTTTTATGGATGCGGGTTTTTGCGTAACCAACCCGACCTGCGGGGCATGTTTGGGTATGAGCACCGGTGTTCTGGCTGAAGGCGAAGTGTGCGCCTCCACCACCAATCGTAATTTCAGAGGCCGCATGGGCAAAGGAGGAATGATCCATTTGATGAGCCCGGCAACTGCTGCCGTCTCCGCCGTAGCAGGACATATCACTAACTCACCACTGTTTAATGAGGGCAGTAAATAAAAGACAATCACGAAAGCACGGAATAAAAAATATGCTCGAAAGCTGGAAGGCTTGGAAGCTTGGAGGAGTACAAACAAATTAATTCCCGAGCTTAATGGCATCCCGGTTTCAACGCTCTCGATCTTTTGGGCCACACAGTTGGATACAAACAAAAACTTCAACGGCAAGGCTTTGTTTTTAGATCGATCGGATATCAATACCGATGAAATAATTGCAGCCAAATATTTAAGCGAAATCTCCAAAGAAGCCCTTGGGCCGCATCTGTTTGAAGATCTTAGCCTGGCCGGATTTGATTTGAAACACGATCTGGCCGGCAAAAGCGTTATCATCAGTCGCACCAATTTCGGTTGCGGGTCATCCAGGGAGCATGCACCCTGGGCCTTGGAGGCAAATGGAATCAATCTGGTCATCGCCCAGAGCTTTGCCCGGATATTCAGGCAAAATATGTTTAATTGCGGAATGCTGGCGGTAGAGTTGCCGGCATCGGTTATCGATCATCTTTTCCAATCCTGGATCAATCAGCAAACAACGGTTACAACCCATTTGAAAAAACAGGTGTTTCTCATTGAAGCCGGTGGAAGAAAAGAAGAAATTGAATTCAGGTTATCTGATTTTGATCGGGCACTTGTAGAAGCAGGCGGCTGGTTGGAATACGCCGATCGTCACTATTGAAGACATGAAACCCAAACCCCTCATTACCCTGGATAACATAACCGTTCGTTTACAAGACCGGCCTTATCTGCAGAACACCTCCTGGCAGATCAATTCAAACGAACACTGGGCCATACTGGGACCCAATGGTTCGGGCAAAACAACCTTGGCCAAATCACTTTTTGGAGAAATACCGATCGTCAGGGGCCATATCGTTTTTCATTCTGCAAAAGAAGCTAAAAAGAGCCGATCGGCACCAGCAAGCGCAATCGGATATGTCTCACCTGAACTGCATCGCGATATCATCGAACGCGAAAATCTGAAAGATGACTTCCGTGAATTTAGCGGCAAAATTCACGAATTCACGAGGGTAAAAGATCTCCTTTTGAATAAACTGAACAATGAGACAAAAGCAGCTCGCTAGACGAAGGCATTGGCTCAGGTGGCCGCTCAAATGGGAATTGAAACTCTGCTGGAAAGAGATATAAAGTCGTTGTCCATCGGCGAGATGAATACCGTCTTGATTGCAAAAGCAATGATAAAAAGTCCGAATCTGCTGATCTTAGATGAACCTTTCGATGGACTGGATAAGCAATCACGGGTTTCCATGGCAGACACGATCAATGATCTGATGCGCGATAACATTCAGGTCGTTTTAATCACGCATCGATTCGAAGAAATTACGCCGAACATAACCCATGTACTGCTTTTAAAGTACGGTAAAATCTTTATGAGTGGTAAGAAAGAAGAGGTTTTCACTCCTGAGAATATCAACCGGGTTTATGAAATTGACAAACGACCGATTCAAAGCTTTCCCCAAAAATTAGCGCCTGCCCTGACCGCAGCTAAAGCAAAGGGGCACCAGCCGACCCGCACCGATACGGTGGGTGCGACGGGGATTTTAATTGAGATGCGAGCTGTAACGGTTAGCTACAACCAAACACATGTCCTTGATAAATTTAGCTGGATGGTCAGCGAAGGTGAAAATTGGATGATTCTGGGGCCCAGGGGTTCCGGCAAATCGACTGTTTTAACCCTGATTCTCGGAGACAATTTGCAAGCTTACGCAAATGAGATCTATCTTTTTGGAAAGAAAAGAGGATCCGGTGAAAGCATATGGGACATCAAAAAACAGATCGGCTGCATCTCATCTGACTTACAAATCCGCCAGCATAAAAATATCAGCGCTTTTGATGTTGTTTGCTCGGGATTTTTTGATTCAAACGGACTGTATCGGAAGTGCAGCTCTGAAGAGCTGTCGATTGCCAGAGAATGGAGCCAATTCTTAAATATTTCCGAACTGGCCGATCAAAAATTCGGCCGCCTTTCTCACGGCCAAAGACAACTGATTCTCATTGCACGGGCAATGGTCAAGGCCCCTAAAATTCTTATACTAGATGAACCTTTTCAGGGCCTGGATATTAAAAACAGATCAAAAATAATGGACGTCCTCGACTATATTGGCAGCCGCACCCCGACAAATTTAATCTATGTACCCAATCAGGAAGAAGAAGTTTTAAACTGCATTACCCACGTGTTGGAAATGGATCGCGGCAGGGTTGTCAATACACGGGCTATAAACAGTTAAAAAGGAGGCGTGAAGGATTAATCGTGAAATTTTCGCAGTGCAAACCGGGTAGAATCTATGTGATCAGTCTTGAAAATGGCGATATTGTTCATCAGGAAATAGAACAACTTGCTCGAAGCCAATCCATAAAGGCCGCCTCATTAATCATCATTGGCGGTGCGGACAAAGGCAGCAAACTGGTCGTCGGTCCTGAACACGATAATAAACTGCCCGTATCTCCCATGGAGCACATCTTGGAAAATGTGCATGAGATTGTCGGTGCTGGAACACTGTTTCCGGATCAGGAAGGCAACCCCGTGCTGCATTTGCATATGGCATGTGGTCGAAAATCATCTACCAAAACCGGCTGCATCCGCAGAGGCGTAAAGGTATGGTACACCATGGAAGTCATTCTCTTTGAATTGCTTGAATCAACGGGCAGGCGCAGATTTGACCCGCATACCGGATTTGCCCGGCTTAGACTCTAATGTCAGGTTCAAGGTTCAAAGGTTCAGGGCCAATCAATAAGTAATGAGTGCTGAGGACTGAGGACTGAGCCAAAAAAACTACCAGACGGCTATCCCTATTCATCATGACATGTCGCTTTTCGGCCTGAACTGTCCTCCTGAAGCCATAAGTTGTCCTTTTCCGTCATGATCTGCCAACGCCGTTATTATCCTTTTCTATTTCGATATAGCTTAACACCCAGTCCTCAGCACTCAGTCCTCAGCCCTATGTTTCCATACGTGACACCTGAAACCATCTACATTAGGTTGTTAACAGACCTTAATCCCTACCTTTTTCCACCCCTTGCTGGTAACATTTTTTCCCATACCAATCGATCTGCCGACAGATGCCGCGAATGATGCTCACCTCTTTTGCCCGCAGCTGCATGCGTGTACAAAAATATCTAATATTATTCATAAAATGATCGGGATTGTCCGGCTGAATATAACTGAGTCTCACCAGGATATCTTTCAGCTGAGCATACATGCCGTCCAATTCATATCGGCTGGCCAGCCGCGGCACGAAAATATTATCCTGCGGTTGATTGTAAGCTCGCAATTCATAACAGATGATCATTACGGCCTGGGCCAGGTTCAAGGACGAAAATTCAGCGGTCGGGATGTTGACCAGCTCATGGCATAAACGAATATCAGCATTGGTCAGCCCACGATCTTCCGGTCCAAACAGGATGCCCACCTGATTGTTCTCGGATAGGGGCGCCAGCTTTTGCGCCAGCTTCGCCGGCGATCCGATAACCTGCCGTTGCCCTCCCAGACGGGCTGTTGTGCCGATCACATAATTCAAGGCCTCAAGCGCGGTCTGCAGATTTTCATAAACCTGCATTTGTTCGACCACTTCAACAGCGGCATGGGTGGCCATTTTTAAAATCCGCGTCAGGTCGCAATTTTGCGGATCCACCACTATCAGCTGCGATAGTCCCATATTGAGCATCGCCCGGGCGGCCGCGCCGATATTTTCCGGGTATTTGGGCCGCTTCAGGATAATGGCGACATTTTTCAGATTGACGCTTGCAGGCATCAGCCGACCATTTCAAGATTATTGAAAAAATAAGCCATTTCAAAAGCGGCTGTTTCAGGGGCATCTGAGCCGTGAACCACGTTTTTTTCAATATCCGTGGCGAATTCTTTACGGATGGTTCCCTCCGCTGCTTCCTTATAGTTGGTGGCACCCATCAGATCACGATACCGGGAGATGACATTTTCACCTTCCAGAATCATCACCACCGCCGGTCCGGAGCTCATAAAATCGGTCAGGCTTTCAAAAAAGGGTTTCCCTTTGTGCACCGCATAAAAGCCTTCCGCCTGCTCTTTAGTCAGATGAAGCATCTTCATGGCCCTTATTTTATATTCGCTTTTTTCAAGCCGTTTAATCACTTCACCGATCAATCCGCGTGAAACGCCGTCGGGTTTGATAATCGCCAGGGTTCTTTCCATAATCGCCGACTCCTTTCCTAAAAGAGTTGAAGGTGCCATAACAAAGGTCAATTCGCAAGTCAACATCTTGGATCGACTGCTGTTTGTTGTCCGTCTTTGGTTGCCCCAGGCAATCACAGCCGGTCACCTGCAGCCACAAATAAGCGTTAATTCCGGTTGACAAGAAAAATATCACCTTTTATTATTTTTAGAAGGGAATAAACGTCAAGGAGCTTTGCGATGCCGATTTACGAATTTTATTGTGAAACGTGCAATACCATCTTTAACTTTTTTTCCAAAACCATAAACACCACTAAAAAACCCAAGTGCCCGAAATGTAAGACAAAAATTCTTTCCCGACAGATGTCGGCTTTTGCGTTTACGGGCAAAGCAAAAGAAGATAGTGATGCGGATGATCTGCCGCTTGATGAGGGTAAAATGGAAAAAGCAATGCAAATGCTGGCGGGCGAAGCGGACAAAATCAACGAAGATGACCCGCGGCAGGCTGCCAACCTCATGCGAAAGCTTTCAGATATGACCGGGCTTCAACTCGGACCGGGCATGAATGAGGCTTTAAAGCGGATGGAAGCCGGTGAGGACCCAGATGCCATCGAGGCCGAAATGGGTGACCTATTGGAGGAGGAAGATCCTTTCCTTATACCCGAAAAAAAGGGGGAGGCTAAAGCCGGAAAAAGACCGGCGCCGATAAGGGATGATAAATTGTATGATTTATAAGCTATGGTCACCCAAAACGTTCGATAAAATCCGAAGCACGAAACTCGAAACCCGAAACAAATACGAAATTCAAAATCCAAATATTCCAAACAGTTCCGTTTTGGTCATTTGAATTTTGGTAATTCAAAATTGTTTCGTATTTCGAAATTCGATATTCGAATTTAAATGGTATTATCAACTACAATGAATGAAGGAGCGTTATTAATACACCTGAAACCAGGGATAATTGCGGCGCAGGGGGTAGAAATATGGAAAAGGAAATATTGGATAAAATCGAAATTCAGCAGGGCGATATCACCCGGCTGGAAGTCGATGCGATTGTCAATGCCGCCAATTCGAGACTGTTAGGGGGCGGTGGCGTGGACGGAGCCATTCATCGGGCAGCCGGCCCTGAATTGCTGGAAGAGTGTCGGACCATAGGCGGTTGCCCCACGGGTGAAGCCCGGATTACCAGAGGCTACCGTCTGCCGGCGCGCCACGTTATTCATACCGTCGGCCCGGTATACAGCGGCACGCCGCATGATCGTCAGCTGCTAACCAACTGTTATTTAAACAGTTTAAGGATCGCCGTTGAACATAACATCGCCACAATTGCATTTCCGGCCATCAGCTGCGGTGTTTATGGATATCCGATTGAGGAGGCATGTAAAATCGCGGTGGATACCAGTTGCGCTTTTTTAAAAAGCCATCCATCGCTTAAAAAAATAATTTTTATCCAATTTTCAGCAGCAGATCATGCCGTTTACAAAGCCTATTTGAAATCAATATCTTAGGCACTTATTGCAATTTCTTTGCATTATATGATCCGCCTGAGGCGTATTTTTCAACACGAAAACACAAAATAGGCCAGAAGGCTGGAAAGCTATAAAGCCAGAAGGGCAATGAGCGATTCCACTGTGGAGCCCAAAAGATCGAAAGCTTTGAAACTGGGATGCCATTAAGCTCGGAAATTAATTTGTTTGTACTCCTATAAGCTTCCAAGCCTTCCAGCTTTCGAGCATATTTTTTATTTCGTGTTTTCGTGATTATATAATTATTTGCCTTTTCGGATCATTCGGGTTAAAATAAAAATTTTAGATTTGACAAATGCTATGAGCATAATTAACATCAGCATATTTATGATATCCGGCCAGAATACCCGAGCTGAGATGAAAACATGCAAGGAGGATTGAAAGATTATGGTTGAAGTAACTGAGGAAGCAAGGAAACAGATTCAGGAATACTTTAAAGGCAAAGAGGTCACGCCGATTCGGATCTTTTTGAACGCAGGTGGTTGAGGAGGCCCTTCCCTGGCCATGGCTCTGGATGAGCCTAAAGAAAACGATAACGTCTTTGACGTAAATGGATTCCAATTTATCATGGAAAAAGAGTTCTGTGAAAAAGCTCAACCCGTAAAGATCGATTTTATGGGGTACGGATTTAAGATTGATTCCAGCATCGAATTCGGTGCCGGCAATTCCGCGTGCGGAAGCTGCAGCACATCCGGATACGGTTGCGATTAAACCCCCAAACCGAAAAACCAAAAGGGCGACACACGCAAAAAGTGTCGCCCTTTTTTCATTATTCGTCGGGGGACTATGATTTCTGAAAAAGTGGAAGAAATCATCGATTATCACGAAGCGACCAAGCATTATTACGATCGCTATGCCAGATCTCCCGGTTATATGGATTGGCAAAATCAGCCCAATCCGTTTCGCACTTACAAGGGTGCGCCTGTTTTTTCCCTTCCGCTATTGAAAAAGGACCCGATTGCCGCTTATCCGGATCTATACAGTCGCAAAAATAACCCCCGGCAGCCGCTGACCATTGAAAACATCGCCGGCTTTCTTGAATTGTCCCTGGGATTATCCGCCTGGAAAGCGGTGTCCGGTTCCCGGTGGTCATTGAGAATGAACCCTTCCAGCGGAAATCTTCACCCTACCGAAGCGCATCTGATTCTGCCACCGGTAAGTCCGATAAAAAGCGGCGTTTATCATTACAATGCCCTTGGCCACGCATTGGAGAAACGGGCGGGTATCCCATCCGAATTATGGCAACGCATTGTATCTCATTTCGGGGTGGAAGGCTTTTTAATGGGCGTCAGCAGCATATTCTGGCGCGAAGCCTGGAAATACGGCGAACGCGCATTTCGTTACTGCAATCATGACGCCGGCCATGCGCTGGCCTGTATCAGTTTTTCAGCCAATCTTTTTGGCTGGAAAGTGATCTATCTAAATGCCATGTCCGATGAACAGATTAAGACAGTTCTGGGTTTTAATCGGATCCGGTTCCGGCATTTGGAAGAGGAGCACTCCGATTTTTTGGTTTGGGTGCATCACCCCAACTCAAATCAAATTCCCCGCGATTTGCCCGATCAACTTATCGCTAAATTTGCCGAGCTGACATTTGTCGGAGAACCGGACAGATTGAGCCGGCAGTGTGTAAACTGGGAAATCATTTATCAAACCGCCCAACTGACCGCCAAGCCCGCTACCCCGGAGATCAGCTTAAAATTGAAAGATCGCAAATTGCTTACCGGCGAGACCAGTCACCTAACCGCAGCCGATATCATCCGCCAGCGCCGAAGTGCAACCGCTTTTGACCGCAACGGTTCCATCACCAGAAACCAGTTTTTGACCATGCTGGATAAAACCCTTCCCCATAAAGATTGCGCTCCGTTTGATTGCGAATTGATCCAGCCCTCATCGCATTTGCTTATTTTTGTCCGAAAAAGATTTGGATCGGATTAGGCAGCTTTCTCGAACAGATTTTCTCTGGGCGCCTGTAGAACCGAATGTTCCCCTGTACCTTCTTGCGGAAGGAAATTTCCGACAGCAGGCCATGATGGTCAGCTGTCATCAGGAGATTGCCGGATTCAGTGCCTTTTCGCTGGGAATGATCGCAAAATTTAAAGAAATCATCACGGCCGCACCGTATCGCTATCGACATTTATTCTGGGAAACCGGAATGATCGGGCAGGTGCTTTACCTGGAAGCCGAAGCTCACGGAGCCAGGGGTACCGGGATCGGCTGTTTTTTCGATGATGCCGTTCACGAAATAATGGGCTTCAACGCCAACCACTATCAAAGCCTCTATCATTTTACCGTCGGCAAGCCAATCGAAGATGCTCGATTGAGCAGCTATGCCCCTTACCACCATCTGCAAAACCTTTAAATTGGTTTTATAATATGCATCTTTTGTCCCAGGGCTGCGTTGCAAGCCGGCTCAAAATGCTTATTTATCGCGGCAAGATGCCGCTCCCACCAATTGTTTCGATAGAGAGCAGCAATTTGCTGATAGTCGTGGGAGTGGCTTCCAGCCACGAATGAATAGCTGCGCTTTTTTTCGCCGACTCACGCCTTTTGAGCACCTTAATATATTAGGATCTGATGCGAAATCCCGCCAATTGGCGGGGGTCCTAAAACAAATTCTGAAATCTGGAACCGTATCCAATTGTTCATTTGTTTCAATTACATTGCGAAAAGTGCACATGATACCTATATTCAAAGTAATCTGAAAAAACTCTGAATTATACAATGAGGATACGATGCCAACCAACCAGCTGATCAATGAAAAAAGTCCATATCTTTTGCAGCATGCCCATAATCCGGTTGACTGGCATGCCTGGTCTGATGAGACCTTTGCGCTTGCCGCAGCCCGGAACAAACCGGTTTTTCTTTCCATCGGCTATGCAACCTGCCACTGGTGTCATGTTATGGAAAAGGAATCTTTTGAAGATTTAGAAACCGCCCGGCACCTGAATAACACCTTTATCTGTATTAAAGTGGACCGTGAAGAACGGCCGGATATTGATGCTGTATACATGGCGGCCTGTCAAATGTTAACCGGCAGCGGCGGCTGGCCCTTAAACCTGTTTCTGACGCCGGATAAAAAACCTTTCTTCGCAGCCACTTATATTCCCAAGAACAATCGGTTTGGCAAAGCGGGCCTTATCGAACTTTGCCAGCAGGTAAGCAAACTATGGGCGTCGCAGACAGATAAAATGCACAGCTCGGCTGCCGCAATCGCCTCAGAGCTCCACCGTGCTTTTCGCTTCTCAGCAGCAAACGAACCCACCGAATCTCTCCTGGATCACGCTTATGATCTGATATGGCAAAGCTATGATTCCAGATTCGGCGGATTCGAAAAGGCCCCCAAATTTCCGACACCTCATCGGTTGCTCTTTTTGCTTCGTTGCCATCACCGTACCGGAGATGCCAGGGCCTTGAAAATGGTGGAAAAAACCTTGACCGCCATGCGGTTGGGCGGAATTTGGGATCACGTGGGTTTCGGGTTTCACCGTTATTCCACTGACCCGCAATGGCTGCTGCCGCATTTTGAAAAAATGCTCTACGATCAGGCATTGATTGCCCAGGCCTATTTAGAAACCTACCAGATTACCAAAAATCCTTTCTACGCCCGGACAGCAGAAGACATTTTTACCTATGTCTTAAGAGACATGCGTTCGGCACAGGGTGCTTTTTTCTCCGCAGAAGACGCTGACAGCGAAGGAGAAGAAGGCAAATTTTACGTGTGGACAGTCGCTGAGTTTCAAAAAGTGTTTCATACAGAACAGACAAAAGAATGGGAAAAAATATTCAATTTGCACCCCGATGGCAACTTCTCAGAGGAAGCCACCGGCCAAAAAACCGGAGCCAATATACTTCATCTCGACAAACCGCTCGATCAATGGGCTGATGAGCTAAATCTAAAAGCAGATAAGATCATCAGCAAATGGGAAGATGCGCGCAGAAAATTATTCCAGATCCGGGAAAAGCGAATTCATCCTTTAAAAGACGATAAAATTCTTATGGATTGGAACGGATTGATGATTGCAGCCCTTGCTTTGGGCGCGCGGATTCTCAACAAATCCGAATATGCTCGGGCTGCTGAAAAAGCCGCCCGGTTCATATTGACCCAAATGCAAAAGGACGATGGTCGGGTATTTCACCGCTTCAGAGACGGGCAGTTGGCCATTGAGGCCCAGGCCGCGGACTATGCCTTTTTCATTCATGGCCTATTAAACCTTTATCGGGCAACCTTTAATTTAACATACGCCGAACAAGCGGTCGCCCTGCAGGAAAAAATGTTGAGCGATTTTTGGGATCGGGACAATGGGGGTTTTTATTCCACCGAAAACAACAGCGAAGCGCTGCCGGTAAGGCCAAAGGAATTATATGACGGCGCAATTCCTTCAGCCAATTCAGTGTCTTTATTGAATTTGCTGTGGTTATCTCGATTGACCGGTGATCCCAAATGGGATACAAAAGCCCATGAACAGGTGCGCGCTTTTGCCGGAACCGTCAAATCGCAGCCGGTTGCGTTCACCTATTTTCTGCTGGGGATCGATTTTGCCCTGCGACCGGGCCAGGAGGTAGTCATCGCCGGAGATCCTGACAAAATTGACGCCCGTCAAATGCTGACAGCCTTAAATCTTAACTTTGCGCCAAACCAGGTGGCTCTGGTCAAATCGGATCAAAATGCGAAGCGGCTGGCCAAATTTGCCGGCTACACCGACGGGTTGCAGCTCGTTCAGGGCAAAGCCACCGCCCATATGTGCAAAGGCTTTGCCTGCAAAGAAACCACTACAGATATCCAGGCACTGGTAGATCAGATAATCGGCAAAAAACAGCTTCGGATGAAGAATGAAAATTGAACGGCGAATTGTGATGTTATGACCGAAATCGGGGATATCCTGAGCGCCCAGGAGCAGTTTTTTAAATCGGGCCGCACCAAAGATCTTGATTTTCGTTTGGAAAATCTAAACCGGCTCAAAAAAGGCATTATTAAACATGAGACCGCTATTTTCGATGCGCTGAAAAAGGATCTTTCCCGGCCACCCTGCGAAAGCTATTTAACAGAAGTCGGTCTTGTACTGGATGAAATCCGGCTTGCAATCCGCCGCCTGAAGACATGGGCTAGACCCCGCAAGGTCAAAACACCGTTTTACCTGTGGTTGGCTTCCAGCCGTATTTATTGCGAGCCCTACGGAAAGGCGTTAATCATCGCGCCATGGAACTACCCCTTTCAGCTTTCAATTTCGCCGCTGATCGGCTCGATTGCCGCCGGCAACTGCAGTGTTTTAAAACCTTCAGAGTATGCACCGCACACCGCCGCCCTTATCTCTGAGATCATCGCAGCGCTTACGGGCAGTCTGACTGTCGGCAAAAGGGTGATGTCGGCGGCTGCAGAATATTTAACACCGGTCACGCTAGAGTTAGGCGGAAAAAGCCCCTGCATTGTGGATCGGGACGTCAATTTGGAAGTAGCTGCCCGGCGAATCGTTTTCGGCAAATTTATCAATGCGGGCCAGACCTGCATCGCGCCGGATTATCTTTTGGTTCATCCGTCAAATAAAGTGAAATTATTGGAACTGATTGAAAAATATCTGATTCGATTTTATGGCGAGGATCCCCGCAAAAGCCCGGATTATGCACGCATCATCAATATGCGCCATTTCAATCGACTGCAGCCTTTATTAGAAAAAGGCGATGTCATTATCGGCGGCCAAAGCGACCCGCAGGATCTTTACATTGCCCCGACGGTGATCACCAATCTGTCTTGGGATGATTCCGTTATGCAGGACGAAATCTTCGGCCCGATTCTGCCGGTCCTGGAAT
>JARRJQ010000124.1:0-7517 GCA_037388985.1 Desulfobacterales bacterium | reverse complement strand
TCCGTATTGGGATCGCGTCCGACAATTTCGGCGTCAAATTCTTTATCATTGGCTAAGCTGACCTTGATCTCGTCTGCACCTTCGATAACATGATTGTTGGTGACGATGTAACCATCCCGATCGATGATGAAGCCGGATCCCAGGCTCCTTTGTTTGTAGTCCGGCGCCTGCTCGCCTGAAAAGGGCCCGAAGTTGTGAAAAGGGTCTTGGGGACCGAACGGATTGCCAAAAAAGTGCCGAAAGACTCTACCGCCGCCTTTGACCGTTTTAACGGTACGAATATTGACCACTCCGGGCTGGGCCTCCTTGGCCAGCTCACTGAAATTGGCCGGAACCATCATTGCCGGAGATTGAAGCTCAGGAGCTTTCTTGGCAGCGATATCCGATTCGAAAGCGTAGATCCCGATGAAGCCGGCAATCAAAATGACCATCAGGCCAAAGGCCCATCTTTTTTTAAGCATTTTTTTCACGGTGACCACCTCCTCTAATGTTCCTTTATAAATTAATAAAACTTTTATGCTTTATCATAGTTTGTCAAGATGACTGGAAAATGACCCGAAAATGACCAAAAGGTTAGATTCGGCTGACCCGTTAACCCGTTGCCGGCAGGCCGGTTATCATTTAAATCTATACATATTTCAACGGACAAACGGCCAACGGGTTAACCCACTTGGATCGAGTATCTATGATGAGCGTTGTAAAACCAGCATCGGCAGAGTAACGCTAAACGTGCTGCCTTGATCCGGCTTGCTGGTGACGGTGATCTCCCCGCCATGGGCACGGGCAACAGCCCTTGCAAAGCTCAGGCCAAGCCCGATCCCGGCTTTTGAACGGCTGGGGTCACAGCGATAAAAACGTTCGAAAATGCGGGGCAGCTCCCCATCGGAAATGCCGACACCGGTGTCTTTAACCGTAATGACGACAGAATGATTGTTTTGCTTGTGTAACGCTACTTTAACGGTTCCGCCTTCGGCAGTGTATTTGATCGCATTATCGAGCAGATTGGCAATCATTCTTTGAATCAGGCGCTGGTCGCCCATTACGCTTAAAGGATCTGAAACATCAATTATGAAATTTAGATTTTTATCTTCAGCCGGCGCCTGAAACAGTTCACAGGCATCGTGAACAACTGCGGCAATGTCCACCTCTTTAGCATCGAGTTTGTTTACCCCGGCTTCGGTTCTGGAAATGACCAGCATCGTGGAGATCATGTCCAACAGACGGTCACACTCTTCGATGGTGCTGGCCGCCATGTTTTCATATTCTTTTTCAGAAGCGGCGGTGGTCAATGTGACCTCAGAGATTCCCCGAATCCGCGTTATCGGGCTTTTCAAGTCATGAGCAATGTTGTCGCTCATTTCTTTGATACCCGTAACCAGGGTTTGAATGCGGTCCAGCATTTGATTAAACGTAATGGCCAGCTGGTCGATCTCGTCCTGGTGTTTTTTGACCGGGACCCGCTCTTTAAGACTGCCTTCCGATATTTGCCGGGCCGTCTGGGTAACCCTTTCGACGCCCGCCAGAGCCCTGCGGGCCATAAACCAGCCGACAATAGCGGCAAAAATAAATAAGGAGCTCATGGTTGCAACGAATATTTTTCGAAAGGCTTCAATGAAACGCGAGTAATTTTCCATGGATTGGCCCAGTTGCAAAATAATGCCACGGCCGATAATGCTGTAAAGTATCCTGATTTCATGCTTGCGGTCCGGCACGCGGATGGTCTCAAAGACCGGCTGTTGTTTATTGAGCAATTGATTGATGGGGGCCTTTCCAATCTGGATATCCCGCCAGTAAGACATGTTGGAAGAAGAAAATTCCTGACCGGAAAATGAGAGTAAACGGAAAAAAATCTTTTTTTCGCCGGCGGCCTGGGCTTGAAAAATGACCTGATGTTTGACGGCTTCGATACCTTGCACCTTTAGAATCGAAGACAGGGTCCGGGCTTCACCCAGCAGATCCTGATCGGTACGATCCCGGATAACAGAAGTAATCAACAGGTAGAAAAAAAGAAAGGCCACGCAGGAAGTCAGCATAAAAATGCCCGCGTACCAAAGGGTCAGGCGAAACGCCAGGGTATGACGGATGCGATCAATCTTCTTTAAGAACATAGCCCACTCCGCGCACGGTATGGATTAGCCGTGTGGAAAATTCTTTGTCGATCTTTTCGCGCAGCTTGTAAATTCGTGATTCGACCACATTGGTCTGCGGATCGAAATAATAATCCCAGACATGTTCCATGATCATGGTCTTGGAAACCACCCGGCCGGTATTGCGCAGCAGATACTCCAGCAAAGAAAATTCAAGCGGCTGCAAATCGATCTTTTTCCCGGCACGCACCACTTCCCGGGTAATGAGGTTCATCGATAGATCGGCAACGGCTAATTTTGTCGGCTCGGAAATATCGCTACTGCGCCGGATCAAAGCCTGCAGCCGGGCCAGCAATTCCGAAAAAGCAAACGGTTTCGTCAAATAGTCATCGGCTCCGATTTGCAGCCCTTTCACCCGGTCATCGACTTCCCCTTTGGCACTTAAAACAATCACCGGCGTGTTGAGCTTTTCGCGGCGCATGGTTTCAATCAGCTTCAATCCATCCATCTTCGGCAGCATAATGTCGATAATGGCGGCATCATAGGGCTCGGTTAAGGCCATATGCAGGCCGTCCTGGCCATCGAAGGCGTGGTCCACGGCAAACCCCTCGGCCCTAAGGCCCTTGATGATAAAAGAGGCAATCTTGCGGTCATCTTCTACCAGCAAAACTCTCATCAAGGCTCTCCCGCTGTATTTAAAATCCCGGTTATTAAAGAACCGGTTCAAGGTACAGGGTACAAGGCGCAGGGCAAATAAAAAAGTTATTCTGATTTTTTCCCTTGAGCCGTGCGCCGTGCGCCGTGAGCCGATTATTTTTTTAGTCGCCCCGCGATGGCGGACCACTCTTCCTTGTTACGGATCTCCAGTATTTCAAACCCCATCTTTTTCATCCTGGCCACTACCGGGTCTGTATTCTTCTTGAAAATTCCCGAACAGACAAAGATGCCGCCTTTAACCAGCGATGGATGCGGGTGATCCAGTAATTCCAGAATCACGTGGGTAAAAATGTTTGCGACAACAAACTCATATTTATCCTTAATTCCTGATAGAAGATTGCCCGTTGCCAAAGAAAATTTTTGCGAGTCAACACCATTTAATTCGAGATTGGCCGCAGCAACTTCTATGGCCACAGGATCCTTGTCCAGACCGTATACGAAATCCGCTCCCAGCTTCAAAGCGGCAATCATCAATATCCCGGAGCCGGTACCGACATCTAAAAACGAATCTCCCTTTTTGAGATAATCCTCCATTAAATTAATACACAGGGCGGTGGTTGGGTGGGTTCCGGTACCAAAGGCCATCCCGGGATCCAGTTCCAGTACAATATCGCCCCGCCCGGCTCTATACTCACACCAGGTGGGTTTAACTACAATTTTTCGGCCGATTTTTTGAGGCTTAAAAAACGCTTTCCAGGCCTCGGCCCATTCCTCTTCATCCAGCTCTTGATATCTGAGCCGATAGCGCAAGGCAAAATCTTCCTTTAACTCGGCCAGTCTGTTTTCTAAAAGCTTACAGCGATTATCCACCAGGCGGTCCTTTGGAAAATAACCGACAACCGCATGCTGGTGCGCACGACCAATGGAATCCTCGGCCCAGCTATCAGCAGACTCAAGATACGGATCTTCTTCAACAACCCCCTGCATTTCAGATTCGAACAGGATATTGGAGATGACTTCGCTCGCAAGCTGAGGATCTTGGCTCTCAAAAATAATTTTAACTTCGATCCATTTCATCTTTCATATTTCAGGTGTCAGGTGTCAGGTTTCGGGTGTCAGAATTGATCGAGCTGACACCTGAACACTGACACCTAAGTCTTATCGATGTGTGTGTCTGTGGCTAATTTCCAAACTTCTCCTTGGGCGGGTTGAAATAGCCGTATTTGAGATTCGGAAACTCCCGGCGGATCTGTTTCAGCAGCCTTTGCATGCCGATGGGCTTGCCATTTTGTGCCGCTCGATTCATTACTTTCAAGTATCGCAGCGGATCAAAATTCAAGTTGCGCCACTGAATCATCTGAATCGGATATCGATTTAAAAAACGGCGCAATGCCTTTATTTCCTGGGGCGTATCGGTAAATCCGGGGCAGTTTAAATAATTGACGGCAACAAAGATGCCGCTTTCAAGAGCCAGTTCAATGCTCTTCAGTACATCAGAGAAGCGATATCCTTTTGGCCGAAAATAAGCATGATAGCAATCTTCGCGCATACTGTTCATGCTGACACGAATGCTGTCCAGCCCCGAATCAATTATGCGCCGCAGGTCTCGCGGAAGGCCGGCGTTCGTGTTCATATTAATTGTGCCTCGATCGGTATGTGAGCGGATCAGACCAATGGCCGTTTCAATGACATCGGCTGCCAGCAGCGGATCTCCTTCACAGCCCTGCCCGAAGCTGACCACACTTTTTTTGACCCGCTTTATGTGAGCCAGGGCCACTTCGGCAATTTCTTCCGCCGAAGGGGTAAACGCGATGCGATCCTGGCTGCGGGGGATACCGCTTTTATTCTGATAAGACAGACATCCCAGGCAGCGGGCATTGCATCGCCTGGCGGTGGGCAGCGGAGCTTCGTAACGGCTTAAAAAGAAGTTTTTGCCCGCCGGGCAGCTAAATTGCAGCGCACATTTTTCAAGATGCGCTCTGAGGCGATTGGCGGGCATCAGTTTGCGCATCTTTTCGATGCCGGCGGCAACATCCGCCGGCTTCATCAGCCGCAAATCCTGACGTTTTTCGCGATCCACACAAACAACTGCGGATCTGAATTTTCCCCGGTGCCATCCCACAGCGCCATAAGAAAAAAGTGGAAGCGGCTGTGCGTTTTTTATTTCATCATATGCGCAAAGATAGGAATTGACGTAACCCGGTGAATTAAAGACGGCCACCGGAAAAATAGGTTCGCCGGGAGCATACGGGTCTTCCTTTAACGTCTCAAACCGGTTTTTACGCGTATTAAACAGGATCGGTCTTCGATCCGGCAGGTACATGAGTTCGCTGCCAAAAGGCATGCTGCGCGTATGATCCAGGGTCAACGGGACCCGGCTGATACCGTCCATTCCCACAGCAGCATAGCCGTCGAGCTCAAAAATTTCTCCGGTCGAATTGGCGACCAGTGCAGTCACCGGATCCGTCTTTATTTTAGTGGATTTTAATCCCAAATTCTTCTCAGCCTGACTGATTTGCTGATGTTTTATAGAGTCAGAAATAAAGTTAAACCGATTCGTCCGCTGCAGGCGGATTTAGACCGCTAAAAAAGAATGTCATGGCGAGCGCGGCATGCTCATTTTATCGTTATTTCAACCATATCTTGCCTAAAATCTCAATAATTTTGGACTTGGCATTTACAAAAGCAATGGTATGATAAAGATTCAAAAAATCTCAAGGACAAGGAAAATGCGTTGAACATCTGGATGACGCTGCAAAGAGCATTGGATTTATACCCTGAACAGATCGGCGTGATCGACGGTGACCATTCGTTTACCTACCGGCAAATCGGTGAGCGCGTGGCTGCCCTGGCCCGGTTTTTTCAGAACCAGGGAATTGTGGCCAAAGATTGCATTTCAATTTTGGATGTCAACTCCCATGCTTTTTTGGAGACCTACTACACAACCGCCGCGATTGGCGCCATTCTAAATCCGATTAATTATCGCCTGGCAGCCAAAGAAGTTTCGTATATTTTAAAAGATGCCGGCAGCCGCTGGCTGATGGCAGCTGCGCGTTTTGCTCCCCTGGTAAAAGGAGCCCTGGCCGAAGGTGTGCCCCTTGAGGGCATTATCTGGATTGACGATGCGCCCCGCGAATCAATTTCGATCCAAAGCCATCGTTATGAAAATGCCGTCGGCGAGAAAGCCCAAAACTTTCAGCCGGTAACTGCTGATGAAAACCACGTTGCCCATTTGTATTACACCAGCGGCACCACCGGTCGGCCCAAAGGGGTGATGCTCACCCATAAAAATGTTTGCAGCCACGCTTTAGGGACCATTGCCGAGCTGAAGCTGGCCGATACCGATATCTGGGGTCACGTTGCGCCCATGTTCCATTTAGCCGATGCCTGGGCCACTTTTGCCGTCAGCTGGGTGGGCGCCCGCCATGTGATGGTCGGCCAGTTTGAGGCGGAAGCGGTGATGGCCGCAATCGAGAAGGAAAAGATAACCCTGAGCAATTTAATTCCCACCATGCTCAATCTGATGATCAAGCACCCCCGGATAAATGAATATGATTTTTCGAGCCTGAGGGTCATCCTTAGCGGGGGAGCCCCGATTGCACCTGAACTTGTGAAAAATACCATGGCCGCTTTTGGCTGCGATTATATTCAGACCTACGGTATGACCGAAACCAGTCCATATTTGACATTGAGCATCTTAAAGGATCATTTGATAAAGCTTCCTCCTGATGCGCAGCTAAAATATAAATCCAAAACAGGCCGGCCGTTCATCGGAGTGGACCTGAAAGTGGTCGATGACACCGGCGAATTGATTGCGGCCGACGAGCAGCAGGTGGGTGAAATCTGGGTAAGAGGCGATAGCATTACACCCGGATCCTGGAACCTGCCCGAAGAAACCGCCAAGGCATTCTCAAAGGGATGGCTTCGCACCGGGGATATGGCGACACTGGATTCGGAAGGCTATGTCAACATTGTTGATCGCAAAAAAGACATGATCATCACCGGTGGCGAAAATGTATACTCTACCGAAGTCGAAAACGTACTTTATATGCATCCTAAAATTTTAGAAGCCGCCGTCTTTGGTGCGCCGGACGAAAAATGGGGAGAAGCGGTTCATGCCGCCGTGGTGCTCAGGGAGGGTGAAGCGGCCACTGAAGAAGAAATCATTTCTTTTTGCAAAGACCATCAGGCCTCTTACAAGGCACCCAAATCCATTGTTTTCCTCGATGAGCTGCCCAAGACCGGATCGGGAAAAATCTACAAAAAAGGCCTGCGCGACACATACCTGGCAAAGCAGAAATAGCCACTTCTATCTATTCTCTGATATGCTTGATCAGATGGCCCAGTTCTGGAAAAATAAGCCGTGTGCAGGCCAGTTTGCATGCATCGAGGCTTCCCGGCATGCAAAAGACAACGGTATTGCCGATAACACCGGCGGTGGCACGGGACATGATGGCGGCGGATTCAATTTCTTCCATGCTGAGTTTGGCAAACAGCGGACCGAACGCACTCAGCTCTTTAGTAAAAAGGGGGCTGACCGCTTCAATCGTCACGTCCTTTTTTGCAATTCCGGTTCCGCCGCTGATCAGAATCACCTGGGCGTTTGATTCCTCGATCCTGTCGTTTAGCGTCGCGGCAATGATCTCAGCATCGTCGGGGATCACCTGATGAAAAACGATCTTGTGCCCCGCTTTTTCGGCCTGTTCGCTAATCCATTTGCCGCTGGTGTCATCGACCAATGCCCGGGTGGTAGAAACGGTGATGATCCCAATG
>JARRJQ010000123.1:6227-18088 GCA_037388985.1 Desulfobacterales bacterium | reverse complement strand
CCGATACCCTGAACTTCAATTCCGACAACCGGTTCAAAGCAGGTGAAGAAATAGAAGTCATTTTGACCGACATGTTGACTTCAACTGACGGTCAATTTCTGGAATTACCCTTTGTTTACCGTTTCTGGGCAGAAACTTCTATGAGCGGGACCGGTGACTTCACCGCTGCAGGTTCGATTTCGGGCCAGACCAATGTCCGCGCTCTTGCGGCCGGAGATTGGGACGGCAACGGCGATCTAGATCTGGCGGCGGCCAACTTCGGTGACAGCTTGGTGGCCATTTTGATAAATGACGGCACCGGGGATTTCACGGTGGAAGATGAGGTTTTGGGCCAGCCAAATGTTCAGGCCCTGGTGGCCGGAGATTGGGACGGCGACGGCGATCTGGATCTGGCAGCGGCCAACAATGGGAACAGTACCGTTAGAGTGCTGATAAATGACGGCACCGGGGACTTCACGGCGGAAGATGAGGTTTTGGGCATGGCCGACGTTCTGACGCTGGCTGCCGGAGACTTTGATGGCGATGGCGATCTGGATTTGGCAACCAACAGCGGGATCAGCACCGTTCGTGTGCTGATAAATGACGGTACCGGGGACTTCACGGCGGCAGATGAGGTTTTGGACCAGCCAAATGTTCTGGCCCTGGTGGCCGGAGATTGGGACGGCGACGGGGATCTTGATCTGGCGGCGGCTAACAATGGGAACAGTACTGTTAGAGTGCTGATAAATGACGGCATCGGCAACTTCACGGCGGCAGGTACAATTTTGGGCCAGACCAATGTTCACGCCCTTGCGGCCGGAGATTGGGACGGCAACGGCGATCTGGATTTGGCGGCGGCCAACTTCGGTGACAGCTTGGTGGCCATCCTGATAAATGATGGCACGGGTGATTTCACAGTTGCAGATGAGGTTTTGGGCCTGCCAAGTGTTGAGGCCCTGGTGGCAGGAGATTGGAATGGCGACGGCTATCTGGATCTGGCAGCAGCCAACAATGGGAACAGTACGGTTAGAGTGCTGATAAATGACGGATTTGGAGATTTCACGGCGGCAGATGAGGTTTTGGGCATGGCCGACGTTCTGACACTGGCTGCCGGAGACTTTGATGGCGATGGCGATCTGGATCTGGAGGCCAACAGCGGAATCAGTACCGTTAGTTTCTTGAAAAACGAGTAACTACCTTAAAGATACAGCGTAACCATATGATTTAAAACCAAAAGAAAAAAATCAGAATCAGACCGCCATGGATGATTGTTTCTGCCGTTGGAAGCTCTAAATCAAAGATCTGTCAAATACTGTCAAATATTGTAAAATACTGTAAATATATAAAAATATTAGAATTTTTTGCTTGAATCGTGTTTTCTTCTCTGGTAGGTTTCAGATGGTTGCGCTGTCATCCACATGCAGAAAATGGAATCGGAGGTGGGAGACAGCCCAATTGGGGGGCGGGGATAAACTTTCCCGGATGGAGGAAGGGTCATAATAAGAGGCCGACGCCTAGTCTTTGCGCTTATTTAAGGGCATCCCAATCATTTCTGCCTTGGTAACCCCGATACGGAAAGTTTATCTCCCTCCTTGACTAATAGCACGTCCGATAAGTTCCTTTAATCCGGTAACATGTAGAAGTGGACTCAAAACCTCAGATCATGTTCGAGAGCAAGGCGTCCTGTGGATTGAAAACGGAGCGTACACGTTAGTACGTGAGTATTTCAATCCGCGGGACAACGCAGCTATCGGACATTAGATGGGGTTTTGAGTCCACTTCTAATCATTTACTATTAGTTTGATTTCATCCGAATTAGCCTTAAGCTCCGGCGCATACATGGCGTATGCTCTGGCGGGCAGGGCGCTGAATCTGCCGGGACTTTCAGCTCGCAGGCGATAGCTGACGCTGTGTTGGCCGCGCGCCAGGCGCCGGACAAAAAAGCAGACCTTTTGATCCCGAAACTCGACGTAAGCCCCCATTTCATTATCCGTGTAGCCGCTGCGCACCTCAAGCGGCTCAAAACCGGCTGCTTTCATGTCCTCAAATACCAGGTACTCGTAGTCATTTTTGCTTTCGATTACCAGTTCGACTTCGACCAGATCGCCGCTTTTTAAAGCAGCCAGGTTTTTAAGGGGCTCGCGCTCATATTTTTCCACCCGGCGGTCCACCACCTGCCCCCGGGAGCCGCTATCCTTTATGATTTTATCGACCTGCTTGAGCCGGTAAACTGAGCGCTGGACCTTGACCTCCAGGCCTTCTCTGGCGATAAAATCTTCCAGGGTAAAATAATCCAGATAGGCATTAAAGTAGATCGAACCTTTGCCCGATTTTTTAAGCACAATCGTCTGGGTGCCCGTGGGAATGTCTTTTCCGTTGAGGATCAGTTTGTTGTCAAAGGTAAACAGGTTATCCGCATTGATCTGCACCGTTTTCATCAGGGTGTTGTTGAAATAGATTTCCAGCGTCAAATCCGGCTGAGCTTCTGCGCTGGCGGCCAGATAGTCGGCAAAGGCTTCCACGATAACCGCCGTATCCCGGGTGCTGTTCCAGTAGGTGGCATGCTTGCGGTTGTTGAGCAGATACTTGACCAGGCCGGAGGCCGTTTGGCCCTTTGGGTCGGTTCGGGATAGCAGCTTCAGATAATAGGCATGGGCTTCGTATTCGGAACCGTACCAGTACCACCAGTAATCGGCGTTTGGCAGATTCAGATAGGCGGTCTGGTTCTGCGCGTCGAGCACCAGAAACTGTTCGATGTTTTTAACGATCATGGCCAGCTTCTCGCGATCTTCGGCCTTCACCAGGGCCATGCCGAACATCGCCTTGGCATAAACGGCCAGCGAATTGCGGTCGCGGTAAAGATATTCACGCATCTTTGTGTTTTCAGAAGCTTCATCGGTCAGCACCATGTAAACAAACGCATCCAGATTATCGGCGCGGGATTTTCCTTCTTTTTTGGTGCGATCCCACAGCATCAACCGGTCGATTTCTGCGGCCTGATAATTTTGCAGCCATTGCACACCCCTTTCAATTACACCAACTGGTAGGATTACGCCGTTTTCCCGGGCAATCTGCAACCCATGGACCACCAGTGCGGTGGTGTGGGGATAGGAACGTTCGCCATAGCCGCTGAACCAGCCCCAGCCGCCGTCGGACAGCTGCATGGCGGCCAGGCGCCTGACCCCGGCCAAGACCATGGCCGCGACCTCATCTTCATCAAATACCGGGTTGTGATCATAGCGCTGCCACTGCCGCGCACGCTTTTGATCGTCGCCGATTTCCTGGGCATTCAGGTTGGTTCGTTTGTTCTGAATATCTGCTAAATCAACACCCATGCGCTTTAAGGCTTGCTGGGTGATCACCGTGGGCAAAAAGCGATTTAACGTCTGTTCGGTGCAGCCGTAAGGGTAGCTGACCAGATACGGCAGGGCATCCACCATGGCGCCGGCCAGAGTCGGTGAATAGCGCAGTTCCAGCCTGGATTGCTCCACGCGCCGCGCCGCCGGCACGCTAAAGGTGATTTGGGCCCGACTCTGGTCTTGGCGTATAACGCCGGTTTTGGGCACCTGCTTGAGCATGCCGTGCACGAAAACCGGAAAGCGCATTTGAAGGGCATCGGATTCTTCATCCGTCAGCGCCTTCATGCGCACCAAGGCTTCGCCTTCTTTCAATACCTTCACGCGCCAATCCACGCGTGTTTCTCCATCGGACGCGATTTCAATCGACTGTTTTTGCTGTTGGCTGTCGATTAATTCCAGGCAGCCGCCGTCCAGCTCCAGCACGACTTCGGCGGATTTACGGTTTTTTAAATAATTGTGAACGTTGGCCGACAAAACGACCTCATCGGTTTCTACAAAGAACCGGGGCGCCTGAAGGCGCACGATCAGATCCTTGCGGGTGACGACCTCCCCATCACTCTCACCGACTTTAGTTCCATGGCCCATGGCCCAGACTTTAACCTTCCAGCCGGTCAGGTTTTCGGGCATCTTAAATTCGACTTCAACCATTCCCATCCGGTCGGTTGTCAGATTGCCCGACCAAAAGGCGGTGTCGGCAAATTCGCTGCGGATGCCGGGCTGCACGAGGTCGGGTGACTGATCGGCCCGACGCTCCTCATCACCGATTTGGCCAACTGCATCTTTTTTAAGCTTCAATGCGGCGTCTGTTTCTCCAGCCACAGCCGGTGCAGGAGATCTAGCCGCCCCGGCCTCGGCCAAAACCCGGGAACCGGCCCCTTTTTCTTCTTCGATCGGTTCTTTGCCGGAGCCATCCGGCATCATTAGATGTCCGAAGATTCCAATGTTTTTCATGGGGATTTCATTTTTTGGACCCGCCGGCAATATATTCCACCGCCCGGTCATAGACGCTGATAACCGCCGATCCCTGAAAGGGCTCACCGTAAAAATCGGTCAACCGCACCTTTATTTTGGCCATTTGTCCGGGACGATAGTTAGTTCTGGAGGGGGTAGCTGTCACATTTAAGACCCGTTTTTCAGGCGGGACCGCGATTTCACGGATTTCACTGTGAACCTTGCCGTCATAAACCGTAACCGCTTCCACAAAGAAGTTGGGCATATCTTTTTTCGAAATCGCTATTTGTTCCAGCGCGCTTTTCCCGGACATGGAAATGACTTTCGGCGGCAGGTAGACGCCGCTGACCGGCCGCACAAACAGCATCACGGCCGCGTCCTCTTTGTCGATATTGATTTGCAGCCGCACCGTTTCTCCGGGCGCATAGAAGGCCTTGTCGGTGATCAGCTCAACTTTGGCAAAGCGGTACGCGGCACCGTCATCACCCGCTCCGCGCACGGTAAAGATATAGCCGCCTTCTATCGCATGGCCGTTTGCATCGGTGACGGTGTAAGAGAAACGGTATTGTCCGGGACGGGATGCCTGAATTTGCAGCGCGGCGCTGCCTTCGGCATCCGTGTTTAAAGGCCACGTGGCAACCAGCGTTTCTTGAGGCGTGCTGTTTTGATAGGTGATGCGCAGCAGTTTCAGTCGGCCCTTGCCGGCAACCGGTTTTTGATCAAGGGTCTGGGCTTTAAAGCTGGCTTTAACGGTATCGCCGACCCGGTAAAAGCCTCTATCCAGCCAGGCATACACTTTAAAAGGCCGGCGGGCGACCAGCACGTTTCCCTGACCGACAGTGGTGCGCCGGGACTGATCGCGCACCTCGGCGGTGATGGTATAGCGGTGGTCGCTGTCGCCGTGGATCATTTTGGCCAGCGCCGTATCGATGCTGATGCGAACCGTTCCGTCCCGACCGATTTTAGCTTCCCCATCGGCCACAATTTCCGGCTGCCGGCGCGGCCAGGCCGGCCACCATGGCCCGATGGGTCGCAGGCAGCCCCAGGTTTCCCAGCCCGGATACCAGGGATAATCATAGGCATACCACCAGTAACCAGGTCCGTAAAACCAATCCCAGTAAGACGCTGGATACCAGCGGCTGTCGTGTTCGCTGCGCAGCACCCTATAGGCAACCGTGGCTTCGGTGACCGGGGAACCAAAGTAATAAGCGGCTTTGATCGTGGCAACTATTTTCTCGCCGAGCATAACCGGCTCGGAAGGAGCCTCTATTTTGACTTCAAATTCAGGCTTTTTGTATTCTTCCACGCGGAAGGTCTGGCCGCCGTAAATGCTGCTTCGACCATGAGAAATACGGTAGATCCCCAAAGCGGCATCGGCAGGCAGTTTAAGCTCGCCTTCAATTCCGCCATAGGCATCGGCCGTCAGGGTTTGGGAATAAATCTGCTCATTTTTAGGATTATCAATGCGAACAGTAAAGTGCTGGCCGGCAAATGAAGAGGTCTCATCGCGGTCATATTTGGCCTGTCGCACCCAGGCCTTGAATTTGACGCTCTGGCCCGGACGATATACCGGCCGATCGGTTATGATCAGAGTTTTGGTCTGGTTGTATTCGGTTGCGTCATAACCGGAATACCAGACTCTGGAAAAACCCAGAAATGCGAGATGGCCGTCACGGGTGGTGGCGGTGGCCAGCCAGGACATATTACGGGGCATATCGGCCGGTTCAATGATCACCAGGCCCTGCGGGTCGGTTTGCTTTTTTAAACTGCGGTGAATAATTCGATAGCGATTGGTTCCGCGAATCTGCCGGGCACGATAACCGAAAAAATCGATGCTCACCCCGGCAAGCGCCCGGCCGTTGACCGCATCGGCCACAAAGTAAAGCATCCGGTTTTTAAGCGGCTTTTGGACAATTGCCGTGTCACTGACCCAGACAATAATGCGGGCGGTGTTACCCTTCTGCATCCTGGCTTCCACCAGATAGGCCCCGGCTGCTTTCAGTGCATCCGGAAATTTGACCGTCACGCGGCGGTCCCAGTGCCGCTCGTCGGGGTCCAGATCCAGCTGCCAGGAAGCCACCTCGTTGCCGATATATTCGCTCTGGTTTTCATGCACCATACGCCAGCCGATATTGCTGACATTGATTTTTTGCCAGTCCAGCCGCCGGGGTTGGGAGCGAATATAGGTTTTAACGTCTTCAAGCAGCCGATCGATGCGGACTTTGTGCACAACAAATCGCGCCCGGCGGCCGTTGCGGAATCGATAATCGACGCTGGGTCTTGTGCCCGAAGGTTGCGTTCCGGCGGGTTCAAATACTCCCCAATTTTTGGTGATTTGATCGATATGCTGTTGGGCTGCCGAGTGGTTGTAGTTTTTATAAATTTGCCAGTAGATAACTGCCTGATCATATTGTCTGCGGTTTTCATAAATTTGGGCCAGGGCCAGGGCGGCATTGCCGGCCGGAAGCATGTCTTTAAAAATCAGGATAAAGTTGTATTCATCGGGCAGCGCAAAACGCCGTACTCCTGTCGCCAGCCTGGCGATGGTTTCGCCATCGGTCAAGGTGTGCACCTGATAGAGGCTGTTTTTATCGTTTTGTGCGTTTTCTTCTTGAAGCGGGTGCACGCGGCCATAAAGGTTTTCATAATTGACCAGGGTTTGCACTCCGAACTGCTGATGCAGAAAGGTGGCCCGGGTATAGTCGACAAGAGTTTTCAGCGCCGGGTTGAGCGCTGTGGATCTTGCCAGCAGCCAGCGCCAGCGCTCCCCGTCCGAGCTTGAGGCTTCAAAGCTTTTCGGTAGCCGATGAAAAATGGGTTGGCCTTGCGCATCTACCGGAGCGCCTCTGGTAAGGCTGTCATACTCATGGCCGTATCCGGGCTCATAGTCGGGAAGCCGGCTGAGATCGGTCAGATATTGCAGGCGCCAGGCCTGGCCGCCTGCGCGGTGCTGCTGAATGATGCGGGCATACTCCAGATAAAATTGGGCAACCTCAGACTTTGCCGGATCTTCATCGGCAAGTACCCCGGCCTGATGCATCAGCTGAAGGGCTCGAACCCGATCGCGGGCGATGGCATTGACGGTTTTTCCTCCGCCGCGATGCGGTCCCCGATGGAATTTTCCGGCCACCATATATCCCCAGTGCATGTTCTGACTGTAGCTGCGGGCGGCATCGCTCAGCAGCCGCCAGTTGCCGGCATGTTGTTCAATGACTTGCTCACGAAACTGATCAAGCGCATTGAGTCGGTTCAGCTTGCGCAGGCACTGCCAGGCCTGGGAAAAGTCTTTGCCGATCCATTTAGGATCATTTTGCGTTTCAAAAATCAGCCGGCGATACAGATTATAGGCATCTTGCCAGTTACCGTTGTTATAGGCACTCTGGGCCTTTCGGCGAATCTGCAGATGAGGTGTCTCGGCCGGCCAACCACCGGAGGCCATCAGCATGACGGTTATGATACATAAAAAAGATTTCATTGCTTTCATCAGATATCTCCCTTAAAGGGGTAAAATTGGACCGGAAAAGCTGTGGTTGCTCGTATAAGCTTAATAAGCCCCGCAAGCAAATGTCAATCCGGGTGGAGCACCTTTTACACAACTTTTACAAAAGAAGGCATTTTAAGAGGCAGTTCATTTTTAATGATGAACGGCAAATATGCTTTACAGGCGGGCAATTATTGTGTTAATAATTCCGCTATCTCCGCTTTATCCGCTTCTTTGGATAGGTATCGATAAAACTAATTTGCGATTCGACAACGCCCAGATAACCAATGGATATCAACAGATTAACTGACGAAATTGTGGCGGCTGCCAAGGAGGTTCATCGCAACGCCGGACCCGGTCTGCATGAATCCGAATATGAAGAATGTCTTTGTTACGAGCTCAGCAAACGCAAATTAAACTTTGAGCGCAAAAGACCGCTGCCGGTGATGCAGAAATACAAAGACCAGACACTGGATTGCGGCTATAAGATGGATCTGGTTGTTGAGGATGCAATTGGGGTCGAATTAAAATACTGCGAGAAAATCGAATCCCTTGATAAGGCCCGGCTTCAGACATTTCTAAAGCTCTCGAATTTAAATCTGGGACTGTTGATGAATTTTAATGTTCCGGACCTGCAGGACGGCATTATACAAATTAAAAATCATCAACACAAATAATTCAAGAGCACCTCTGTTCTTATTCCCGTCTCTAAAAAAGATGCTTCAGGTATGATACGAATCCCTGAATTTTGTCTCCCACAATAGGCCAAAGCTGCCAGGCCAGAAAGCCGAATGACAGGATCATCAAAATAAAGACCAAGAATAGGGTTAGATTTCGGACACCGCTTTTTAGGGACTGCGGCTGAAGGAGCCCGCCGGAGGCGGATTGCTTTGCGACGGTTGCCGGACCCATGACAAAGCGTGGCTCTGTTACAACGGGTTTGAACGGTTCGGCAACAGGTTCGTCAACCACATGCGGAACAAACGCGGCCGTTGCACCGAATTTTTCAAATGCCTCGATGAGCAGTGCAGCCTTTTCGGCCTCGATATTATTGCTGAGCGTATAAGGCGTACGTCTGATCTTGTGTCTTAGTTCGGTAACGGAAGCATTTTTTGCAAATTTTAAAAGCAGCCTAACGACGTTTCTTTCAACCTCTCCGGTCGGTATCTCCTGAATGACAAGTTTTCCTTTACGTCCGTTGCTCATTGCAGGCGACTTTCTCCTTTTCTTCAAAAAGGCTGCAGCACTTAAAAATCAATGCTGCTGGGGGTTCTTGGAAAAGGAATGACATCCCGAATATTGCTGATACCGGTGATCATCATTAAAAAGCGTTCAAATCCCAGACCGAAGCCGCTGTGGGGGACGCTGCCGTAACGGCGGGCATCCAGATACCACCAGTAAGGAGCTTTGTCCATTTTCATTTCTTCCATGCGCGCTTCAAGCACATCCAGGCGTTCTTCGCGCTGACTGCCGCCGATGATCTCCCCGATGCCCGGCACCAGGACATCCATGGCTGCCACGGTTTCGTTATCGTCATTGACCCGCATATAAAAGGGCTTGATAGTTTTAGGGTAATCATAGACAATAACCGGCTTTTTGAAGTGGGCCTCGGTCAGATAGCGTTCGTGTTCGGTCTGCAGATCCTTGCCGAAACCGATTTCATATTCGAAGGTTTTACCGGACCGGCTTAAGATCTCCACGGCTTCGCGGTATGGCAGCCGGATATAATCGGATTGGGCAATGTTTTCCAGAGTTGCCATGAGTGCTTTATTCACCCACTTGGCAAAAAGTTCCAGATCCTCTTTGCACTCTTTCATTGCATAGGCAGTCAGCTGGCGGATGAGCTCTTCGCCAAGATCCATATTGCCCTGGAGATCACAGAAGGCCATCTCCGGTTCGACCATCCAGAACTCGGCGGCATGGCGGCGGGTATGTGAATTTTCCGCCCGGAAGGTGGGTCCAAAGGTATAAACATCGCCTAAGGCCAGAGCGAACATCTCGGCCGATAATTGTCCCGAAACCGTCAGATTGGCTTCTTTGCCGAAAAAATCCTGCTGAAAATCCGTCTTACCTTCCTTTTGGGGTGGATTGTCCAGATTCAGGGTGGTCACCCGAAACAATTCGCCGGCCCCTTCACAGTCCGAACCGGTGAGAATCGGGGCGTGCAGATAACGAAAGCCCCGGTCTTTAAAAAACTTGTGAATTCCGTAAGCCATCTCGGATCGAATGCGAAAGGCCGCGCCGTATTTGTTGGTGCGGGGTCGCAGATGGGCGATGGTTCTTAAGAATTCATCGGTGTGACGCTTTTTCTGCAAAGGAAAGTCTTCCATTGCCAGGCTAATGACCTCCACGCTGTCTGCCCGAATTTCCCATCTCTGACCGCTACCTTTCGATTCGACGAGCTGTCCGCTGACAGCCAGCGCCGAGCCGGTTGTTAATTTTTTGACTTCATCATAATTCGATAGTTTTTCATCCGCAACCACCTGGATGTTTTTCAGGCTGGAGCCGTCGTTGACCTCGATAAAGGAAAATCCCTTGGCATCGCGCCGGGTGCGCACCCATCCCTTTATCAGGACCTGTTCGATAGGGCTTTCGGATTTTAAGAGTTGAAATATCTTTGTGCGCTGCATGAAAACTCCTTATAGATGGTTAGCCCGTTGCCGGTTCGCCGGTTTGTCCGTTAAGTCAGGAATTCTTTCATATTTAAAACAAAACCGGCCAACGGGCCAACCGGCTCAACCTTTTTTTGTGAGAATTTTTATGCAGATCTCAGTATTGCCTCAAACATCAGAGGGGCTTTTAGACCCATTTTTAAAAATCAGGGATGAACCACTACCTTTATAGCGCCCTCACGTCTTTCGGTAAAGGTGCTTATGGCTTTATTCATTTCTTTTAAAGGAAAAGTGTGGGTAATAAGGGCTTTCCCGTCGATCATTTTTCTGGACATCAGTGAAAGGGCGCGATGGACACTCATCCGACCTTCTCCTCTCACCGTATACAGGTTAATCCCATTTTTGACGGCCAATCCAATATCGGCCGTCACCGGTTCATCAAAGTGGGCAAGCATCGTAATGTTTCCACCGCGGCGAGTCATTTCCAGCGCCTGCTGCAGGCTATCTTCGCCGCCGGAGGTAATCAGAACGAGATCCGCCCCAATACCGCCGGTAATTTCTCTGATTTTTTTAACCGGCCATTCATTTTTAACATTAATTACCCAGTCGGCACCCAGTTTCTTGCCCAGTTTAAGTCGATCATCTCGCGTGCCGGTAAGGATTACCTGTCCAGCGCCGATTGCTTTGCAGCATTGAACACTCATCAGGCCGATGGCTCCCGGCCCCAGGACGGCGATGGTGTCTCCGGGCACATATCCCCCGGCCATGTCAATGCCATACAGAGAGGTTCCTGCGGTGGTAATTAACGTGGCTTCATCAAGTGATATGCTATCAGGAACCTTGCAAATCGTATTCACATGATTGACCGCAAATTGCGCAAACCCGCCGTTTGTCGTAAAGCCATTCGCCCGGTGTCCTTTGTCGAAGTTGCCATAATTGAGGCATACTGTATATTTTCCCGCGAGGCAATTTTTGCAACGACCGCAGCCTTTGTGCACTTCAACCGCAACTCGATCACCAATTTTGAATTCATCGATGCCGTCCCCCATAGCAACAATGGTTCCGGCGTATTCATGGCCGATAATAAACTCACCAAAAGGGGGCTGATTCGGCATGCCCTTTGTAATTATTTTGATATCTCCTCCGCATACGCCACATGCTTCAACTTTGATTAATGCTTCTTCCGGACCGGGAGTCGGGACCTCACGCTCCACAACTCTGACATCATTCATTCCGTATAACACCGCAGCCATCATTTTTGCTGGAAGGTTCATTTCAGGCCTCCTAAATGAAATCAATTTCTGATACTTTCCTTTTTCCGGAGAAAAAAATCAATCAAAACCTGAAAAATTCGATTTCGACTCAAAATTTTTGATTGACAACCCGGATGAATTAATAGAATTTAAATTGACGGTTGCGGGACTCAAGAAATAAAATAACCACTTGAAATCATGAGGTTAGGCATAATGCAAATTCCAA
>JARRJQ010000123.1:0-6200 GCA_037388985.1 Desulfobacterales bacterium | reverse complement strand
TATGCTGAGGCATTGATTCGGGTTGAAGCCTGCGGAATTTGCGGAACCGATGTGAAGATTATCAGTCACGGTATGCCGAATCAACCCCCTTTCGGAGAGTTTATTATCGGCCATGAGTACGCCGGAACAGTTGTCGCACTTGGCGATACGGTGGATGAATTTAAGGTCGGGGATCGCATTGCGGTGGAGATTCACAAAGGGTGCATGCGATGCAAGAACTGCCTGGTGGGCGAATACACGGCATGCCTTAATTACGGCAATCTTAAAAAAGGGCACCGGGCCAATGGCTTTACCGCCAATGGCGGATTTGCCGAGTATGCGGTCAACCACGTAAACACCCTTGCCAAGATTCCCGATAATATATCCTTTGATGAATCAACCATTATTACAACTGCGGGATCAAGCATTTATGGAATCGATGAGGCCGGAGGATACATCGCTGGAGATACAGTGGCGGTGCTCGGCCCCGGACCGATAGGACTTATGTGCGTTCAGGCCTGCAAGGCTCTCGGGGCGGGCAAGGTCATATTGACCGGGACCCGGCAGGAAAGACTGGAATTGGGCAAGAAGCTGGGTGCCGATCACATTGTCAATGCCAAACAAGAAAATCCCGTTGATAAGGTTTTGAAGCTCACCGAAGGGTTAGGAGCGGATCTGGTGCTGGAGGCAGCCGGCGGCGATAATTCATTGCAGCAGGCCATTGAAATGACCCGCAGAGGCGGCAAAGTTTCAATTTTGGCTTTTTACAAAAAGCCGATTACAGCCGATATCAGCGCTGCGGTGCGCAATCGTATCAACCTTTACACCATCCGGGGAGAGGGGCGCCTGAATGTCCATCGAGCGCTTTCCTTGATGGCCCAGGGCAAGCTGGTAGCCAAAGATCTCATCACCCATACTTTTCCTCTGGAACAAATCAATGAAGCCTTCCAGACATATGTGGAACGCAGGGACGGGGCCTTAAAAGTTGTCGTGCATCCTTGACTCAAACAACCTGGTGTTCATCGGTTTTTTTCCGGCGCACCAGGGGAAGGATAAAGGATAGAATGGCCACAAGGATAAAGACAAGGCTGATGGGGTGTTTTAAAAAAATTGCGTAGTCTCCCTGTGAAATGATCAGAGACATTCTGAGGTGTTCTTCAAGGTTGGGCCCCAGAATGATTGCCAGAAGCATCGGAACCACCGGAAAACCATATTTTTTCATAAAGTAACCCATCAATCCGAAAGCGAACATGATGGCTGTGTCAAAAAACGTGTTCCTTAAGGCATACGTGCCGATAATGCACAAAATAACAATAATCGGAAGCAAAACACGTTGAGGCACCTTGAGCACTTTAACCCAGAGCTTGATGGTCATGAAGGTCAGGCACAAATTCATGATATTTGCCACCAGAAAGGCCCAAAAAACACTGTAAACAAATTGAGCCGATTGTTGAAAAAGAAGCGGACCCGGAACCAGGCCCTGGATCATCAACGCTCCCAGCAAAATAGCCGTTATCGGGTCGCCGGGAATGCCCAGAGTCAGCATCGGAATCAGTGCGCCGCCGGCAACGGCGTTGTTTGATGATTCGGGTGCGGCTACTCCCGCCGGTTCGCCCTTGCCAAAATTTTCCGAATTTCTGGATACTTTTCGTGCATAATCATAGCTGAGAAATACCGCAATCGGACCGCCTGCGCCCGGAATGGCACCGATTCCGGTCCCAATTAGAGATCCCATAAGCATGCTTTTTATCAATTTAAAAAGATCTTTAATTTTCGGCAGTACACTGGAAATTTTTTCGCGGTATTTTGGAATCACCCGCGTTTTACCGGCGATTCCAACTAAAATTTGGGGAATCGCAAAAAGGCCGATCATGGCAGGTAAAAAGGAAATACCGGCCTGCAATTCCACCATGCCAAATGTGAAGCGGGGGCTGCCCATCATCGGATCCAGGCCGACGGTCATGATGATCAGACCCACGGTTCCCGAGATTAAGGCCTTAATCGGGGAATGTTGACCGAAGCTGCAGATTAGCGTGAGCCCTAAAAGGACCAGGGAAAAAAGCTCAGGGGAGCCGAACTTCAAGGCAACTTTGGCAATTATCGGCGAAGCCAGCGCCAGGCAGATCAAGCCGAATATGCCGCCAAAAAACGACGAACTCACAGCAACTCCCAGTGCTTCGCCCGCCCTTCCTTGTTTGGTCATTTCATAGCCATCTATGGCCGTTGCCGAAGCGGAAGGCGTTCCGGGAATGTTCAATAAAATGGCGGATAAAGACCCGCCGGTCATGCCTGCGGCGTACAGCCCGAGCAGCAAACAGACGGCGGTTACCGCGGAAAGCTTAAAGGTGATCGGCAAAAGCAGAACCATGCCCAATGAAATCGTCAGTCCGGGAGTTGAACCGATAAACAGGCCAAAAATAACGCCGGCCATCGAGGCAACGATATTTTGAATTTGCAAAACATCAGCCAACGCTGAAAAAATAGGTCCATTCATGAACTAACCTGCTAAAATAGTTCTCCGCGGGGTAGAATAACCTGAAAAATTTTCTGGAATAATAAGTAAATGCCGAATGTGGCGAGAATTGAAACAATGACGATCTCTTTCCACTTTCTTGAGCCGGTGATCAGCATCAAAAGGGCCAGAAAAATGGGTGTGGCCAAAATAAAGCCGATCAGACTCATTAATTTTACATAGGCAAAAACACAGGCGGTGAGATAGATCACGCCAAAGGCTTCTTTTTGCGAAATGCTGGATTCAAAATTTTCCGGAGAGCCGCCCCATACCGTTCTGATCAGAAGTAACGCCGACAGCAAAAAGAGACAGCCCACCAGCACCCACGGCATAAAATCACTGCCGAGGGTGTTGGGCAGGTTTCGCTCAGGAAGCTCAGCCGTTAAATAGGCGTAAAAGATTCCAAAGCCGATCAATACAGCAGATAATATAATATTAACTTTCTTCATCGAAGGCCGAAAAGCATGCGGACTCTTGGAAAAATTTGTTGCGGCTGGTAGCGGCGGAGCCCCTGGCGGGTTCTCTGATATTATTTGAAGATGCCGCTGGCAGCCGCAAAATGGGTTTCAAGAAAAAACTCCCCTTCACCTCACTTAATTAAACCGCCCAGTTTCATACCCTCGGCGATATTTGCGTTCTGCACTTTTAAGTATTCTTCAAATTCTTTGTTTCCCATGAAACTGATATTAAACCCCGTTTTTTTAGCGATTTTTTTAAAATTTGCATCATCGGCGCCTTTTTTAAAGGCATCGGCAAGTTTGTTTATAATATCTTGCGGCGTGCCTTTCGGCATACTGATGCCCCTGAAAAGCTCCATGACAACCGGATATCCCAGTTCTTTTGCGGTTGGAATATCGGGAAACATCGGATCTCTTTTTTCGGTGGGCATAATGAGCAGCCTTGCCTGCCCCCCTTCGATCTGAGGGGCAACTTCGGGCAATGGTACACAGATGGCTTCAACTTCGCCGCCAAGCAAGCTCGGAATCCGGCGTTTTGCTCCCAGCGGGACATGCACGACTTTGATGCCGGTCTCTTTTTCCAGCAGCACAGCCGTGAGATGGGTACCGCTGCCCGTCCCGGCGTTTCCGATTTTTATTTTACCCGGATTTTTCTTGGCATAATCCACAAATTCCTTAAAATTTTTCCAGGGTGCATCTTTGCGCACGGCAAGCGGCATGGCTGTAAAGCCAATTCGGCACACATAATCAAAAGCATCGTATTTAAATGGAACATTACCGATATTGGTCGTTGTGAGGATAGAAGTCGAATTCCAGCCGACCGTGTATCCGTCCGGCTTGGCCGCTTTAAGGGCGGTATACATAATGCCGCCGCCGGCACCGGGTTTATTAATCGGGACGATCGGCTGTCCGAGATATGGTTCAGTGCCGGTGGCCAAAGTCCTGCCCATTACATCAGCAGATCCGCCGGCCCCAAAGGGAATCAAAAAATTGATCGGTTTGCTGGGATATTCATCACCCCAGGCCAAACTTAAACCAAATACAACCGTTAACAAAAGCAAAAATAAAATTGTTAATTTGTTTCTGCGCATTTTTCTTTTCTCCTTTTTCATTTGTTCGGCTTTTCTAAACCTCTGCCTGAAGGCGGTTTGATTTTACTCTGCATTTGAAGAATAAAGCTTGTGCGCCGCATTTCTTGAAACAGGCGTCATGAGGCTGGTTAAAAACGAGGCTTATCAAGCTAATATTTAAAGATTGCACGAGTGGCTGGGACCTTGCATCGGCTGATCATGACGCACAATTGAAGACTGTGGCTTAGCGCATGATTGTTAGAAAGAAGAACATCAATTTCTAATATATAGGCCGGCTTATGATGTCAAGACAAAAACATGCAGCATTCTGTAGATGGATGCCGGCAAAGTGTTGATTACCATATGGGGAAGGTAGGTGTCAGGTTTCAGTGTTCAGGTGTCAGGCGTGCAGTATCGATCCTGACACCCGCCTGCAAGGCCGTAGCCGTTACGGCGCGGCGAAGGCCCGACACCTGAAAGCTTGGATATTAAATTGACACGTTCAGAAATAGCCCCGTCGGACTGGTGTCTTTTTCAAATGCAGCCGCTGCTGCCGTCAGGGTCGCGTGCAGTTGGGTGAACAACCCATTGGATTGTTGCCCGAAAAGACCGTTGAGAATTGAATTTGAGTCTTCCGGATCGGCCAGAGCGGTTTCAAAACGTTTCTGTTCTGTCTGCGTAAAATTAAATACCTTTTTATCAGCCTTTTCACCGGTCTTCTCAAAATCAAAACGGATGCCGAAATCGGTTTCAAACTGCGACCCTTTGGAATCTGACCATGACGACACAGTTTCGCGGATGTCGTTGCGGAGTCCGTCGAGAAATGAACCGGGCGATCCTTTTAATGCCGAGTCGTCAAACAGCTCATTCAGGGCATTGGCCATGTTATGGACCAGGGTGCTGAGCTTCTTGACGTCCAGGGCATCAGCAGGTGCGGTCTCGGAATTTTGCTCCCAGGGCTTTTCGCTGTTTTCTTCGACGATCGATTCGACGACAAGATTGCTGACATCGGCCACCTCGACCCCTTGCGACTCTACCGAGCCACTGGTCGCCTCATAGGTCGCATCGGTAATGTTTACGGTCGGAAAAAAACTGGTCGAGCCGCTGTCGATAGTCAGCTCACTTTCGGAGTCGTTGGAAACCAGAGAGACCTGCTTGGAGCTGCTGTCATAGCTGGCGGTTACGCCGGCTTCCGAGGCGGTGATTCGGTCAAGGATGTCGTTTAGGGAATCCAAATTGACGTCAATGTCGATGGAAACGCCGTTGACGCTGATGCTGCCGCTTTGCACCGCAGACATGCTTTCCACCTCTGCCAGCGGAGTATTCGGATCTTCGGTTACCGTCCCATCTTCTCCGGGGACTGCCACAGCGCTATCCAGTTTTACGGCGGCCACAAATCCGGACGTGTCGTTGGCAAGCACTATATCTTCAGTCGAGCCGGGCGTGTTTTGGGTCAGCAACACCGTTTCGGTAGCAGCGTCGAAGGTGGCGGTCACGCCGGCATCGGATTGATTAATTTTATCGAGCACGCTGTTAATCGTATCATCCGCCGCGACATCGATGGTGGTCCCATTGATTTCAAATGAGCCGCTGGTTACCTCCAGACCCGATTGAAGGTTGGGATCGGTGGTGTCCGTGCCGTTAAAGGGATTGTCCGGATTTACCGCCTGGGGCACGTTGTCATAGACCTCCACGGTGAAGGTGTCGTTTTTCACGAAAGTCCCTTCGTCGAAGGTCACCGTCAAGCCGTTGGACAAGGTGTATGGCGTACCGATACCGTCTTGTTTTTTGAAATTTAAACTATCGATTTGATTATTGTTGGAATCGTAAATATAGATCTGAATCAGATCTCCACCCAGCTCACCTCCCTTTTTAACATCAAAGGTAAGCGTGTCGCTGCCGCTGGAGCCGTCGTATTCGCCGCCGATTGTGGCCTGAACGGTTGAATCGCCGGTCCATTCGGGCGGGTCAGTCGAATAAGCAGTCGTTGAGGAATTGACCTCTTCAGTTGATTCCAGGGTTGTGGGCGTGCCGGTTGTGCTTGAGCTTAGATCAACACTGGATGCAGAGCTGGCCCCGGCGGGGCTGGCGAACTGGATTTCCTCGGGCTCGAGCATCATGGGCTTGATAGCTTGCACGGCCTCACGGATGCGCATGATCTGCTTGAAAGCCTGAATCGAC
>JARRJQ010000122.1:0-7573 GCA_037388985.1 Desulfobacterales bacterium | reverse complement strand
AAAGCGATGGCATTTGATTCGCCCCAGGCAATCTGTTCCCCGAATCGTGGAATAATTCCGTGTTGATAGGGAGTACAGGTCCAGGTTGGGGTAGCCCTCATTTTTAGATAGGCCGCTTCCATGCGTTTGTGCTTTGACAGGACTTCAGGTGGGACACGATATGCTTTCCAGCGCTGGAGGTCGATGGAGCTGGGGTTGAGAGAAGTGGGAACCGCTACTTTTCCTCCCAGATCGGCCATTTTTTCGGTAAACTCCAATCCGGCATCCACCATGTAAAGGGTGGCATCGATATGTACCTGCGACACCGTCATCAGCTCCTCCGCACCGAAAAGCTCACCCAGATCGACCAATACCGCCAGGGCGATTCGGGCGGCCGCTCCTTGTTTGCCATCAAGGATGCTCTTTTCCTCATCCGTTAGATGCATAAAATTCATTTCATTTCTCATCTTCAGTCGGCCAATCGATGGACCAACTGAAACATACTGATCTGTGACCCTCCGTCTACCGTTATTTCCTCGCCGGTGATGTAGCCGGCATCGTCTGATACAAGGAAGGCTACGGCTTTAGCTATCTCTTCAGGAGTGCCATGTCTCCCCATCGGTATTGCGCGGTTGCGAGCTTCTAACAGTTTCTTACTTGGATAAGCTTTTTGTTGTAAAGGCGTCATTACCGGACCGGGACTAACTGCATTGACCCGAATGCTGTATTTTGACCATTCAATTGCCAAAAGTTGTGTCAATCCAATTATTCCGGCTTTACTTGGTGTGTAAGCACCTCCATGGATCTCAGGGATATGACCGGATATGGATGCCACATTAATAATCGATCCACCGGACTTTCTTTCGATCATATGCCGCCCAACTGCCTGGCAGCATAGAAATGTGCCTTTTAGATTAACGGCAATTACGCGATCCCAATCCTGTTCGCTTATTTCTTCAATCGGGCCGGCAATAAAAATTCCGGCATTATTGACAAGGATATCGATTTTACCGAAAGTCTCAATTGTCTCCTTTACGATTCGACGAACATCTTCACTCTTGGAAACATCTCCCTGTAAAATGATGGCACGGCGCTCGTGCATTCGAATCATTTCAGTTACTTCTTTTGCTGCCTCGATATTCTGATTGTAATTTACGACAAGGTGCGCACCTGCTTTTGCCAAATCCAAAGCAATGGCTCTTCCGATTCCCTGACTGGAACCGGTTACAACGGCTACTTTGCCTTTTAGTTTCATAGATCGATCTGCCCCTTGATGTAGTCAATGGCCGTGGGCATTTTATTGAAGAAAATTTCTTTTCGAAATTTCGCATCATTTTAGGGAGACTGAGATGGTCACAACTCCAGCCAAATTCCAATGCCCTTTTCCACTGCCCGCTGGTAAATAAGCGGTGCCACAGCCATATCATCTAATGCATTTCCCAGGTTGGCCGTCATGGTCCGTTCTTCGGAAGTCTCGCGGCCTGGTTTATTCCCTGCAACCAGCTCTCCCAGATCAGCATGAATGTCCGGAATATTTTGTAAATAGCCTGTTTGCTGGTATAGGCGAAGCTGCGGGGTATCGTCGGTGCAAAATTTAGCCGTTTCCCGCATGGCCTCGGGATGCCAGTATGAATCATAATCGATTAAAGAAGCAAAAGCGCCTTTATCCAACCAGCCGGCCTGAATCGTGGCATGGGGCGTTTTCATGATCGGGCCGGCAGTGACCACAATATCGCAGCCAGATACTGCCTCACGCGGTGTTTTCACCGGTACCACTTCCAGATTATAGCGGTTTCTGATTTCCTCTGAATAGAGCCGCAATGCTTCAGCGTCCGGATCATATGCCATGACTTTTTGAAGTGGGAAGAGCATATTGAGCGCCTCTACGTTGCTGCGCCCCTGGGTACCGCAACCCAACATTCCCATCACCGATGATTCGGGACGTGCCAGATAGCGTGCGGATAAGGCGGTGGCAGCGCCGGTGCGCTTTGCTGTAATCCAGGTACAGTCCATCACTGCAAGGGGCAAACCAGAGTCGACATCGTTGAAGATCAGTAGTCCTGCAATATAGGGAAGCCCTCTCTTAGGGTTTTCCGGAAACCCGCTGACCCATTTCACACCTGCAGATTGTATGTCCGGGATATAGGCTAACATCGCGTTCATGAAGTTGTCCCCACCTCCGGGGTGGATACTCGGTTTGGGCGGCATTTCCGTGCGGCCCTCGCCTTTGGCACGAAAGGTGACCTCCAAAGATTCGATAATTTCCGGCATTCTCACACCGATGGCCTCAACGTCTGATTTTGATAAATAAAGCAACTGATTTTTCGGCATAAATCCTCCGTTCAAATAAGTTCGACCATTGGTATTTGGTTGACCTATTACGGCTTATGACGTGTAGTGTCAAGGAATTATGAATTAATGTGTGCGATGTGGATACGGACACTAATGGTCGGAGAGCCGCTTCGGTCCCTTGACTTTCAGCACGGAAGGTGGTTTTCAAAATAATGGAGGCAAATCCAATGGTTGACCTATATCGATTTCTGGCAGACCACCAAATTGAATACCAAAGATACGATCATCCGGCGGTTTTTACGGTCGAAGATGTCAGACGTCTGGTACCGCCCCTGCCGGCCGCCAAAACGAAGAACCTCTTTTTGCGGGATCACAGAGGAAAGCGTCATTTTCTGGTGATTGTACCGGCTGATAAGCGGGTGGCGATCAAGGCGCTGCATGAGGTGATTGGATCCACGCGTTTAAGTTTTGGTTCCGCCAGCCGTCTCAAAAAATATCTGGGAGTGGATCCCGGCGCGGTGACCCTCTTTGCGCTGATCAATGATCGCTACCACGACGTTGAGCTGATTATCGATGAATCGTTGTGGAAACAGGAGGCGTTTCAGTTTCATCCGCTGGTTAACACCAGCACCCTGGTGATTTCTCGCGACAACCTGCAGCGGTTTTTGCATTTAACCGGTCATGAAGCAAAAATGATGGAGGTTCCAGAGCAGAAATAATAACTTCTACACGAATTGAGTTAAAACTCAATTTGCCAGTTGTCCGTTGCGGATTATAAAAGCAATCACAGTTAGAAATGCCCGCTATGGTTGAGAAAATTCGAAAGCCTGCAGATTTTTTTCTGATAAAACGAACTTCTCATCGTACCTTTCAAATTTAATCACCGTTTTTTTAACAACTGACAACGGGCAACACACAACGGACATCGAGCGTATTCGCTCGATTGGGGTTCTAATTTAAGCTTTTAATCCGATCCATCCGACTGCTAATTTCAGTTATCCGAATGCCATATTTTTTATTCTGCAAAACGACTTCTCCTCTAGCAATCAATTTGTCATTTGCCAGAATATCAACCGGCTCGCCCTCCAATTTTGATAGCGTAACCGTTGAGCCGGGTCCCAGGTTAAGCAATTCCTGAATCTGAATTTTGGCGCGTCCCAATTCAACTGTTATTTCCAAAGGAATGTCCAAAAGCAAATTGAGATCGAAGTCTTCGACAGCCCGCATTTCGGCTGCCGTGGCCTCGTCCTGTTGCTCTTTCCGAGGATCTGACGGCTTGACCGAATCCTTCGATGCGCTTATTTCGGAATTTTCATCGACCTGGGTTTGCTCGGTTTTGGCAATTTCGGGTTGGGCGTTGGTGCCCTGGATATTTTCTTCAGCAGAAACCTCGGATTTATCTTCAGATTGTTGATCTTCATCCTTACGGTTGTCTTCAGTCATCCTTATTTAGCCTCACTTCAGTTTTTTAAATCTCCAAAGATAAGCGCATATTGGATAGCGCTAAAAATTGAGTTCCTTTCATCATAACGCTTTGCTCTATGCACCATGCGCTCTGTTTTACTTCCCGCAGGAATCCGCCTCAGACGGACTCATCGGAAAAGGGCTGTTTATGAATGGAAACTACTTAATATGTTAGTATAAACAGGTCAAAACCTCAATATTATTTTGCCCGCCGTGATTCATCATAGCCTGTATCGACTGTTGAAGTTATATTTTTGGTTCCATGATTTTTCTTCGGACGAGGAGGTGATTGTATTTCGAAAAAACGAATGCTATAACTCACCTGTCACATCCTTAGGGGATTTTCATGATTTATTTCAAACCATAGGAGGAGATTTGCATGTTTGGCAATCTATTTAGCCCGATTCGGATCAACACGCTGGAAATAAAAAACCGAATCGCTTATCCGTCCCTGGGCCTGCTGTATTCAACCGACGGAAAACTGAACGACCGTTATTTCAACTATTTTCGGGAAAGGGCCAACGGCGGCGCCGGGCTGGTAACGGTCGGACCGGTGGGCGTTGATTTTATCGGGTCCGGTGCCATTGCATTATCCTTGGCGCATGATGATGCCATCCCGGATTTTCAGAAACTCACCGGAATCATCAAAGACGGCGGCGCCCGGGCCTGGGTTCAGCTGTTTCACGCCGGTGCGTATTCGCATCCCATGTTTGTTGGTGGGCAGCAGCCGATTGCACCTTCAGCAGTCTATTCGCGCTATTCCCAGACAACGCCGCGCGAAATGACAGTGGAAGACATTCATCAGGTGCAGGAAGCATTCGCCTGCGCGGCCGAACGGGCGCAGGAAGCGGGTTTTGACGGCAACGAAATCCTGGGTTCTGCAGGGTATTTGATTACGCAATTTCTCTCTCCGCGAACCAATCAGAGATCCGATGCTTACGGCGGCGGTTTTGAAAATCGCGTGCGGTTTCCTCGCGAACTGGTTGAATTGGTGCGCGGGCGTTTGGGGCCGCAATATCCCTTGACAATCCGCATGGCCGGAAACGATTTCGTGCGGCACAGCAATACCGACACGGAAACGCCTGAATTTGCCAAAGTATACGAACGCGCCGGTGTGGATGCAATCAATGTGACCGGCGGCTGGCATGAATCGCGTGTCCCGCAGCTGTCTATGCATTTGCCCAGGACTGCTTTTTCATTTTTGGCTCTAAACGTAAAAAAAGCGGTTTCGGTTCCGGTCATCACATCCAATCGCATTTCAGACCCCGACAGCGCCGAGCAGATTATTAAGGACGGTTACGCCGACATGGTCAATTTGGGTCGGGTTCTGATTGCCGACCCCCAGTGGCCCCGGAAAGCCTTTGAGGGTAGGGTTGATGAAATTCGTCCCTGTGTCGGTTGCTCTCAGGGATGCACTGATGAGGTTTTTAGCGGTCGCCCGGTGTTTTGCGTTGGTAATGCCCGGGCAGGATTTGAGGGTGAGCGGTCGCTGGTCAGAACGGATAATCCCAAAAAAGTCATGATCGTAGGCGCAGGTGCCGGGGGACTTGAAGCGGCAGTTACCGCAGCAGTCTGCGGACACCAAGTTGAAATTTTCGAAAAAGAGTCGGAAATCGGCGGGCAGCTGTGGATCGCCGGCGCACCTCCCCATAAACGTGAATTGTTGGAATTTATCCGATATTATCGGGCCCAGATAAATAAGCATCAAATTCCGCTGCGTTTAAACACAATCGTGGATGCCGAGTTGGTCAGGCAGCTAAACCCGGATTACATCATTCTGGCAGAAGGCGCCCTGCCTTTGTTGCCGGATATCGACGGAATTGATGACCCCCTGGTTTATTCTGCTTGGCAGGTTTTGAACACCACTCCGATTCTGGGCAAATCCGTCGCCGTGATTGGCGGCGGGTCGGTTGGCCTGGAAACGGCTTTGTTTGCGGCGGCCAAAGGCACGCTTAATCCGGAAACCCTGCATTTTTTATTTGCCTATGATGCGGTGAGCCCTGAAAGACTACGAGAATTGATGTTTCAGGGCTCCTCGCGAATTACCGTTTTTGAAATGCTTCCCAAAATCGGGCAAGACGTCGGTAAGTCGACGCGCTGGATTCTGTTTGACAATCTAAAGCGTTATAAGGTTGCGGTGAAGACCGGAGCCTTCGTAACATCGGTTCGTAACGCAAAAGTAAGATTTAAAAAAGATGATAAAGAAGAACAGCTTCAATTTGACAACGTCATCATAGCCTCGGGTTCTCAATCTGTTGAGGGCCTATCAAAGGAAATCAAAAAACTCGGGATTCCGTTTGCAACGGTGGGTGACTGCGTTCGTCCGGGCAAATTAAATGAAGCGATTCATGGTGGTTTTCTGGCCGCGATGAATATTTAATCTTTTTAGAATGGAATTTTTCACAAACATATAAAAAGAATTCACCACGAAAACACGAAATATAAAAAGCACGAAATTTTAACCGTTTTTTTAGTGTTTTGGTTCTTTCGTGCTTTCGTGATTGATAAATCTCTCTTGTCTCGGCTTGTTTGGATTATGGTCGTATTTTTTTAAGTACCTGCCCTTTTTCGTTTAATATAAAAACCATAAATCCATTGGCTGCGGCATCTTTAGCCAATTCTTCAAATAAAATTGCCTGAACTTCATACGGGCAGTTTTTCCGGCGGGCCATATTCATTAAGCATTGCTGAGCCTCTTCTTTGGAGTAAAAAGCCGGAATATAAGAAATATCTTCCCGTTTATCATACTGGCCCAAGAATTGCTCCTTACCACCGGGATCCTGCACAACGACCCATACCCATTGATCTTCAACCTGTGCATCTTTCATTTTGACACCCTCCAATAGAACAATCGTATTTCCTTTTGGCGAATTGCCTGAGCGAATAGAATTTGCGATGACACTGATCACACGGATTGGAACCCGGGCTTGCCTCATGGCCAGACCTGACAGGACCTGCATGGCAAAAGTGATCTCAATATCGCATTGATCTTTAAACCATGCAATCTCATTTTACAAAAAAAGGGGGATAAGAATGAATCTTTGCAATCTAATGACCGTCATAGAAGGGGTTTTGAACCCCTTCTAGTTTTTCAACGCCGCTTCATAGGCTTCTTTAGAATAACCCTGGATTCCATGGCCATTAATGACAACAAAGGGGACCGCTCTGTTTGGGGTAAGAGTCCTCATGCGGCGAGCCGCATTTTTATCTTTTTCGATGTCGTACGCGGCAAATTTGATGCCCTTTGAGCGGAAAAATTGTTTGGCCTTTTTACAATAAACACACCAGCTTGTGACATAGAGTTCAACGGTTGGCTCTTCAAGCGCTTCGGACGCTTCTGGAGACTGATCTAAGATATCAAAAAAATCGGGATCCAGTGCGCTATTCCGGTCTTCTATAGCTGGAGGGGAATTATCCTGCGGGTTTGAATCAGAAGATGACGCTTTTTCCTCTTCAATTGTCTCAGGACGATCTGAAGGGGGCCTATCGGAAAAATGAACGACACCTTTATCATCCACCCATTTATAAATCTCGACCGAAAATGTTGTGCTGGCCAAAATCAGTACAAAAAATACAGCAAGCAATCGGTAAACCTTCATCATTTTGAGTCCTGTCGGTGGTGTTTAAAAGAGAATTTGAAACCCCTGCTAGGCAGTTTCAGTTTGATATACGAGTCTCGCTGAAACGCACCTTTCTTTTATCCGGCCTTGCAGAAAAGCATGCCGTCCGCGTTAGACCCTGATCTCGTTATCGGTTAAGTTGAAAGGATAGTTGAGAACAAAATTAAATGCGATTGGAGTTTTGAATCATGGAGGGATGGATTTGGCCTGTTTGTTTT
>JARRJQ010000121.1:2185-9764 GCA_037388985.1 Desulfobacterales bacterium | reverse complement strand
GATTTTGCCTCGGGAGCCGCACGCTCGGCAGCCCGGTTCATGCTCAATTCAAAATTGTCTACCTTTTCTCCATAGCCGGCTGCCCTCAACAGCTTTTCAACTTTCTGCACCGATTGTGGAAGCGGAATTTTAATATCCGGATTCAGGTAATATCCATCCGGCTTGGACACCAAAGCCACTGCTTTTTCCGTTCCGACCTCCAGGGCTTCTTTAAGTCCCGCGCTGATTTCATCACTGGTAAGCCCGCCGGAGCTGCCCAAGGTTTGCTGAGCGCTCTTAAGAAAATCGCTCAACCCGGCGGCAAAGGCACAATGGATGCCGGAGATCACCAAAATCGCCGGCATCAGATATAAAATAAAACGATATGGTTTCATTATCCGCTCCCTTCAAATCAAAACCATCGCACAAATTCTCCCTGTTGGGATGAATATTGAGCCGAAAATCAGATTGGCAGAATGGAGAAGGCTATCAAAAAATGTAAATTCCTCTTTGATCCGTTCAATCAGATTTAGATCGACGTTCAGCAAGTTATGTGGAAGCCTGCGGCAACCTTGCGCCCTTCCTGAAACAGTTGGTTAAAAACTTCGATTGCTTTAATTGTTTTCTTTTCAATTAATTCGACGTTGTGCGTGCCAAGATAGTCGCGCAGAGATGCGGTTGACTTCATTAAGCCCGGAGAACCCTTTCCGATTACCAGAATATCGGGACTGAATTCCAAGATATCGGTGACGTCATGGATATCCACCCGGTGCCCTCTCTTCCTCCACCATCCGGAAATAACCTGCCCGTTAATTATTTTAATGTCATCACAATAGGCTTTGCCTTTAACCACGATTTTACCGAAGGAAAATTCCGTAATCATCGCAACCATCCGTTTAATCCGATCGGGTTGTCAATATTATATTCATTATTGGACTCAGAAAAGAATTGTCAAGCGATGAATATATGGTAAAATACCCAAAATAAAACCAATCAACGATAATCGTCGATACTAAAGGCAATCGCATCCGCATATGAACAAGAAGCAAACCGAAATCGTCATCCCAAAGGATCAGGCTGTCTTCTGGCTCGATAAAAACGGGCGCTGGCATAATGAGCATGGAGAATTTCAACACAAGAAAATAATAAACTATTTTCACGCCTCAATCCACAAAGACGAAAAGGGTTATTTCCTTTTCCAGCAAACCGAAAACATTAACGAAAAGGTGTATTTCCACTATGAAGACACCGCCCTGTTCGTCGTGGACTTGATTAAAGAAAAAGATATTGTCCTGATGCTCAACACCAAAAAACGTATAAAGCTCAAGCCCAAAAACCTATGGATAAAAGACGATAGCCTTTATATGCAAAGCGGTGGGGAAACCATCAAGTTTATCGAACGGGGATTGATGAAGATCTCAGATCTATTGGAATTCACAAACAACCAGTATTTTATTAAAGTAAAAGATCGCAGGTACCGGATACCTCAAAAATAGCTTCGCCCCTCTATCAGCCACATGGCTGAGAAATCACCAGCATTGGCACCACCTGATCTAACAACCTCCTGACTTTGTCCAATTGACCCCGTTCAGCAGCGCCTATCAGCTCATCGGCAGGACGGTCAGCCGGAAAAATCAAAAATCCGGCCAATACGATGAGTATCCGAGAAAAGGCAATTTGGCGTGACATGTCCATTCTAGCGGCAGCGATCGTAAATTGAGCCCATTTTTAATCCTTGGGGTATTGTTCTGGACAATATTCTGAGATCAGATCTTCCAATCGCTTTGAATACTCCTCAAGCTTGCCTTTGGCCTCCTCGAGCTCTTCAATCATCTGCGAACGTTCAAATTCCCTGGCCTCGACTTTCACCAGCATCATGCCGAAGGATTCGGCTAATTCTGCCAGGATGCCAGGATATCTGCCCTTTTTAGAAAGTTCAAACAATCGTTCCGCATCTGATTTGTCATATTTACCGGAGGCTATTTTTTTACAGCAAGAATTCAACATTTCAAACAAGTCAAGGTAATAACGCTCAAAATCCATATTTATTTTCCTTTCTTTTGAAAGCCCCTGAATTGCCTGCCATCGAAGCTATTGGCTCCGTCATCTAATTCAAATTTAAAACCGCACTTGGGTTGGACAATCTGAAATATAACGTGTTTTTCGACAGCACGCAATGCTGAATACCCTTGATGATAAGATATGCCGCACCCAAAAGAAGAAAAGCTAAATTTGCCGATTAAAATTCTTTGCCTTCCATAAAGACTCTGTTTGCAAATTTTTTAGGCAGACTTATATTGAAACATGGTCATGCAGATAAGATATTTATCCCTATTTATCGTCATCACCGTTTGTTTCAGTGCGCCGGTTCGGGCGCAACAGACACCTGAAGAAATCCTGGATGCCGTGATCAAAATTAATCAGGAAACCCGGATTCGCGACATCGGGGTGCAGTCTGCCGACCGCTATCAGTTCTTAAAAGTATCCCGCCAGCCATAAATCGGATTGACTAAGTTATGGAAAAACGATATTTTCACCGCCATCATTGAATTCAATTACCAAAACAATTTGAGGTCTGGCCATGCGCAAACCCATTTATCTAATCTTTTTCACGATTTCTTTTCTTTTAAACACCGGAAACCTTGCTGCCGCAGATCTAAAAGATGGTTTTTTCGACATCGCATGGGGAACCAATCTGTCACAGCTGGAAGGTTTTATAAAGATATCGGAAAATTTGAACGTTGCTTATTTTATCAATAACCAGCGTGCTTACAAAATTGCAGATATAAAAATTCCGGATTTGGTTTATGGATCCTTTAAGAATCAATTTTTCGCCGTTTACATCGATACTGCAGCAATCGATGTCTTTGCCCAGCTGAAAAGATATATCAGCCATAAATACGGCCTGCCCAAAATTAAAATCAACCAGATGCAAAACGCAGATCAGCTAACCGTCTACCAGTGGAATTACGCGAAAACAAAAATCAAGCTAAAAATGCATGCGAACAGAGACACCATGAAAATAGCCTTTTACTATACGCCTCTATCCGGGCAGGTTAATGAAGCCCAGATGGAGGCTTTTGAAGAAACGCATAAAAAATCGATCTTTCCCCTGGATAAATCTCAAATGCAGCAGGCTGAGCAGCTAAGGAGGGATTTCTTGGGATTCTGACGATTCCGCATCCTCTTACACCGCTTGAGCCACCGTCCACCCGCAGAGCGGGTGGCTTGGATTTTTCCGCCATCGGCGGAAAAAGAAAAAGGCACGCTAGTGCTTTAATCGGTGCGGGTTCAAGCGGGTGCAAAGCACTCGGTTTGAAAACACCCAATCAAGGCCTTATTGATTCACGGGACAGCCATTAAATCATTTCGGCAAGAAAGTCGGTGATTAAATGAAAAGGCTCAGCGATGCCCGGGTAATTGGAGGCGGCATCATCGGATTGGCCAGTGCATACTACCTGGCAATGAATGTGAAATCCCGCTGGCTGGCGGGATTCTTGAGCGTTATCACCTATTTTTGAGATAGCTTGTTATCCTGAAAACCGAGAATGGGAAAGGGGTGCCATGCAATACGGGGCAATGAATTTTCCGATCAGGCCGGTTGCCGAGGAGCTTGAAGATATCGCCGCTTTGGGATTTGACTATCTGGAGCTGGCGATTGACCCACCCCAAGCGCATTACACAATTCTCCGGCGCCAAATGACTCCTATTTTAACGGCATTAAATTCTCATTGCATGGGCGTTATCTGCCATCTGCCGACGTTTGTTTCCACAGCTGATCTGACGGACAGCATCCGCGAAGCATCACTGCAGGAGATGCTTAACTCTTTGGAAGTTGCCGCCGGTCTCGGCGCCCAGAAGGTGGTTCTACATCCCGGCCACATCGGGGGACTCGGCGTCTATGTCAAGGAAAGTGCTATGGCTCTGGCAAACAAAAGTCTGGAGTCCATCATCGACCGGTCGCAAGAATTGGGGTTGTGTGTGTGCCTGGACAACATGTTTCCGAAATGCCGGGCATTCGTTGAGCCCGGTGATTTTGAGGACATCCTGCACCGGTTTCCGGATCTCAGGCTGACTCTGGATACCGGGCATGCCAATATTGGCGGCCGGCGTGCGCTGGATTTTATCGAAAAATTCGGCTCGCGCATCGGCCATCTCCATATCAGTGACAATTTGGGCCAACGCGACGATCATCTGGCAGTTGGTTCGGGAGTAATCGATTTTTCAAAAATTATAGGTGCGCTCAAGCAATGCGGATACAACGACACCGCCACGCTGGAGATATTTTCAGATGACCGTCGAGATTTGAAAAAGAGCAGGGATCGGTTTGATGAAATACTAAAAAGCGCTTGATCGGGATCGATACAGGTAACAGAGGTGAATTATGAGGTTTACAGCCGGAAGAGGTGTCAGGTTCAATAGATAAACGATGAGTGCTGAGGACTGAGGACTGAGCAAAAATCCATTCCCTACGCCCGGCTAACCTCAGTCCTCAGCACTCAGTCCTCAGTCCTATGTTTGCCAGGCCTGACACCTGAAACCTATATTCTTGACCGCTGGCATATAAATGATGATCAGCGTTAGGATTGCCTTACTGAATATCAAACACCATTAAGGACACCTAAATATGGCACTATTGATCATTGCTCCGGATATCAAGGTGGCTTCCTGGGAAAAGCATCTGGATGCGCTGGAACCGGGTATCGAGATTCGCGTCTGGCCCGAAGTAGGTAATGCGAGTGAAATCGAATTTGCATTATGCTGGAATCATCCAGCGGGTGAGCTTAAGAAATATAAAAATTTAAAGTGCATCGCTTCGCTGGGTGCCGGAGTCGACCGCCTCATCCGTGACCCGGATCTGCCCGACGGCGTGCCGATTACCCGCGTCGTTGAACATTCCATGGCGCAGTCGATGAGTGAATATGTGGTCTTAAGTGTATTGAATTATTGCCGCCAGTTTGATGCGTATCGCTCAGACCAGGAACAAAAACACTGGCACCCCAGAAGGCCGCGGTTGGCTCAAGAAACGCACATCGGCATTATGGGTATGGGTCAGCTCGGTTCCGATGCAGCCAGAAAACTCAACACTCTGGGATTTACGGTAAGCGGCTGGAGCCGCCAGCTGAAACATATTGACGGTGTGCAATGTTTTGCCGGAGAAGCTGGGTTTGAGAATTTTTTGTCCCGATCCCAAATCCTAATCTGTCTGCTGCCCCTGACTCCCTCGACAAAGGGCATCTTAAACCGTCGAACGTTTGATCGACTGCCCAAGGACGCCTATGTGATCAACGTAGCCCGCGGGCAACACCTGGTTGAAAATGATTTAATAGAAGCGCTGGATTCAGGCCTGCTGTCCGGAGCCTGTCTGGATGTATTCGACGTCGAACCCCTGCCTGCAGACCACCCGTTCTGGAGCCACCCTAAAATAAAGGTTACACCCCACATATCCAGCATCACATTTCCAAAAGCCGTGGCCCCGCAAATCATTGAAAATTATCGCCGCGCAAAGACCGGCAGGCCCCCGCTGAATGTCGTGGATCTGAAACGCGGATATTAAGCGGTTTGCCCTGGAACCGCGGCACAAACCCTGTTGATGGTCATGCCCGCTCAGCAGAAACTTGAAAATTGTGACCGGTCATGTAATTTTCTGAAAGCCGCTATGATTTTTAATGTGCCTGTGGCCCGATATTTGGGATTCAATTAAAGGTGCACAACAAGCGTCCAGCGAATTGAAAACGGAGCGTACACGTTAGTACGTGAGTATTTCAATTTGCGGGACAACGCAGCTATCAAACATTAGATGGGGTTTTAAAACCACTTCAAGCATCGAGTATCCTCAGTCTGGACATCAGCTCCTCAAAATCAGCCTGCGCAATTGGCTCCCATGGCGCCGAAGGTCTAAAATGAAGCGTCGATCTTGCATCCGGTGAAAAGAACTTGCCGGACTGAAGCTCAGGGTTTTTGAGATGGTATTTAAATTCATCTCCCAGGTCAAGTATGAGCTCCAGCTCATCATGATCCTCAAGCAGTTCCACCAGAAGAATATTGCGCAAACGGCCACTGCCTTTGAGCTGCCGACCACCCCCGCGAGTTTCATAGACCTCAATGACGGCATCTTCAACGGCCACGGCGCGCTCATCCGGTGCAATGATAAAAGCCTGTTCCACGATATACTCTCCCTCAACGAAAGGGATCCAGTTGGTCATACCCATTTTGCTGCCTATCGGTTTTCATTCTGAAATAAAATGCTACTGCCCATATACTAACGATGTTCCTATCCGGTTTCAAGGTCTTACCGAGCTTTTAACCCATGCTTAAGAAGCGGTGTTTTATTCATCCCCGAATCAGACATTGAATATTTTGAACACTGGGTGCTTGCAAATGACTAAACACTTCTGCTATGCACCGTATTTTAAATTTAAAAATTTATGATCGGCAATAAAATCCCGATTGCCCTTACATTTGCGCTGCGGCTGATTCTGTTTCTGATGATTCTGAAATATCGCAACCCGATTTCGTTTTATCTTTTCGCCGGCGGCTTTGGATTCACCTGGATGGTCACCGCCCCGCTAACCACGACACTTGCCGGGCGGCTTTTCGGATTTGCCCATGTGGGGCTCATCTCCGGGTTTATTACCACCGTGCACCATTTAGGGGGCGGCTTCTGGGCGTACATGGGTGGTATATTTTTTGACCAAACCGGAAATTATCAAATTGTCCTTGTTTTATCGGCAGGATTTGCCGTCATCGCCATGATCAGCGCCCTGGTGCTAAAGGAAAAAAGGCATGTTATTCAATGACCTAATGCCTTTGAGGTTCAGCAGCCCTTGAAACGACATCAGAGGAAATTGCTCAGCAGTGAAAAAACCGTCTCGCCGGCTCATATACAGGCAAAATAAGGACTCGCTGGGAAGAAATGAACGCGTTTTTCAGATAATTAAGCTTCTTGCGCGCATCTTGCTGGCGCCTTTTTTTCGTATGGAGGTTGCCGGTGCGGAAAATCTGCCCGCAGATTGCGCCTTCATCCTGCTGGCCAAACATCAGCGCTGGGTAGATATTCCGCTGCTGGGCCTCGCCACTTCCCGCCCGCTTTATTATATCGCAAAATTTGAACTGTTCAAAAATGCCCTGAGCAACTGGTTTTGCAGCGCCTTAGGCGGAATTCCATTAAACCGGCAGCGACCGCTGAAAAGTCGACGCTCGCTGAACGCCACAATTGAATTGCTTGAAACGGGCGAAGGTCTCGTCATCTTTCCGGAAGGCACCTATTATCGAGGGCAAATGGGACCCGGACAGGCGGGAATGGTTAGATTTGTGCTTTCCCGACTGAATCTTCCCTTTATCCCGGCAGGTATTCATTATGCGACCGGCGGCTGGCGAATCCGTGTCCGCATACGTTTCGGCAACGCATTTCACCGGGAGCCCGCCATGTCTTTAGAAAAATTTTTTAGCCAACTCATGGCAGAGATTGCACGATTGTCCGGACTAGCCCCCTAATAGAACGTTATGCCTTTTTTTGAATCAGATTTAGAAAATAAGTAGTCATTGCAGTTATTGGAGAGTAATCCAAAATACTCAAATTCAATTTATAAAATAAATT
>JARRJQ010000121.1:0-2174 GCA_037388985.1 Desulfobacterales bacterium | reverse complement strand
AGTTTTATATGGAAAAACATTAGCGGCAAAGCCCTTCTGTGAACCATATGTTGATCGTAACACCCGCATTTTTACGTCTGAGAAAGAAGGTAAAATACACAGCTCCATCCTGAGGGGGGAAAATGTCTGGCAGATTTAACTTTTTGCGCGCAGCGGTGCCGTCCACCAAGTACTTCCCTGATAATTGGGGAACACGATCAGGCGTTGATCGTCGACAAAAAAATGGGACATACGAAGGTCCGGAAAGAAGAATACGCACCGAACGGCGAAGCGGAGTGGACCGCCGAAAGCTTTCTTTCATCCAGCGGAGAACCGTCTTTGACCTAAGAGAGGCTTACCGAGATTTATAGGAAAAGAGTTTAAAACTTGGACGTTGAGAAAAAGCAGGGTTTCAACACCCTGCTTTTTTTCTTATTTTTACTTTATTTTACTTCACTTTACTTCACTTTACTTTATTTTACATAATTTGCTTTAGTTATTTGTAGAGATATTTAAGTTAAAACCGATGACCGATTCGTTTTCCGAATGTCCCCCCTCAAGCCTTTTCAATCCGCCTGCGGCGGACTAACACTCAATAATGCGCCAGAATGTGTGGCGGACTGTCCTTTTGCGCTTGTCCTGCCATAGCCCGGCGCTTGCAAAAGGGCGACGGCGGATCGGCCTGCGCTTGTTGAACTCCATAATCTTTATAAAAATAGATGTGAAATCCCGCCTGAGGCGGGGTTGAACTCGATAATTTTAATAAAAACAGATGTGAAATCCCGCAGATACTGGCGGGGCTGAGCACTATAATTTACTGATAATCAGACGCGAAGTACTGCCTGAGGCGAAGTCCCGCTATCTAGCGGGGTTTTTGAACGTTAGCAACTATTTTTAGGATCGTTTGTTGTTTTCATTTTTTATGATGCATTTAGGTGTGATAATTACGGGTTAAATTAAATCTTGAATGAGATACAATCTCAACGTATAGTTCAATGCGCATTCAGCATTTCATTAACCTGCGACGAGCAAAATCAATTACACAGAACCATGGCTGAGATTAGGCCTTTTCGCGCCTGGCGTTATAACCCGGCATTGTTAAAAAACATCGGGGACTTGACCTCCCCATTGTTTGATGTCGCGACAGAAAGGCAGCGGGAGGAACTGTATTGTAATCCATTGAACAGTATCCACCTGTCGATTCCCCGCGGTGATCGCCCCGCAAAGAGCGCAGCGACTGCTTTAAAAGAATGGCGGCAGAAAAAATACATCCTACGGGACGAGCAACCCGGCATTTATGTCTATTATCAATACTTTTCATTACCGGCCAATCCCGAATCCTATTGCCGCAAAGGTTTTATCTGCAAAACCAGAATTTATGAATGGCAGGAGAAGGTTATCTTAAGACATGAAAACATTATGGATGAGGCGGTCGATAATCAGCTCGAGCTGCTTGTAGAAACCCAGCTAAATGCCAGTCCAACACACGGGTTATACACCGATGCTGCATTTGACCTGGAGCCTCACATGGATGAATGTATCCGCAATCCCATCTGTGAAACAGAGGACTATCAGGGAGTCAGGGATGTCATGGGTGTCATCCAGGACCCAGGCATTATCAATAAATTCATCGAAAAACTAAGCAACAAACAGATTATCCTGGCAGATGGCCATCATCGCTATGCGGGGTCACTGGCCTACATGAAGCAGCAAATGATGAATAATTCAAGCCATACGGGCAAGGAGGGCTATAATTACCATTTGATGTGGTTGACCAACACAGAGGCGAATGATATCAGAATTCTTCCCACCCATCGCCTGATTAAAAAAATCGACCATTTTGATGAAGCGGTCATTATCAAAAAGTTTGAGAAACATTTTAAAATAAAACCGGTGGCCGACCCCGCTAATATTCATGAGATCATTTTAGGCAAAGCCTGGACCTTTGGCATCATTTTTAAAGAAAATGCTTATGTCGTCCGCCTGATGCCCGAAGCCTTTCCGGCTCTCAAATGGAATTTTCCAGATGAGGTCAAACGGCTGGACCTTACTGTGGCACATTATTTTATTATTGAAGACGTTCTGGGCATTCCAGGAAGAAAACAAGGCACATCCGACTGCATCGAGTATGAAAGAAATTTCACCAGCTGTGTGACCCAGGTACTCAAAGAAGAGGCCCAGATGGCTATCATTAC
>JARRJQ010000120.1:0-18175 GCA_037388985.1 Desulfobacterales bacterium | reverse complement strand
CTTCTCGCGGGAGCCTGGTCAGCGATTATCTGACCGGAAATTCACCTCCTGTGCAATATCTAAAAGCCATCAGCAAAATCAGCCGCACATATAATGGCTTTAATTTAATCGTCGGGGATGGATCCGAACTCTATTACTATTCAAACCGCGCAAAGGGAATTCGAAAGCTCAAACCCGACTTCTACGGTATCAGCAACCATCTGCTTGATACGGACTGGCCGAAGGTGAGGAAAAGCAAAGCCCAACTGCGGGCACAGCTCATGGGCAAAGAACAAGTTGAGATTGAAAAAATTTGGAGGGTCCTTGCTGACCGATCGCCGGCTTTGGATACCGAACTACCCGACACCGGTGTGGGCTTGCAATGGGAGCGCATTTTATCACCTATGTTCATCAACAGCCAGGACTATGGCACACGCTCCTCCTCTATTGTGCTGATTGAAAAATCCGGGCGGCTGGTCATTATGGAGCGCACGTTTTTAAATTCGGGAAATGTCATCAAGCAAGGAGCAACACGTCATTACAGTTTCAAAATACGCCATTAAAACCTATCTCAAAAATAGGTGATCACGCATTCAGCTAAACCGGTTGAGCCAGTTGAGCCGGTTTAGCCCGTTATAATTGGAAAAAGCCTAATTCTATTTTTTTACCGGCCAACGGGTTAACGGGCCAACGGGCTCAACCCAATTAGGGTGAGTCCCGGGAAGGACGTCGGTAACGCCGCTGTTGAGCGTGAGATGCATTTTTAAGATAGGTTCTACTCTGATTTTTCTGGATCGGCTTTTAATTTGCTGATCAGCTGCCGCCACTTCTCGAGCCTTTCTTTGATGATTTTCTCAAAACCCCTGCTGGTCGGGAAATAGAATTGTTGCCCCTTAAGTTTTTCCGGCAGATGTTGCTGGACAACAATGGCATGCCGATAATCGTGTGCATACTTATAATTCTTGCCGTAACCGAGATCTCGCATCAGCCGTGTGGGGGCATTGCGAATATGAAAAGGCACCGGCAATGAACCTGTATTTTTGATCACCTCATGGACATTGCCGAAAGCAGAATAGATACTGTTGCTTTTCGGCGCCGTGGCCAGATAAACCGCTGCCTGGGCAAGAGCCAGCTCCCCTTCCGGATGCCCAAGGAATTTGAAAGCCTCCATCGCGTTCAGTGCAACGCCAAGCGCAGCCGGGTCGGCATTGCCGATATCTTCCGTAGCAAAACGCACCATTCGCCGGGCAACATAAAACGGATCTTCTCCGGCAGCCAGCATTCTCGCCAGCCAATAAAGGGCCGCATCCGGATCGCTGTCCCTTAAACTTTTATGAAGAGCAGAAATTAAATTATAATGTTCTTCACCATCTTTGTCATACCGCCAGTGAGGCCGCCACTTCTAAGCAGTTTAACGCGACCCGCCCATCACCGTCTGATATCTGGACAACGGCTTCACGAGCTTCGGGCGTCAGCTTAAGGTTGAGTTCACCTAAACCGCGTGATCTATCATTTAATGCCTGCTCAATTATAGCCCCAAGGTCTTCCTCGGTGAGCCGGTCCAACGTAATTACCCGGCACCTTGACAGCAGTGGGGCAATAACCTCAAAGGAGGGATTTTCGGTAGTGGCGCCGATAAGCGTGATTAACCCACTTTCCACATGATGCAAAAATGCATCCTGCTGCGCTTTGTTAAATCGATGAATTTCATCAACAAACAGAATCGTCCGTTTGCGGTGAATTTTTTGCTGATTTCTGGCTTCCTCAATAACGGCACGTATATCTTTGACGCCCGAAAGCACAGCTGAAAATTGAACAAAATGCGACTGTGTTTGCCCGGCAATAATTCGAGCCAGAGTTGTTTTGCCGCACCCCGGAGGACCCCACAGAATCATAGAAAAAATTCGGTCTTCCTCGATGGCATGCCGGATCATCGATCCTTCACCCAGCACACGATCCTGTCCGACAAACTCATCAGTGTTACGAGGCCGCATGCGTTCGGCCAAAGGCATGGCCGACTGGGCAGATTTTTGGGCATGATAGTCGAAAATGTCCATAATTCCTTCTCCCCAAAGATCAGATTTCAAATATCTTTGTTATGTTTTTAAGCGGATGGGCTGTTATGGAAACGGCTCACGGTACAAGGCAAAAGGCTCAAGGCAAAATTCGCCAATATCGTACCCAGCCGTGTTCCATGCGCCTTTCGCCGGACGCCTGTGCCGTATTGGCGATGAAACCGGTTTCCAGCACCCTATGCGGTAATTTTCACTTATGTTTCACTTTTGATTTCTTTTGGATACGGCGCTCGCGCTGGCGGAACATCATTCGAATGGGTACTTTATCGAGTCCGGCTTGTTCCCGGATTTGATTGATTAAGTACCGCTTATAGGAAAAATGGACCGCTTGGGGATAATTAACAAAGCAAACAACAGTGGGTGGTCTGGTACTAACCTGAGTGATATAATAAAATTTAATCGGCTGTCCCCGATGAAGCGGTGGGGGGTTCTTCGCCAGCGATGTTTCCAAGATCCGATTCAGTTGAGCGGTTCCGATTCGTTGTATGGACTGTCGGTAAACATCGTCTACCATCCCAAAGATTTTGACCACCCTCTGACCGGTCAGCGCTGAAATCGTAATGACCGGGGCAAAGCTTAAAAATTTGGCCTGCATCCTCAATTGCTCCAGATATTTTTTGGCTGTATGGCGATCTTTTTCCAGAAGATCCCATTTATTCAGTAAAAAAATACAGCCACATCCGCGATCAAAAGCATATCCGGCAATGCTGATGTCCTGGTCGGTGATTCCTTCTGCGGCATCCAGGACGATTAGTGCAACATCACAGCGGTTTAGCCTCCGCAACGCTTTGATAATTGAGAATTTTTCAATCCTCTCGGTCACTTTGCCCTTGCGGCGGATACCGGCGGTATCAATCAGCAGGTAAGATTTACCGTCCGCTTTGAAAACAGAATCGACTGCATCGCGAGTGGTTCCCGGCTGTTTGCTCACCAAATGGCGCTGCTCGCCCAAAATACAATTGATCAAAGAAGATTTGCCCACATTGGGTCGCCCAACAACTGCCACTGCGATGCGGTTATCAACCGGCTCCTGATTCTCGTCCTGCACAAGGGAAGAAAATACGGCCACCAGTGAATCCAAAAAATCACCTACCCCGTAACCATGTTCAGCAGATATGGGAAACAGATGACCAATTCCAAGACTGTAAAAATCGGATATATCCACTTCTCGTTCAGGGCCATCTATCTTGTTAACCGCATAAAACACCGGTTTGGAAACGATCCGGGTCATCTGCACAATATCCCGATCAAATGGCGATATACCCTCTTTGCCGTCCAGCAGTAAAATGATTACATCCGCATCTTCAACAGCCTGGTGCACCTGAAATCGAATTGCATCGGAAAATTTATCCCCTTCTGTAAATCCACCGGTATCGACAAGGGTAAACTCAAGATCATTCCAGCGTGCTTGCCGATAATGACGGTCACGGGTAACCCCTGGAAAATTATCCACCAAGGCATCTTTGCTGCGCGTGACGCGGTTGAAAAAAGTCGATTTGCCGACATTGGGCCGGCCAATTATCGCAACGATGGGTTTCATGATAATTTTTAACGGGAAAAAAGACGCAACTGTTCAAATAGATACCTGTATTTCCAAACGCATTAAATTGCAAGATTTTCATACATCAATCGGAGGATTTTGGATTGAAGCGATTGGGACCCATCTCAAAATTATGGAGCAGGATTTTGGAAGGCTATCTGTATTATCGTTTAATTTATTTCGGAGGGTTATCAGCCTGCCGATCTTTTAGAGCACCCATGATGGCCGACGGAATCTTTGATAATGGAACCACTTCATCTGAAGCTCCAAGCCTAATCGCTTCTTTGGGCATGCCAAAAACCACACAGGTTTTCTCATCCTGGACAATCGTATTCGCCCCGTTTTGTCGCATGGCCAGAAGCCCTTTGGCGCCATCGACTCCCATGCCGGTCAACAATACACCGACGGCATTTCTGCCCGCATTTTTTGCCACTGATTGAAATAATACATCTACACTGGGACGCTGGAAGTGAACCCGGGGGCCGTTCTTTATATTCACCAGATAGGTACCCCCCCTTCGGTTTAGCAACATATGCCGATTACCCGGTGCAATCAAAGCGGTACCGGGAGCGACGCAATCGTTATCGCAGGCTTCACGCACCTCCACTTGACAAATTTCATTGAGCCGCCTGGCAAAGGAAGTGGTAAAATTTTGTGGCATATGCTGCACAACCACCACACCCGGCGATGTCGCCGGCATGCCTCTCAACACCGCCTCAATGGCTTTGGTCCCGCCCGTCGAAGCACCAATGGCAACCACCTTGTGGGTGGTCTGCGATAGCAGGCTGCTGAATTCCGCCGTTGCAACAGGCAAATCAGACTTTACAGCATTGACATTTATCCGGGCTGACGCTGCCGCTCGGATTGCCTGTGCCAGACTTTGAGAAATATCTTTGGTAGAATGAGCGCCACCCGGCTTACAAAGCACATCCACAGCACCCAGGTCCAGAGCTCTTAAAGCGTTTTGGCTGTTTTCAGGAGCCAGAGAACTCAAAACCACCACAGGCATTGGATAGTGTTTCATCAGTTTGGCTAAAAAAGAGAGACCATCCATTCGCGGCATTTCCAGATCGAGGGTAATCACATCGGGCCGCAGCTTAACAATTTTGTCCCGTGCCACATAGGGATCAACCGCAGTGCCGACCACCTCGATATCCTGAAACCGAGACAACTCTTCAGCCATCACCTTGCGGACAACCGCCGAGTCGTCTACAACCAGCACTCGAATCATCTTTTTCGGTAAATCCATTTATTCCTGTTCCATTATATGGGCATTTACGGGGATCCGGTCGTCAGTGAACAAAAAAAGTTCACATGACCCTTGTCGATGTTAAAGATTTCCTGCTCACCGGCGATCTCGGGCAATAAATTGCCACAGACAACGTTAAGCGTCTCTTTCAGGGCATCATATTGTTGATCCAGTGTTGTTTCTTCTTGTTCGTCCACGCCGAGCATGTTGGTGGTAAGCTGCGGCAGAATTTTTGCCGATAGTTTCATGATAAGTGTACCTGAAACAAATCCTGAAAACGAAATCTTTGCCGCCACTGCGGGCTCAATTTGTCCGGAGTTTGCTTCATCTTCATCAAATGCACATAAGAAAACCAATTCTTCGAAAGTCTTCACTGCTACGCGGGATAAAATGGTCCTAATTTTTTCACTCATTATCGGCTCCTACGCCTAAAATATCTTTAACGGTATTTCGCAAAATCTCCGCAGAAAACGGTTTGTGGACAAACCGCGCCCCTTTGCGCTGAAGCCGCTCTATGCGCGCCTGACTGCCTTCTGTCGAAATCACCACCACGGGAATGTCTTTCAAATCAGGATCCTCAATCATATAATCTAGCATCTGTTCGCCATCCATCACCGGCATGCTGATATCCAGCAACACCAAATCGATCCAGTGCTCATTAAGCACTTTAAGCCCTTGCCGACCATCAGCCGCCTGATAGATATCGCCGAGCGGCAGGCCGCTCATGCGCATGGCTTTTAAGATCATCGCACGCATGACCGCACTGTCATCTATAATCAAAGCATTAATAGCCATATGGCTAACCTCTTTGGTTCCTAATTTGATTCGAAAAGATCAGATAGTTCGCTCACCCATTGCCATGTTTGGCTGGCAACCTTTTCCAGCTGAAATGGTTTGAGCCCTAATCTTTTGGTGGCAGCTGCGGAAGGTTGGTACCGGAGGCCTTCCCGGCCCATGCCGTTTCCGACCATCAAGCTCAAAACATTGGCCACATGGACGATATCGATTAAACTGTCGGTTTTTTCCACAGCATCCGGGGCATGATGCCATTGGACCGCACGAACAATTTCCAGTGGAAAAGACCAGTTTTCCAAAATTAGCGCGCCGACTTCAGCGTGATCGATCCCCAGCACAAATTGTTCCGCCACTTCAAAAGGAATACCCGGCGAAGCCGTTTCCTCAATTTTTTGTAGGTCGCCTTCTACAAAATCGCTTAAAGCCAGCTTCCCTACGTCATGAAGAAGCGCCGCTGTAAATACGAAATCAGCCGAAGGGATTTTTAATTCCTTGACCAGGGCTTCGGCAGCTACAGACACGGCAATCGAATGTCGCCAAAGCTCCCCTGCCGGCAAATCATATCCTTCGACAGATTTCTGCATGACAGAATGCACACAAGAGCTAAGCACCAGCTGAATCAGTCTTTTTGCGCCCAACAGAACAACAGCCTGCCGCACCGATCCGATTTTAGCTGAAAATCCGAAATATGCTGAATTTGTCAGCCTCAAAACATTGGCGGTAAGCCCCTGATCAAATCTCAAAATCTCTTCAATTTGAGAAATGCTGATATCGGGATTATTCAGCAGCGAGAGCATTTTTGCCGCCGTTCCCGGCATCCCGGGGAAAGATTTCACCTTTGCCATGATCGCTTGTATCTTTATATTTTTCATAGCTGCCATTTTTCGCCTTTAGCGCTGATAACAATTTGACCAGTTGACAGTTCAAAATGTACCGTCCGGCTGCCGTTGCCGCCGACATCTTCTGATTCCAGCAGGACGTTGTTTTTCCACAGGAGTTTCTTAAGCACCGTATAGTTGCGCTGGCCGATTTTAAACATTTCATTTGTTCCGAGGGGATTACCGCAGCCGGCGGCTTTGACAACCATTCGTCTTTTCTGACCACCGAGCGCATATAAGGCCTTAAACAAGGCGGGAATCCCTGTATCCACAAACATAAACGGATTCGCTTGAGCCTTTTGTTGATTGATCTTAGATAAGGGCAACATGGCATGCAACAACCCGCCGACATGAAGTGCCGGATCATAGACCATTAGGCCCAAGCAACTGCCCAACGCGTGAGTCACGAGCAGGTCGCCATCTCGCCCAACCTTCATATCTCCCACATTAATAACGTGAATCATTGGCAAGAACCATCATCTTAATGAGTCCTCATTTTTTGTAAGTCGCTGGCTGCACATAAGTAAATTTATGGGATATGCCCATCAAACCTTCAGAATGGCCGACAAAGAGATAGCCGCCGGGCTTAAGAAAATCCCAGAATCGCTTAATCAACTTCTGTTGGGTGGACCGATCAAAGTAAATCATGGTGTTTCGACAAAAAATGACATCAAAGGGTCCTGTCATCGGCCAAGGGCCCAATAGATTCAACCACGCCAGCCGAACCAGACCCCTTACATGATCTTTGACCTGAAAGGTTGGGCTGGAACCATTGTCCAATCTATTGAAATATTTTCGAACAAGAGTCGCTTGAAGATCCTCTAACGATGCCTGACAATAAACTGCCTTGCCTGCCTTCTCCAGCATCCTGCCGGATATATCGGTGGCTAATATCAAACAGTCTTTGGAATCAATGTCCGATATATTTTCTCTGAGCGTTATTGCCAAAGAAAAGGGCTCCTCACCCGAGGAACAGGCAGCCGACCAAAATCTCATTTTTGAATCTTTTATTTCGGGCAATATCTTTTTCCGCAAAAAATTATAATGCTCCGCTTCGCGAAAAAAACCGGTTTTATTGGTTGTCATCGCATCGATCATATCACCCAGTTCCCGCGTACCTTCGTCGCTTTCGATGTACCGCAAGTAGGCATCTATATTTACCATCTGTAACGCACGTACCCTTTTCATAAGGCGCGCCCGCACCAGTGCCTTTTTGCCCTCCTTAAGGTTAATTCCGCTGAGCCGAAAGACCAGTTTGCTGACTTTTTTAAACTGCTTATCGTTTAGTTCAGCTGTGGGTAAAGTCATAACTCGACCCAATTAATTTCCTTTTTCCCGTATAAATTTTCTAAGGCTTGGTAGCTTCACCACTAAAGCCGCATTTTACAATTATTAAATAATTTGGGCTGCTTCATGCTGCCAGAACCTTGCCGATCGCCCCGCAAGATTGTTGCCTTAACCTTTGGCCATGTCCTGCAGTAGCGAATCTCAACAATCCAGCAACATCCAGTATTAGGCCCACCCGGCCATTCGGTAATATCGCACCTCCGGAAATTCCCGGTATATCTCTCATTGCTTCGCCCAAGGCCTTGATCACCACCTGCTGCCTGCCGATCAGTTCATCAACAATCAGTCCTGCCTGATGCTCTTCATCTTCTACCACCACAACCAGCCCGGGGTTTTGCTCCTGTGTATCGCCGCCAATGCAAAAAAGACCGTCCAGTCGAAACAAGGGAATGAGACTTTCCGGCAAGCAGAACATTTCGCTCCGATTGTGGACGGTTGAAATATCGCCGGGCTGCGGCGTGATGCATCTGACAATCGAAACCGTCGGAATAACATAGGTCTCTCCGACCACTCGAACCAGCATACCGTCGATGATCGCCAGGGTCAGCGGCAGTATCACTTTGAACACACTGCCCTTTCCCTTTTCGGATCGAATTTCAGCCAGCCCCCGTAACGTTTCGATGTTTTTCTTTACCACGTCCATGCCCACCCCACGGCCTGAAACATCTGTTACGGTTTTTGCAGTGGAAAATCCCGGTTCAAAGATCAGATTAAATACCTCACGATCATTAAGGGATCTGCTTTGCTCGATAAGCCCCTTTTCGCGGGCCTTGGCGACAATCATCTCACGATCAAGTCCTTTACCGTCATCTTTTATCTCGACAACCACATTGCCGGCTGAATGATAGGCGTAAAGCGCCACCGTGCCGTATTCAGGCTTGCCATGCTGTCTTCTGATCTCGGGTGTTTCAATGCCGTGATCCACCGCATTTCGCAGCATATGCACCAGCGGATCGTTGATGATATCCACCAGATTGCGGTCGATTTCTTTTTTTAACAGCCCATGATGGTTGCCGTTGACTATCAGATCGTCCTGAGCCATCATTGAGTGGGCGATCACCAGTTCTCCGACCATATCGATCAAACGATCCAGCCGTTCGGTGCTCACGCGCACCGATGATTCCACAACCTGACCGCCGATTTGCAAGCGCTTTTGAGTGCGAAGAGCCCGGCCGACATCGGTAACCGATGCAACCTTATCTTTGACCAAGGCTGCGCCGATCATTTCATGCGGATGGCTTTGTGCAGCTTGCTCAACTTTGTTTCGTTCAAGCTTGCCCTGCGCGACTAAAACATCGCCCAAACGCGGTGGCCGCTCTTCATTCTGCTCATCGGATACTCCGGCACCTTCCGGATTGGCTAAAAGCTCCATTAAATCAGGATAACCTGCTGGCCTTGATAGCGGGTGGCCCTGCAATGCACCCTGGACGGATAAAATCAGCTCCTTAAGCATATCCAGCGCGCGTAGAGACAAATCGGCATACCCGCCGCCGTAAAGGATTTCACCCTCCCGCACCCGGCTTAAAAGTGATTCCGCATAATGACCCATTTCAGATATTAATGTCAGTTCCATAAAGCCCGCAGTTCCCTTGATGGTGTGAAATGCTCGAAAAACCGTGTTGACCGCATCCATATCTTTCGGGTCGGTCTCAAGGCTCAAAAGGGCTTCTTCTGCGCTTGAAATCAGATCCATGCTTTCAGCAATAAATTCGACTAAAAGATCGGGATCGGCGTCTTTGGGCATATAGTCGGGCTTTGAGCCTTCGTCCACCAATAGACTGTTTTTCGCCATCATGGAATCTTCAGACTCCATGACTGCTTGCCCTGCATCATGCTGGCGGTGGCTGTCGGCTTCAGGACCGGGCTCCAAAAATAAATTCATGGCCTTTTCTAAGAGTTCACCGGCGTTTGTCAGTGCTGTATGCCGGTTATCTGTGGACACCTGTATAATGTCTTCAATTTGTTTTGCAGCTTCACTGACATATTCTCTGCAATCATCCAGATACGCCTCGTCTGCGGCAATGCGTTGAAGCAATTCTTTCAGTTCCATCAGACCGGGCAGATCATCCGGTTCAAGCTGGATTACAAGCGCAGCAGCATCATCAAGAGAAACGGTTGGCGCTTCGGCCGGCCGGTCTGTCTCTTTTGTTTGATTATCCACGGCCCCTCCCTGTTCTTCGGCCAGCGCTTTTTTTAACTGCTGCGCGGCTATTTGAATCGCCGACTTTTTATCCGATTTGTTCAAAAGATAAGTTTCAACTGCATTCAAGGCACAGGAAAGGCCTTCAATAAGTGCAAAAGAGCGCACCTTTGTTTTTTCTGTAACGATTTGAATCGCTTGAGTACAAAGGCCTAGCGTCTTCAACGGCACCGACAGGTTATTCGGAAAATTTTGAACCAACGCCTCGACTTCGATGGCAAGCGTTTTCCACGCCTTTTGATCGCTTAAATTGAGGCTATCGATATCTTGCCTGATTTTTGCGATGGCCTGAATACATCTTTCTCTTTTCGAGTTCACGCCGAATTTTCTGGACTTTTTCATCTTACCGGATCTTTTGATTCAATATATTTTTCGGCCCGCTAAAAAGATGCCTTGACTTCTTCAATATTTAAATGCACCGGCAGTTCGGCTGTCTCCTGAAATCCTTTTAATTCATCGCTTAGTTTGGCATTGCCGACAACTCGCAAGCGCGTCTGTGTTTCCCTGCATTTTGGCAGAAGCGGCCTTGACCATATCCGTATTTAAACGATCCGAAATTTCTGCGATGACCTCTTTGTTAACCGCTGCAGGCAAAACCAGATATTGAATATCAGCGTCAATGTTAAATAATTTTTTGAGCTTATCCTCATCGGATTCAGCCCCATCCGAGTTACCCGGCTTTTTGGGTTCCAGTTTTACAATCTGGCTGGCCCTCTGAATTAATTCTTCGCCCTTAAAAGGCTTGATCATGTAATCTTTGACGCCCATCTTGACGATTTCCATTACGTTGTCTTTGCCGGATTCGGCCGTCAGCATAATGACCGGGATATCCTTTAAGGTGGGTTCACCCCTTAATTTTGCCAGCATCTCTTTGCCATCCATCACTGGCATGGTGATATCCAGCACGATCAAATCCGGTTTTTCGCGGGCAGCAGCGGCCAGACCTTCGACGCCGTTTTCCCCTTCTAAAATCTCGCAATCAAACGGTTTAAAAGCCTTTTTCACCACCATCCGGATCGTTTTGCTGTCATCAACGGTTAACACTTTTAATTGCATTGGTATCCTCCAAATTAACGTTTATTCGCCGGGTTTCATATAGACTTCCACAAGGGCGGTGTGCCCCTCATGCTGAAAGCTGAGACGCTCTTTGCTTGCCCATCCCTTGGATCGAACCGTGAAGTTATTTCCACATGCTATGGAAGGTATGGAAAGCTTACACGGCAAGCCAAAGTCACATAGCCGCGATTTGAGATCCCCACCGATCATGTTGCATAATTCTCCAATCACGTCATGAACCTCTTCTTCGCCTTTGATTTCAGACACTTCCATGTCAAGCATGGCAGCCGTCATCTGGCGGGCAAAGACGTCAGTGACATGAATATTGACATTTCCCATCACATCACCGGCAAAACTGACCGATCCTACGATGCGATTACCCTCGTCAATCCCTTGCTGTTCCCCATTAAATATGTCCACTTCCATGGAGAACATCGTTGCAAACACTTCCTTTATCGAGTTGCCAACAAATTCCTTTATATCCAGCGTACCGATGTCAACCATAAATTCCTCTTTTCCATGCTTCAATCCAATCAACTAGAAATCCTTGAAATTATCCTCATCCATCGGGATAATTTGTTCAGGCGATACTTTGTTTGCTTTATGAACCGGCAGTTTTTTAATCTGTTTCGCGGGAACCGCCAATTCCGAGTGGAATTGGGCCTGTGAAGCTTTGATCGTCGCGGAGGCGTCGCACTCGGCACCGTTTGGGTTGCCACCAACCAAAGCCACCAATTCTTCAACTATCGCCTTCATCTGCTCGGCATGGGCGTTCATCTCTTCCGAAATAGAAGCTGACTCTTCAGCGTTGGCGGCATTTTGCTGGATGACTTTGTCCATTTCTGCCACAGCAGTGTTGATCTGCTCGATGCCCTGAGCCTGCTCTTTTGAAGCCGCCGCAATTTCAGTCACGAGTTCATCTACCTTAGATGCGCTTTCGGCGACCTGGTTGAAGGCTTCATTGGTGCGGGCTACCTGCTCACCGCCGTCATCTATTTTTTTAACCGTCCCTTCAATCAGCGCAGCGGTATTTTTGGCTGCCTCGGCCGCACGCATGGCTAAATTCCTGACCTCATCGGCTACCACTGCAAAGCCTGCGCCGGCTTCACCCGCTCTTGCGGCTTCCACCGCCGCGTTCAAGGCCAGCAGATTGGTCTGAAAAGCAATCTCATCAATGGTCTTGATAATCTTGGAAGTCTCATGACTTGCTTTAGAAATCTCCTTCATGGATCCGGTCAGCTCCATCATGGATTGGTTGGCCTTATCCACCACCTGATTGGCTTCTTTCATCAGATTGTCCGCATGGTGAGCATGCTCCGCATTCTGTTTGGTTATAGACGACATTTCTTCCAAAGATGAAGATATCTCCTCGATTGAAGCGGCCTGTTCCGATGAGCCTTCGGCCAATGATTGGCTGGCTGAAGAGACTTGACCCGATGCCGAGGCTACCTGATCGGCCCCCTCGTTTAAGCCTTCGATAACGCGGTTGATTGGTTTGGTGATACCTCGTGTGATAACACAGGCTAGCAAAATACTTGTAACCAGAGCCATGATTCCAATAATACCAATATTCAGTCGTGCGAACTGGGCGGTATCCAAAGCCAAAGCCGCTATGTCATTGCTCTCTCTATCATTTAAATTTAAGAAGTCGTCAATGCGGTTCATAAGCATAGCTGACTGCTTGGCAACCTCATCAATCAACAAGCCCCAACCCTCAGAAGGCTTGTCGGCTTTGAGTGCATTTATTAAAGTCTCGCAAGCTTTCCCAAAAACATCGTGCTGGATTTCCATTTTTTCAACCGACTCCAGCCAGCCTTTTTCGACTAACTTCTGGTCGGTCTTCACCAACTTCTTGGCTTCTTCAAATCCATCATCGACCCGTTGATCCAATTCTCTGAATCTGGAAAGCAGTCCCTTGTTCTTGTGAAACGCATACTGGGTAATAACAAATTCTTGTTCAGCTGCTGAGACATCAATGGCGGAAATGACTTGTAGCAAGGGGATGTGCGTTTCGAATAAATTCGCAACCACTTTCTGAACACCGGAAATTCTTATAAATCCGATCACGCCTGCAATGATCAGCGCAATTAGAACAATTCCAAAGCCCCCGGACAGTTTCATCGAAAGTCGTCTGTTCTTAAACATATTTAGTAGCTCCTTTTACTTATTGCCTTTCTTCGGTAATTGATTATCCATTGCCCGCTATCGGTCGTTGAAGGCTCGTCTTAGACCGTTATTTCCGATTGAAACCGACAAAAAAATAGTGACCAATAGATATTCGTCTAAGCTGCCTTTTATATTATGCTAATCCGTTTACCGCTAAACACCCGATCAATATCGAGCAAAATCTTGACACCACCATCCATCTTGGCCATACCCAGAATATAGTCCGTATTCAGGTTGGTGCCGAAAGTGGGCGGGTCTTGAATATCTTCGGCTTTGATGTTTAGTACTTCAGATACCGAATCAACAACAACTCCCATTGTCATAACTGCCACATGCTCGTTGGTTAATCTATAAAAGTCGCACTTACGACAGGCATCTATTTTCTCATTAAAAGAACCCTGGATCTCGTCAGGACAGAAAGTTCCTGATATGATCCAACACCGTAGGTCCTTGTTTTCATAAGCCGGGCAATCCTTTTTATCACAATTTTTAACTTCCCAGCATTTTCCCATCTGGGAAGCCTGAACTTCAATTATGATGATACATGTGCGCTCGGTGTAATCGATTTCTTGCATCCCGAACCGCAGCCTGAGGTCAATTACGGGAATGACCTTGCCTCGCAGATTGATCACCCCCTTGACATATTCGGGTGTTTGGGGAACGGATGTGACAGGCAACATGCCAATAATCTCTTTTATTTTTAAAATTCCGATTCCGTAATCTTCCTGAGCTAAGCTAAAAGTCAGGTATTTACCTTCTCTGCCGGACATAGCGTTGACCGCCTGGTCCATTGTCTTTATTGCTTCCGTCATTTATTTTAGTTCCTTAGGCTTCGATAAATCAGCTCATCTGCCAGAATGAGCACGGATTGCGCCTTCTCGATTAGGCGACACCCTACCCTTGAACCTGATCTGAGATTTTGTCACCACTTCTGGTTTAGAGGTTCTTTTGACCTGCAGGATAAGCACCGGTGGTATTTTAATACCTATAAGGTTAGATCGACATTTCTCTTAAAAACTTAAATTTATAATAATAATTCAACAAAATTTTGACCATTTTCCTCAGCCTCATTTGCCGTTTGTTTGCTTATTTTTGGATAGCGATCCCGCCACATATGAATCTTGAGATTCGATCGGAAACCCGGCCAAAATCAAAAGAACGCGATTAATCCGGTGATTATCACCACTTTGTGGTATAATCGAGAAGTTCATTTTTATCGAAAGGGTAAGTTTAATGGTTTTTGTGAGGGAAGCTTGAAGTGATTAGAATGATGACGTAAAATTTATAGTTCTGTAAATACCAGAAAATCTAAACTATTGGCCGGTCCCCTGACTTATTCGGATACTTTTTTTAATTGGAATTTCCAAAGACACTTTTGGCCGAAAGAGCGCCTCGACCACATTGCGCACGTATTGTTCATCGGAAAGACCATCGGTGGCCTCCTGCGGAAAGCTCACAATGGTTTTGAAATAAGAGGTCAATTCGCGGAAAAGTTCAACCCGCGCCCGGGGATCCAGGCCATCTCGCCGCACAATCGATTGCACGGCGATCTGGGCTTCATCAGGTGTTGTATGTTGTCTGAGGCGCGCTTCAAGATGAGGATATTCGCGAAAGGAATTATATTTACTTTCTAAAAGCTGGTTTAAATCCGGTTCGAAGACACGCGGACTCCAAACGACAATTGTGTTGGCCGCAAAGTCCCCCAACCGCTGAGCCCGCTTATTGAACAGGCAAACAAGACCGCCGACAAGGTACAGCGCCGGCAAACTATCAATAACTCTTAAAAGGTTTCGTATTACAATCTGGCTGAATTGGAGCCGTAGCCCTTGTTCATCCATGACCCTCAGGCGCATAAGTTTTTTGCCCAAAGTCTGCCCCTGCCAGTACCACTCCGTTAGAATTCCGTAACCAATGGAAACAACGAAAAAAGCAATAATATTTGCCGCCATCGCAAGATCGCGACTCATAACGCCAAGGATCCTCGAAGCGACATTTAAAATCGAAATGATAGCAACTACAGTTCCTAAATCAACAGCCCATGACAGAAAACGCGTAACCGGCCCGGCAAGCCGCAACGAAAATTTTATTCCTTCAGGGGTCTTAATCGTCAATCTGTTAATTCTATCAATCACAATAGCTTTCCTGAGCAACTCGATACGGACCTATAAATGAGCTAAAATTTAAAATGCCTAAAATGATCTAAAATAAAACTAAATATTTTATATCGTGAATAAATCGTCTACTTGCTTCTCAAAGTCTCTGGCAAATTTCTTACGACTCATAAATTTCCTTTTTAAATTTTAGGCATTTATATTCTCTGACTTTCTCCCCGCCCTTCCCAAAAACAGTGCAAGAATAACCAACTCAAAAGCGCCGAAACCAATCTTGATCGAGTAAGGTAAAACCGGTGCATGATATTGGGAGAAAAAGGCTTCAACTATTCCTGCCCAGACCAGCATCAGCGCTACGCCGAATATAAGTGTTACTAGGTCATTGGATATCTCCCGCAAGCGCATCCGCAAGGATATGGGTTTGCCCCATCCGAAAGGGCACCGGCCAGTACAATTCCCGCCTGCCCGGCAAGCAAAATCGCCGGAATTTCAATTGCTCCATGAGGCAGCAACCAGCCGAGCAGAAATGGGGTCTCGCCTGCCAGCACATAATCAATGGCCACAGCTCCCAGGATGACACCGTTATAAAACAACATAACCAGCGTGCCAATCCCCCAGGTCATCCCGAGCGCGAGCGTAAATATCGCAATCCTGGTATTGTGTGTCATTAAGAAAAAAGAAAAAGAGGTCTTGGCTCCGCTAAGTTGATCCGCATCCACACCTTCTTCCTTTTTTACCCTGTCGGATGGATCCCCTTGAAGATGCGAAAAAGGAAGAAGTATTTGCTTGGCGTTTGAATCGATCCCAATTGTAAAGCCGCCAAACACGGCCCCCACCGTTATTACCAGTAGGCTGATCCAAAATGCGCGAATATTCTTTCGAAATGTTTGCGGGAAGGTCGTGAAAAACCAGTGCAACGGTCTGAGCCGGTATGGTTTTTCGCGGATTTCATGAATCTCGCCAAAGGCCCTGCTCACTAGAGATTCAAGATAAAGACGGGTATTCGGCTCTGCGGAAAAGGTTGCAATTTTGGCCAGATCCGCAGATGCACGCTGATAAAGATAATGGAAGCGCTCAAGATGTCTAAGGCTTAACCTCGACTCCGGTTTTGCCTCAAGCCGATCCAGTTCATTTTCTAACTCTGACCAGTATGAACGTTCTTCAGTGATGAATTTTTGCAAATCTATGATCATTCAGAGCTCGCACCTTGAAATAATATATTCAACTTTTCTGCGCGCAGTCCATTTAATATCGGTGAATAAATAATAAATCCGAATACCAAAGCACGAAATCCGAAACAAATTCAAAATCATAAATTCGAATGCTCAAACAGTTTTGAATTTTGGTCATTTTGAAATTCGGATTTGTTTCGAATTTCGATATTCGAATTTCGAATTTTTAACAACCGGATTTAACCCATCACGAATTGCCTTTTAGGCAACTCAAACTCAAAATATTAGATAATAGTTTCTTACAGTATTTGCCTTTTTTTCAACGTCAAATAGTGGGAAACCAAATCGGTGCACAGGGTATCATTATTCAACAGATTAAAAGCGACGCCCTGTCTTTGCAAAATTTTTTGAGTTTCTCGCAGCCGCCGCCAGAGCATGTGTCCACCCAGTGCGTTATAGATCTCATTGACCGATGAAACCGACCCTGAAGAAAAAATAGGTTTTGCAATTCCTGGCCTAAACATATTGACCACAACCACATGCCGCCTTGAGATTAAATCCATATATTGGGTAAAACTATCGGCCAGAATCGGATCATCTAAATGGGTTAAAAAAACCAGCAAAGCGCGCCGGCGAATTTTGGTGCCGATGAAAGTAAACAATTCGGCAAAATCGGGCGAGACGCTTTGGGGCTGCATTGTGTAAAGCCCATCGCGGCATACATTGTAATGGGCTTTGCCGGCCTTGGCCTTTAAATAAGAGCGAACCTTATCGTCAAAAACCAGCAAACCGAATAAATCCCCCTGCCGTTCAGCTGCCAGCGCCATGATCAGCGCGGCTGTGATAAACCGCTGGAACATCGTCGCTGCATGATCCGTCTGGGTTTGCACATCGGTCTCTACCGGCCGGCAATTTGCCTTCACAGACCTTGCACTTAACCGTGAAGCATCGATGATGACATATATCTGCTGGGTGCGTTCAATCTGATAAACTTTTGTTATCGGTTCTCCGCGCTTGGCAGTCGTCTTCCAGTGAATATCGTCGAAGCTGTCTCCGGGAAGATATTCCCTAAGCTGCTCAAAATCACGTCCTTTACCAATTTGCCGCTGAGCGTGAATACCCAGACTCCGATTACGGAAAAGACCGGTTAAATTTTTGCGCTCGTCAAACAGGTTGGGATAAACACGAATTTCCATGTCGATCCCGACCGCAGTGCGGATTGTCCAAAATCCCCAAAAAGTTGCCGCCTCCAGATAACAGGTATCAAGATGATAGCGTCCCTGCTTTAAACCCTTAAGCGGCCAAGTTACTGACGAAAAAGGATGACCTTCCAGCAGGGCAACCGTCATTTCAGCTGTCGGTGTATAAAGTTCTTCCGGAAGCGCCAGACCCAGCCGAAGGCGTCCGACGGCCATTTTAGGGTTTTCAATCTGCAAATCAAAATGACCATCCCTTCCCTGCGAAATCCGGACCACTTCCGGCACCCTGACGCCCACCGCCTGCAACCGCCCCCTGGAATGATAGGCATCCGCTGCAGCTGTAATCGTAACCGCCAAAACAAGGGCCACAGTGAAAACCGTCGAGGAGGCAACCGCCACCATCAACAA
>JARRJQ010000119.1:0-7664 GCA_037388985.1 Desulfobacterales bacterium | reverse complement strand
GTCTTGCATCAACCTGTGATACATTGAGAGACTGTCGGAAAAGTTGTTTTGACAAACCGAATCATCTCTCGATATTCACGGTTTCTAAGATTTTGACTTTTTGAATCAGTGATTGGTTATATTTTATTATCTGTTTGTTTCGACCGCTTGATCTAACCTATGCAAAGCCGTAATTGGCAAGCTTTTCTATGTTATGTACCATGCAATAAAGCAACCACTGGATATTGACTTTTATCTTGCCCCTTAAGCTAAATTTGTCCATACCTTTGTGTACCCGTATGTTGGCAAATACCGGTTCAACAATGCCGATTCGCAGTGGATATATCTTACGGCCTTTTTCGCTCTCGATTTTCGCCACCATTGCCTGAGATATGCTTTTACCCGATGCATCCGCATAATAGGAAAGATAGCGACTTTTGGCATCTTTGTTTTGTAGACACTTGACTCTGATTGGACAGCGCTTGCAATCGTTTTCGCTGCACCTATACACTCTTAAAAGCTTACCCTTATGTCGCCCGGATTTGACCAATGGCTTAAGGTGCTTGCCATTGGGACAGATATATTCATCTTTGTCGCCATCATATTTAAAATCAGCAAAGGTAAACTTCTTTGACCTGGGCCGATAGCCCAGCCGGCTGGCAAATCGTTTATCGCGGTTGCGAAATTTGTTGTCCGGAATATAGGCATCTATCTTTTCTTCGTTGCACTTGGCCATATTGGTTACGCTATGGTAGCTTGAATCAGCCGTTAGCACCTTGCCTTTAAAATAGTCTTTGCTTTTGCCGATGCGTTCAAGGTTTTCTTTGGCACCATCGACTACCGGCGGCAAATTGGCATTATCCAAACCCTTGCCAATCGCTTGACCATGAACAATGACCTGGTGTTTTGAATCCACGATCGCCTGCGCATTATATCCCTGCACCATGCCGTGGGAGGTATGCATCTTGGCAGAATCGTTGTCGGTCACGTTGCTTTGAAGCTCTTTTTTGTTTTCTCCGATTTTTTTGTCATTTTGCTTAAGAAAGCTTTCAATGCGAGCCGCTTGCTTTTTAAGTTTGTCAATTTGTCGCTCACGCGCTGATGGGCCGCCAAAATCATCATCGTCATCTTTGTCCGCATCAATTTGTTCGTTTAACAGCCGTTTGACCTTTTGCTGGATTTTGTCCTTTTTCTTTTTTAAATCCGACAACCTGCCGCTGCTCTCCTTTGACGCATTAGAGCCCAGCTTTACCCCGTCTATCGCAAAAAAGGTCCCGCCCAATAAATTTTCTTGCTCACACACCAATAAAATGCTGCAAAACAAAGGCAATATCTGGTCTTTCATCGATGATACAAAAGCGGCAATGGTGCTGTGATCCGGTCTCTGATTACACGACATGGCCATAAACAAAACATTCTCACAGCAGGCCCGCTCAATCGCACGCGATGAGATCAAACCCCGCGAATAACCCAACAACACCACTTTTAACAAAATCTTCGGATCATAGGCGCTCCTGCCGGTGGCGTCATTTTTATATTGGCTCTCAAATACCGACATGTCCATGCGCCTTTCCACCAGCGTATGAATGGCAAACTCTAAGGTGCCCGGTATCAGCTGCTCTTCTAACGAGACCGGGATCATCAGGCTTTGCCTATAATCGTAGCGTTTGTATTTAGCCATCGCTCCTCGCTAACAGATGATAAATTTGAATTTTCCTCTTTATCTCTGCCTAGCATAGAACAATCGGAAATCAAACAATTTTTTTAATCCAAACAAATTTATTTGATGGGAATAGTTGGCGGAAGATGATTAGATTTTTCGACAGTCTCTGAGAATATCTAAACTTTGCCCAAATTGCAGATATGCCAAAAAAACACAACTATCTTTAGACCTTAAAAAGTACCGATATGTTGGAGGTACCTTGAATAACAACGCGGCTCACAGGCCACGAGGTACGAGCGATCCGTGTGCAGCTTCAGGTTAGGTCACTGTTCTTGCGGATTCCTTCAAAAATTCCGAGTATGCCGAGGCGGTTTCCTCGGGTTTCTCCATAATTGGAATATGGCCGCATTTATCGATTATCACCACCCGGGAGTTTTCTATATTTTTTTGAAATATATAAGCAGAGGAAACATGTAAATTTTTATCGGAATCCCCCCATACAATTAACGTGGGGGCCTTAATTTCCCTTATCCTGCTTTCCGGGAAAATAGATTTTTCCCATTCTTCGTTAAATGATTTTTCATATAATTCATAGGTAGCTATCATCTGCTTCGCTATATATTTTTTCATAAAAGAAGGAATCCGCGGCGGTTTGTAACACAAGAATTCCATAAACCTGTCAAAGTCCTTTACGTCTTTCATCATATATGGATTAACGCCCTTTTCCATGAGGATGTCGAATTCGCTTTTTTCCGGGGTAATGACGCGGGCGGCGTCGATCAGCGCGAGGCTCCTTACCATCTCCGGATAGGTCACCGCATAATTGCCCGCGATATTGCCACCCATGGAGTGCCCCACCAGATGAATTTTTTCCAGCTGTAATGCTTTTGCGAATTCATGCACTTTCTCCACCTGGAACATGATGCCGAATTCCCCGTACTCGAGTTTTGTGCTGTCCCCGAAGCCGGGGAGATCGGGCAGTATTACCCGGTGATTTGACGTGAAGTATTTTGCAAATTGCAGCCAGTCATTCTTGCTTCCACCGAAGCCATGGAGCATGATAATGGGATCGCCGTTTCCTCCCTCTGCGTACACAATGTTAAAGCCCGGGATCTTTACGGATTTAACTGTTATCCCGGCTTCCTTGCGCTGGTCATTAATGAATTTTTTATGCAGATATTGCGGGGCGGCAAAATAGAGGAGCACAAAAACAGCCAACACGATTGCCGCGATTATCAAAAAAGCCATTATTAGTCCTCCATAGTCAAAGGTTTCAAACAGATGAACCAATTATGTGGACTATTCGATAGAGCGCAGAAATCAGATATGTAAAATCAAATTTCGACTTTTATAGATTTTATAAAAAATGGAATTGCCTTTTTCTTCAGGATTCTTCTGCTTCCAACATTTTTCTGAGTTCCCGTTTTAGCACTTTTCCGGCAGGACTGACCGGGATGGCATCCAGGAATTTTACTTTTCTTATCTTTTTATAAGCGGCAATTTGGGAATTGGTATATTCCATTAATTCTTCAGCTGTCACCGCTGTCCCCTGTCTGAGCTGGACAAACGCTACCGGCAATTCACCGACATTCATATCCTTCTGTCCCACTACGGCACACTGTTCAATGGCCGTATGCTTGAAAATGACTTCTTCGATCTCGCGCGGATAGACATTATAGCCTTTGTAGATGATCATATCTTTGCGGCGATCGGTGATGTAAAAATACCCATCTTCGTCTTCTTTACCGATGTCCCCGGTGTAGAGCCACTCTCCTTTAAGAACGACTGCTGTTTCTTCAGGTTTGTTCCAATACCCTTTCATTACCTGCGGTCCTTTTATACAGATCTCTCCTTCATGGTTGGGGGGAACGTCTTCCCCGGTTTCAAGATCGACGACCTTACATTCGGTATCAAAGACAGGGAGTCCCACAGAGCCGATGCGAATTTGGGATCGATCGGGAGGATTGGCGGTGGCGCCCATCGTGCACTCGGTCAAACCGTAGGCTTCGCAAACCATGCCTGAGAATTTATTCAGCATTTTTTCCAGTACCGGCAGGGCCAAAGGAGCAGCCCCAGAAGACGCAAGTTTGATGCTGGAAAGGTCGTAAGAATCAAAATTCGGTAAATTCACCAGGGGAATGTAAAGCTGAGGTGCCCCGCCTAACATCGTGGCTTTGTATTTTCCAACCCCTTCAATATATTCTTGCGGTTCAAATCTAGGGAAAACGACCATGATAATCCCGGATAAAACCATATTATTGAGATACGCAACGGTTCCCATGGCGTGAAACCACGGGACCACCACCAAAGCGGTTTCCCGGTCAACTGTAATCGGGCGATCGCGCACCGGATCAACTCCCGGAGGATAGACAGCGGTCGCAACACCGTCGATCATTTCGATTTGAGCCCCGGAAAACCAGCTCGAATACTGGAAAACGTTGGCTACTACATTGGAATGGGAAAGCATAACCCCTTTGGAAAGCCCGGTTGTGCCGCCCGTATAGGAAAGATGCGCCAGATCGTTGAATACATCAATTGCAACTTCAGGCGCCTCGGGCGGATGCGCCTTGAGCAGCGGCGCCATGTCAATGGTGTCGGGAACCGGAATTTTTTCCAGCGGCTTCAGGGGTTGAATAACCGGATTGTAGCAATCTGCAATGCTTGTGGTAATCACTTTGTCAACTTCAGTTTCACCAATAATTGATGCAATTCCGGGATATATCAGGTCAAGCGATATCAGAATCCTGGCTCCTGAATCTTTAAGCTGATATTGTGCTTCCCGCGGAGCCAATAGCGGACTGAGCGGGGTGAAGGTGGCCCCTGCTTTTAATGCGCCATAATAGGCGATTGCGAATTGAGGGCAATTGGGGAGGTGAATGGCTACCCGATCTCCTTTTTTCAGGCCCATTGCGGTCAAAGCATTGGCAAATCGGTCAGCGAGGTTTTTCAATTCGCCGAAAGTCAGTTCCATTCCGCCAAAGATGATGCTCAGGCGGTTGGGGACGCGGGCTGCCGTATTATCCAGAAAAGAATAGACGGGCTGTTCGGGGTAATTGAGCGTTTTCGGCCATTGATCCGGCCAGGCATTGAAATTTTTTGGCATGGAGCGCCTCCTTTTGCCGCGGGTTTTAAACAGGGTGAGAAATTCTAGCTATTGCTGCTCAGAGGTGCAGGAGATCAAAAGTGAGACCGGTGTCGATTTTAGAAATGAGTGCGCGCTTCGGGTCAGCGGCGGTGGTTGAGCAGGATTATTAAATGTTTTCATACCCAATTTGATGGGTTTAAGTCAAATGGTATAGAGACGGAAACCTTTTGACAGAAAACGAAATCTATTCAGATTACGCCTGGCTGGCTTTTATAGCCTCCTTAAGGGCTTTATGATCTAAAGGTGGAGCCTGAGCACCTGGCCGTTCCACCAGTGTAATGGCTTCTTCCGGGCAACCCGACGCGCAAACACCGCAGCCAATGCAACGATCGAGATTAACCTGCGGCACATTGTCTTGACCCATGGTCAGAGCAGTCGCAGGACAACGTTCGATGCAGATTCCAACAGCCGTGCATAGCTCCGGATTTATGTCTGGCCGAAAACCGGAGTTAAGGGCGATGCCGGGCTTCGGCTGGGCCAGCGCCTTTTTTAAAATCACACAATGATCATTGCAGCAATTGCACAGCCACTCGATTTCCTGACGGTTTATGGTTGAGTGCACCAGGCCGGCTTCCTCGCATTTTTTTAGAATAGCAAGAGCCTCCTCCTTGGAGATTTTGCGGCCCATGCCCCGGTCGATGACAAATTGGGCCCCCATTCCAAACTGCATGCAGACTTCATTGGGTTTGCCGCAATCGTCGTTTTCATCGATCAGCTTTGCCTCATGGCGGCAGTAGCAGGTGCTCACAGATAACGGCTCGTATTTTTTGATATAGGCTGCCACCTGATCATAGGTGTGGATGGCGTTGCCGGCCTGTATTTTGCGATCCACCGGAATGACCCGCGTCGTTGGAAACGTCACCTTCGGTGGTGCTTTAGCTGCGGCTACAGCCGCCTTGTAATCGACAATGAGCCGGGCAAGCTTTTTATCTTTTGCGGTGTGGGTTCCCCGCATAAACTGAAATTCAAAAATTCCCGGTCCTAATGCCAGGGTGCCATAAAAGGTGGTGTCTTCCATCTTGCCGGCGCTGCAGAGCCCTTTATCGGCCATGGCTTCCAAAATGGGCGCCACCTCGTCTTCTCGTTTGTCCATTTCTGCGGCGATAGCGCCCGCCGGATGGTAACCGCGAGGGATGGCAACCAAGACCTCCGCCTCTTCAGGGGTGAAGAGCTCTTCGACCAAAGCATAAAATTCGGGAATGTCCATCCCCGGATAGTCGCCGCCGCGTTTTGCCATTGCTTCACATAGTCGTCGATAAACTTCTGCCGGCATATTCAATGCCCTCCTTCTTACTTTAGCCCCGCCTTACGGAGATCTTCATGCTGACGCTCCAGGTGAGCCGGGTCTTTGTAGACGCTAAATTGTCTGTCCCACTCCAGGGAGTACTCCGGAAAAAGCCGTTTTACTTCTGCAGCAGCTTTTCGAGCCTCCTGATTTCGGCCCAAACGAATATAGTTCATGGCCAAAATCGCATGATACCAGTACGAAATGAATTTTTCTCCCCGGCTGTCAGCAAGGCTGTAGAGTTGTTCGCCCAATCTGATCGCTTCCGCATGCCTGCCGACGTAGTAGTAGCACATTGCAAGCTCACCTAAATACCAGCTTGCAGGATTGGGCTGGAGGCGCATGGCTCTTTGAATCAAAACAATTGCCTCCTCAAACCTTCCGGCAAAACGCAAGATATGGCCCATAGTCGCATGGTTGTCCGCATCATTGGGGCCTAAAGCAAGGGCCTTCTGACCTTCAGCGATCGCCTGTTCATATTGCCTTTCGTACAGGTGAAGGCCGCCCAGTAAGATATGAACCTCAGGATGGGAGTCGTCCAGGGCTTGAGCCTTCTTTGTATTCAGATAAGCCTGTTTAAATGACTCCGAGCGGGATTCACTCCAGCCTAATCGCGCATCGAACCAGTGGGTTATGGCGATCAGCACATACGGATCGGAGTAATTTTCATCCAGGTTAATGGCTTCCTGGGCCAGCTGCCGGGCGAAAACATAACCTTCTCTGCTAAAGAGTCCAGCGGACTGCCGGGCCTGTAAATACTTTAAGAAGGCATCAAGATTGTCCGTTCTGGTTGCCCACACGCGTGCCCGCTCACCTTCTTTAAGTGTCACCTGAAGGGCAGTCAGGATTTTGAAGGTAATCTCATCCTGCAAGGCGAAGATGTCTTTCAGGTCGCGATCATATCTCTCCGCCCACAGGTGATGGCCTGCTATGGTTTCCACCAACTGAGCGGTTATTCGTACGCGATTGCCCGCCTTGCGGACGCTGCCCTCCAGAACGTATTGTACGCCCAGTTCTTCACCCACCTTTTGAACCTTTACCGGTTTACCCTTGTAGGTGAATGTCGAATTGCGGGCAATGACAAACATCTTGGGTACCTTGGAGAGTGCGGTGATGATTTCCTCAGTGATCCCGTCGCTGAAGTACTCCTGCTCGGGGTCTCCACTGATGTTTTCAAAAGGCAGCACCGCTATAGACGGCTTTTCGGGAGTCTTAAGACCTTCGCCTTTATCCGGCACGGCTAAATTGGATTCCATCAGAATCCGGTATGCCTGGACGGGCTCCGGGATGTTTTTAACAGTGTGCTCACCCAGATATTCATAGCCCAGTTTCAGTTTGTTTTTGACCTGCTCGAAAACATTTCTCGAGATGCAGATGCCTCCGGCTTCAGACAGAGCTTCGATCCGGGCGGCAATGTTGACGCCATCGCCATAAATGCGGCCTTCTTCTTCAACCACATCACCAAGATTGACTCCGATACGAAACTGCATCCTGCGCTCATCTGGTAATCGGAAATTTCGTTTGCCAAGCGCTTCTTGGATTTCCACCGTACATTTTACGGCATCCACTACACTGGCAAACTCGGCCAGGAT
>JARRJQ010000118.1:0-7677 GCA_037388985.1 Desulfobacterales bacterium | reverse complement strand
AACAGCAGATATTATGCTGAAGCGCGCAAGCTTGGCGCCCTAATTTCGAGCAACACCGGCAAAGATATGATGGTGGTCATTACCGGCGGGGGAGCCGGTATCATGGAGGCTGCGAACCGGGGCGCCCATGAAGTCGGCATCCCGAGTATCGGCCTGAACATTGTGCTGCCTCATGAGCAGGCTCCAAACTCCTATATTACACCGGAGTTAGGTTTCCAGTTTCATTATTTCGCGATACGCAAGATGCATTTTTTAAAGCGTGCCAAGGCTCTGGTGGCTTTTCCGGGAGGGTTCGGCACCCTGGACGAGCTTTTTGAGACCTTGACCCTGGTTCAGACGCAGAAGGTGTCTCCTCTGCCGATTTTGTTGTTCGGCAAAGAATTTTGGGAGCGGGTAATTAATTTTAACGTCTTGGTAGAGGAGGGAACGATTTCTATAAAAGATTTAGAACTATTTCAATATGTTGAGACAGCTGACGACGCCTGGGAAATTATTTCCAGGGTCAGCGCTTAGAAGTGGTTTCAAAACCCCATCTGATGTCCGATAGCTGCGTTGCCCCGCAAAGCGGGATTTGCTTCAATTTTATTACACTAAGGTGCATCACAGACCTCTTTAAATTAGGTGCTCATCCCGCCTCAGGCGGGACTGCGCTTTTTTACTTGTCCCGCCATAGCCCTGCAACTCGTCAAAGGGCGACGGCGGATCGGCCTGCGCTTGCTGAGCACCATAATTTACTGATAATCAGACGCGAAGTCCCGCCGATAACGGCGGGGCTCTCGAACATGATCTGAGGTTTTTAAACCACTTCTAATAATGTCAAATTAATATGCGCTGGGGAAACTACATTTTATTGAAGAAGTCCTGTAGTTCTTTGATAACCGCAACCTTGTCGTTGAGCAAAACATCCGCTTCAAACACGAATTCGAGTAAAAATATCATCTTGTAATCTACAGCAGTGGTTTCATACTTTTGTAAAGAGGTCACCTTTAAATCAATAAATTTCCCGCCTTTGAGCTTCTCAAGCAACCCGCTGCGCTCTAAAATAAGGTGAATTGCCTCCTTGGCATCCTCAAGGTTTTCCAGTACGATTTCAATGCCGTCTAATTTTTTGACTGCCTTGATAATTTTTTCGCTTTCAATTTTTATTTTCATTTAATCAGTCCATTAAATTTGGAATCTTTTCATTCAAAGGTTCTGCTGCCCATCTCTAATTAGAGCCATCTCCATCATCCTAAAGTTTTTAAAATTTTTCAAGCCCTTTGCTAAGTAACAGCTTTATATTGACGGCGGCAAATCACTGCCGGGCTTGCGCGGGTTACCCTCAGCGATCTCGGTTTGACCTCAGCCCTGCAATGATTACTGTATAACCGGCAACTGATCAAGCATTGCTGCAAATCAATGTTTGCGATTCAAAATGCCCGGCGGTGTCTGAAAGGAAGCGCTTAAAGATGAACTATGAAGATTTTTTAGTCAATGCCTATTTTGGTTCGCTGGATGCCGATCGGTTCACCCGCTTCCGGGAAATTGAAGCCGATGAAACCACCGGCGGCTTTATTCAAAAATACCTCGAGCTGAATTCTGAGTATCCACCATCCTACCTGGAAGAAAAGGGAACCGTTCCGACCGATCTAATGGAAAAACTCCGCCGCAGTGGATTTTTCGGTCTGACTGTTCCCCGGCAGTACGGTGGGCTTGAGCTGGGGCTGAGGCAGTACCTGCACATCGTCGAATCATTGGTCAGTCAAAACATGTCGTTAGGGATTCTTGCCGTGGCGCACCTTTCCATTGGTATTAAGGGCATTGTTTTGTTCGGCAATGAGCAACAGAAACGTCAATATCTGGTACCGGCAGCATCCGGAGATATGATTTTCTCATTTGCTTTAACTGAACCGCGGATCGGCTCCGATGCGCAGAACATCGAAACCACCGCAACTCTTTCAGCAGACGGCCGTCATTATATTTTAAATGGAACCAAGACGTACATCACCAATGCGAACTATGCCGGCGCTCTGACCGTATTTGCGCAAATGGATCGGCACAAACCGGGTTTTATGGGGGCGTTTATTGTGGAAACTGCGCAGGACGGCGTACAAATCGGCAAGGAAATGCCCAAAATGGGTCTGAAGGTCAGCTCCACGGCCTCAATTGAGTTTAAAGACGTAAAAGTGCCGAAAGAAAATTTGCTGGGGCAACCGGGCGACGGATTTAAGATTGCCATGGTTATCTTAAATTATGGTCGGATGGCACTGGGTGCGGCATCCTCCGGGATGATGAAACAATCGTTGCGGGACATGATCAAGCGGTCGGCTACCCGGACTCAGTTTGGAGTCTCGATCAATCAGTTTGAACTCATCCAGGAAAAAATGGTCAAAGCGTATGTCAACGGGTATGTAACCTCCGCGATGACGGCTTTTACCGCCGGTATGCTTGAAAACAATCCCTTCGCTGCTGTGGCAATCGAAAGCTCGCATTGCAAATTGTTTGGCACCACCCGAGCCTGGGATACCATTTATGACGCACTGCAGGTTGCCGGCGGGTCGGGCTATTTAACGACACAACCTTATGAAAAACGCATGCGGGACTTCAGAGTAACGACCATTTTTGAAGGCACCACTGAAATTCATTCCATTTATCCGGCCCTGTTTGTCCTGCGGACCCTGAGCAAGGGTTTGCAGACCGCAGCAACAGGAAAACTGTCTCAATTTGTCATGCTGCTCAAAGAGACCTTTCGCCGCACCCGCTGGCCAATTGCGCCTAATGAAAAAATCATGAAGCTTGCTGCCCGCTTTGCGAAGTCGAGCGCCCGCCGGATCCGACTGATGATTGTGATCGGTCTTCTGTTCCATGGAAAGTCGCTTAAGCGGAAGGAATTTTTTCTGAGACGCATGACCACCTTAAGCATTTATCTTTACGGGATCATAACCATTCTGGCGAGGCTTGAAGCGGCTCGACGATCAGGGCGTTCGATCAAAAGTGAGCTTGACATTTTAGCTTATTTTCTGGAAGAAGCCCGCCAGGTTCGTAAGCTTAACCAGAGCGTGTTTACCAACCGGCAGGAACGGATCCACCAGAAAATAACCTCCGAGATCGTTGGCGGTTTGGGTTCGAAGGTATCCCGAACTCGCGGAGCCAATTAGCGGAGGATATAGGTTGAGTCCGCCGCGAATAAACCTGAAAAAATTATTTTTGTAACCGGAAATTGTGCAATGCTGTCGACTGACTTGACGTTTCAGTCGTCTCTATGGTTAAATACGCGTTGCCCGGGCGTGTTTGTGAACCGAATTTTTAAGCATGCATCTCCGCTTCTAATGGCGCCTTGTTAAAAATCTGCCCACGAGCGCTGATTCGGTACGGGGGACCGAATGCGGCCCGATTTGATTTACAGAGAGAAAACCATGGTTATTGTATATGGATGATGGATATTCTTTTACTGTATCCATCAGCGGTTCCAAAGGGGCTGAAAGGAGGCACCCATGAAATGGTTTAAAATATTGATGCTGTCAGCTCTGGGATTTGCGGGTTTTGCGACTCTGGAAGTCAATGCGGATATTTATTCCTGGACGGATGAAAACGGCGTGCGGTATTTTACCAATTATGCGCCGCCGAAACAAGCGAAGCTCCTTATGAAAACGCCTGAAATAGCTTATGATGAAGAAGCCGATTTGCAACGGCGCGAAAAGGAGGAGCTCGAAGCGGCCAGACAGGAACTGGCCGAAAGGGAAGCCTTTTTACAGGAACAGCAACAGGCGGCCGAGCGGCGGATTGCAGAAGCCAATGCAAGAGCTGAAGCGGCGCTTCGGGAAGCCGACCGGATCCTGCAGGATGCAGAAGCCGCCGCTGAAGATGTCAACAATGATAACTCAAGCAATTACGCTTATGGGTATTATTCCCCCTATTACGGCTACCGTTATCCCCGCAAGATTCATTATAAAGATTATTATTACTACTATCACGGGGGCCTGCATCACAAAAGGCAGCCTTACAAACACAAACCGACACTTTATAATCGCTTTGTCCGAAAATTCAGCGTCGATCACCGGCCAAACGCATCTCGCAGCCCGGTGCAGTCCCACCGGCAGCGGGTGACCACCTTTCGCGGGCGCCAGGGTCTTTACTGATATTTTGGGGGGGCAGTGGCATCTGTTGAGATGAAGGATTGAACGGAGATCCGGGGAAAGCGAGCGGTTACTTGGGCTGTAAAAAATCCTGGATATTAATTATTTTTTCATCTTTCACAGCGCCCTTCATGGCAATGTCCGATCCGCGAGTCTTTGCCTTGCGAAGTTCCCTGACTACCGCCTGAAGTTCCGTATTATTGTCGATGAGCTTTTCGATTTGGATGCTCAATTTTTCCCAGTTGGCCTCCAGATCTTCGGTGTTAAGCTCGAAGCCGCCTAAAGAAGCAAGCAATTTTCCCAGGTGAGCTAAAATGCCAAAATGGGTGGTGCCCTGAAGATATAGCGGGCAATGACACCATAAACTCAGGCACGTACAATTTCTTTTCAATCCCTCCGCATGGATGGAGGAATGAATGGCTCCGGGACCCTGATAGGAGATCGAGTTGATGCCTTTTTGTCTCAGCCCGGAAATCATGGCAGCGTCGGAAGCGATAGCCGATACGAATCTGTCCGTGTGAAGGACATGGTCATACATGCTGCCGATGGTGATAATGGAGCTAATATTAAGGCGGTGGCAAAGATTAAATAGCTCTTGCACAAAGCCGGACCAACGAAGTTGCGGCTCATCTGATTTCAGAATCACCAGGTCACGTGCTCCAGATGCGGTTTGCGCAGCGTAGAAAGTGCCTCCGGGAGGTGTGACACTCTTAAGCGCACCTTCTTCGATATGCACAACCGGCCGCATCTCATCGTAGCGGAAAAACAAGTCCGGATTAATTCCGGCAAATCGGTGTGCGCTAAATTTACGAACGAGATAGTCTGCCATTCCGCTTGATATTTTTAGTGCATTGCCCCAGCCTTCAAAACCGGCGATCAACAACGGATTTTTCAATTCGGGTAATTTGTCGATTTGGATTGCGGATTCGATCATGATTTAAATTTGACATTCAGATGGGGAATTGTCAAGCTAATCATGATTAACGTCCAAGCGGATAGAAGTGGTTCCAAAACCTCAGATCAGATTCAAGGTTCACGCTTCATTGAGCGGGCAGATGGGGTTTTGAAACCATTTTTAATCAAGCCTGAGAATGGAGGCAATCCATTGAATTCAGCTTTACTTGACTGCATAGAAGTCAATCCATCCGGCAGGCCGGCCGCAAGCATTATCTGGCTGCACGGCCTGGGTGCCGACGGCCATGATTTTGAGGCGATCGTACCGGAGCTGCAGTTGCCGGATTCACTGCCGGTTCGTTTTGTGTTTCCCCATGCGCCCGCGCGTGCTGTCACAATCAACGCCGGCATGGTGATGCGGGCCTGGTTTGACATCTTCGATCTAAACCTGAACATAGACTCAGTGGACAAAGAACAGTTTCTCGAATCGGTGGAGATGCTGGAAGATCTGATCGAAAACGAATTGCGATCCGGACTGGCTTCGGATCGGATTGTGCTGGCCGGTTTTTCCCAGGGAGGCGCCATTGCCCTGCATGCAGGTCTGCATTTTCAAAAACGGCTGGCCGGCATTTTGGCCATGTCCATGCACCTGCCGACGTTAGACGATCGCTCCACAGCGCTCAGCGCCGTGAATCGGGAAGTTCCGATCATGATGGCTCACGGGCAAATGGATCCCGTCATTCCGCTGGCCAGCGCAATTGAAACCCGCCAGGAGCTAACCCGTCTGGGCTATGCGGTCAGCTGGCATGAATATCCCATTTTACACAGCGTTTGTAAGGAAGAAGTCGCTGACATACGCGCCTGGCTTATGGGGCTATTTGCCTAAGAATGCGCGGCGGTAGCGGACATATTTCTTCATTTGAATTGACTTTGCGGGATTCACTCATCTGCATTTCCGTACGATGGACAGAGCTGCGTTTTTAAAACAAATCCCGTTGGCCGCCTTGGATTTCATCCATATGATCCAGATACAGTTGAACCTGTTTTTTAAGCAATTCAATGCGCTCTTGATTGGACAATTTCCAGCGGTATAGCACATTTTGCAATTGGCGGCTTTCTGGCGCGAGGGTCTCTTCAAGTTGAACTTTGGCGGGATTCCAGAGCAGGTGGGCTTCTTCAGCGGGCAGATCTATTTTTTGAAAATGCCACCGGCAGTGTCGGTCCCACCATTTTGAGGGGGTTTCTCCGTTGGTTAATGCACCTTCAAAATAAAAAAACGTCCACTCCAGCTGCGAGGGGGAGATATGGAGATCCCGGGCGATATCCTTCAGGGCCTGATGGCCCTCTGGTGTGTGGTTGTCCAGAGCAATCCAGTACGGAAATTTCGGATCAAGAGGCAGCTGCTCTTTTAATGGCGGAAATTCAGCGGTGAGTGTCAGATATGCAGCTGCTTGAAGGACGGCCTTATCATGAGGTAGGCCGATCCTTTCGAACCGGGTGGCGTTTGTGATTAAAATTTTTTGGCGGTCAGATGCTTTTTGCCAGGCAACCCATTGCCAAAAGTCATCCGGCCGATGAATGGCATTGGACACAATCTTGATTGCTTTATCGTCGTCGCTGCCATCCAGAACGGAACTGTCTCCCTGGTACAGCCGATAGGCGAGGTATCCAAGGCCGGTGGCATCCCGGGCCTTGACGGAGCGTGCGACGCGGATTAAAGCGGCGACTTTGCTGTGAAATTTCTTGTTGAAAATTAATTTTGCTCCCAGCGGCCAGCATTCTTCAAATGTGATGATGGCCGTTTGTGCTCGATACCAATTTTTGTCTCTTGAACCGAGTGATTCGAGAAACGCACTGGTGGTGAAAACAAGATCCACATTTCCACGTCTGACTGCCTTTTGCAGCAACGAACGATAGCGGCTTTCTATTTTTGATCGAGGGGAGGTCATGGCGATAGCCAATATATTAACAGTCAAAAATTGGAGACCAATTTTTGGCCTTGCTGATCAGGAGAAATTGAATCGTCTTTGCAGCAATTCGACCGCTTTTTCCGCCATCAGCAGGTGTCCCGCTTCATTGGGATGCAGACCATCTTCCAGAAAATATCTGTCCTGGACGACACCGGTTTCATCGAAAAAGGGGTGGTAAAAATCAAGACAGGCAATCGCGTTTTGTTCAGCAGATATGGCGATGGCCTTTACCAGTTCAGCCAATTTTGCTAAACACGCTTCATATCCGCAATCCGGTGCCGCAAAATCCTGATCGAGCGCTCTCTCGATAACGATCGGTGGTGGAAGCCCGACCAGCGGGACGATCGCGTGATGCTCAGCCTGACAGGTCATGGTAAAAACATTGGCTCGAATCAGGTTCAAGTCAAGATCCCACCACAAGTCATTGGTGCCGCCCATAATAAGGACAAAATCAGGCTGTTGTTGAACAACGCTGGGGTAAAAGCGACTCAGCAGTCCGCCAGTCGTATCTCCGGAGATACCGCTGTTGATTATCTTTAGTTGCAGTCTCTTTTCAACCAATGAAGGCCAGATAAACCGATGCTCCAGCTCGGAGGCTTCTGTCAGGCTATCCCCGTGACATATCAATGTTTTTATCATCTATTGCATCATCCTCGAAGCTTTCTGAAAATTTATTCACCACGATAGCACGAAAGTGC
>JARRJQ010000117.1:8363-19577 GCA_037388985.1 Desulfobacterales bacterium | reverse complement strand
GATAAATTTAAACCATTGCGGGTCACCAAAGGCATCGGCTACCGTGAAAATGTCTTTATCGCCCCTGCCTGACTGGTTGATCAAAATGATATCATGTTTGCCGAGATCAGGGGCTTCCTTGTATGCCTGCGCAAAAGCATGTGAAGCCTCCAGGGCAGGAATCAGCCCTTCTTTTTCGAGTGTCAGCGAGAAGGCATCCAATACCTCCCGGTCGGTAGCAGCTTCAAACCGCACTCTTCTCTTTTCCCGCAGCGAGGCAAGAATCGGTGACACTCCGATGTAATCCAACCCCGCTGCCACTATGTGTCTCTTTCATCTGCCCATCGCCGGTTTGCAGAAAATAGGTTTTATACCCCTGAGCGATTCCAGGGGCACCGACTGTAGACGCCAGGCGTGACGCATGCCGGCCCGTTTCCAAACCCTTGCCGCCTGCCTCTACGCCGACCAGTTCTACCGCATCATCCAAAAAGTCGCTGAAGATCCCCAGAGCATTGGAACCACCCCCGACACACGCATAAACGCAAGTGGGAAGTCGGCCTTCCCGGTCCATGATCTGCCCGCGGGCCTCGCGGCCGATAATTGATTGGAAATAGGAAACCATCTCAGGAAACGGATGAGCGCCGCATGCCGTTCCGAGAACATAGTGGGTATCGTCCATATTGGCTGCCCAATCGCGCAATGCCTCATTAATGGCGTCTTTCAATGTTTTTTTACCATCTTTAACGGTAACGACACGGGCGCCGAGGCGCTCCATCCAGAAGACATTTGGCCTCTGTCTGGCAACGTCCTTTTCCCCCATATAGATCGTACAACTGAATCCGAATTTAGCGGCCATGGTAGCTGTCGCCACTCCGTGCTGGCCGGCACCGGTCTCGGCAATTACTCGACTTTTCCCCATACGTTTTACCAGAAGACCCTGTCCCATGACATTATTGGCCTTATGCGCACCGGTATGATTCAAATCTTCTCTCTTGATATAGATAAGCGGTCCTGCAAAATGCCTTGTGAGATTTTCAGCAAATGTAAGAGGGGTTGGGCGGCACGAATAGGTGGACATCAGATATTCGTATTCTTTCCAGAAATCTGGATCGGCCTTAGCCTCTTGAAACGCCGCAACAAGTTGTTCAAATGTCGAAACCAGGATTTCGGGTATAAATGCTCCGCCGAACTGTCCATAATAACCTCTTTCAATCATCAGCAAATTCTCCTGACCCTTTTATTCCCAACTATTTTTTCGCATAACCTTTTGCATCAAATCTTTCATAAGGACATAATCCTTTTTGCCTGGACGCTCTTCGACACCGCTGTTGACATCAACCGCATAGGGTTTTACGGTGCTGATGGCCTCACCGATATTTGCGGGTGCCAACCCGCCGGATAAAATAATGGGTATCCCCAGTTTTTTTATCTTTAGCGCAAGCTTCCAATCAAATGTCTTGCCGGTACCGCCGGCTTTATCTTTGCAGTAAGTATCCAGGAGCAGCGCTCTGGCTTTTCCGTGATAGGCCTTAATCGATGGAAGACTCAGGCTATCCCCTATCCTGAGCGCCTTTATGCTGTAAGGCAGCAAAGCATCACAAAAGTCCGCAGATTCATCTCCGTGAAGTTGAACCAGGTCAAGCCCGCAGTATTTTATAACCCGCCTGATTGCGGCACGCCCTTCATTGACAAAGACACCGACTGTCTTTACAAAAGGCGGCATGCCACCAATGATCTCACGCGCTTTTTGAGGAGCAATCTGCCTTGGGCTGCTGGCAAAGATAAACCCGAGGGCGTCGGCACCGAGCTCGACAGCCATGGATGCATCTTCGTAATTTGTGATGCCGCATATTTTGACCGCAACGTTATCCATCTCACAAATCTTGGGCGTTGACCAGTTCAGCTGTCTTTGCTGAGATATCATAGCTCCTCATCAATGCAGATCCAACTAAAACTGCATGAATGCCTGTTTCTTTTAAAGACTGGATATCTGCTGCATCTTCGATGCCGCTTTCACTGACAACGACACAGTTTTCCGGCACAAGAGGTGCCAGTTCAAAGGTTTTATTGATATCGACTTTAAGACTATCCAGGTCGCGGTTGTTGATCCCGATGATATCGGCCCCGCAGGCAACTGCTTTTTCAAGGTCATCCCTGTCATGTACCTCGGTTAAGCAGGCCATGCCCAATTCATGGCACAGAGACCTCAATTCTGCTAATTGCCGTTGTGATAGAATCCGCGCAATCAGCAAAACGGCATCAGCGCCGTAAAAAAAGGCTTCACGAACCTGAACTTCATCGATGATAAAATCCTTTCGCAGGATGGGCAAAGAGAGCATCTTTTTCAGGCGCGGCAGTTGTTCCAGGTCGCCCTGGAAAAATCGCTGATCCGTCAGCAGAGAGATCGCAGCCGCCCCGGCTTCCTGATAGATACGACCAATAGCGATCGGGTCAACCTTCTGGCGGATGAGCCCGGCTGAAGGAGAGGCAAACTTGATTTCAGCGATCAGGCTGATCTTTTGCGGTATGGATAGGGCGGCCTTGAAATCTCTTGGAGGCTGTGGTTGCTCATCTCTTTTGAAGGGAACGGACTTTTTCAGTCCGGCCACTTCATTGCGCTTTTCGGCCAGTATCTCTGATAGTCGACGACGCATGCAAATCTCCTCATGGTTCGCTGCGTACAAAGGGTTTGCAATCGCACGTGAATTCAATCAATTTATCGAGCTTATCGCCAGCTTTGCCCGAATCTATGGAATCGGCTGCGATCTGGATACCGGCTCTAAAATCTTCACTTAGACCCGCAGCAACAAAGGCTGCGGATGCGTTCAGCAAAACCATATCTCTTTTCGGACCCTTTTCACCCTTTAGAATGTTTCGGATAATATTTGCATTTTCCTTTGCATCGCCGCCGACAATATCCTCCAGACCGGCCCGTTTAAAGCTATACTCTTCCGGCGTCATCTGAAATGTGCTAACCTTGCCGTCTTTCAAATGCGCAACCTTTGTCGGTCCGCAGATGCTGATTTCGTCAAATGTTCCTTCACCGCAGACCACAAATGCTTCTTTGATTCCCAACCGTTTTAGGACCTGAGCGATTTTATCCGTCAGGCTTTGTTCATAGACGCCGAGCACTTGAACCGAGGCACCGGCCGGATTGGTCACCGGGCCAAGGAGATTAAAAATGCTGCGGATGCCAATCTCCTGTCTGGGTCCTGCAGCATGTTTCATTGCCCCGTGAAAAATAGGGGCGTAAAGAAATCCGATGCCGATCTCTTTGATGCATTTTTCAACATCGGTACTGGTGACATCCAGATTTACGCCCAGGTTTTCGAGAACATCCGCGCTTCCGCATAAACTGGAGACGGCCCGGTTGCCATGCTTGGCTACTTTTATACCGCCGCCCGCAGCGACAAACGCTGTTGTGGTGGATACATTAAACGTCCGGGTACCGTCACCACCGGTGCCGACAATATCGAGGATCGTTTCATCATCGATATTGATCTCATCGCGGTCAATGTTGATCAAATGATTATTGACGTTGATTTTGATGGCTTTGGCCCGCATGGCTCTGGCTGCGCCGGTAATCTCGTCAACGGTCTCACCTTTTAATCTCAAGGCTGTGATAAAGGCTCCAATCTGTGCCGGTGTGGCGGTTCCGCTCATTATCTCATCCATGGCCGTTTCCATCTCAGCCTCTGTGAGATCTTCACCTTTTACGACTTTTGAAATAAATTCTTTAATCATGGTATTTTCCTCCGTTTATTGAAAAATTTTGTAAAATATCAATGCCCGTTTTGGTCAAAATAGATTCAGGGTGAAACTGAACACCCTCCACCGGATATTTGCGGTGCCGCAAGCCCATGATCTCACCGGTTTCAGTCCAGGCACTGATTTCAAGACAATCGGGCACGCTGTCTTTTTTGACGATCAGTGAGTGGTAGCGCACCGCCTCAAACGGATTGCTCAGGCCTTTAAAGATGCTGCACCCATCGTGAAAAATCATGGAGGTCTTGCCATGCATGATACGATCGGCCCTGACCACCTTTGCGCCGTAAGACGCGGCAATGGCCTGATGCCCAAGACATACGCCCAGAATGCGAATCGTTGAGCCCAGACGATTGATGGCCTCAATGGAAACTCCCGAGCTATCGGGTGTGCCCGGTCCGGGCGAGATCACTACGGCTGAAGGGTGCAGCGCTTCGATGTGCGATATATCGATGCAGTCGTTTCGAAAGACCTTTACTTCTTGATCAAGCTGTTCGAGTATCTGAACCAGGTTGTATGTAAAGGAGTCATAGTTATCGATTAGCAAAATCATAGTCTTTGACCTTTTCGATGGCTTTAAACATGGCATCGGCCTTTTTTAATGTCTCCTCATACTCATTTTCAGGAGACGAGTCGGCAACAATACCGGCGCCGACCTGAACAGAAATCCTGTTTTTCGCGATTGTAATGGTGCGAATGGTGATGCAAAAGTCCATGTTACCGTTGAACCCGAAATAGCCGACCGCCCCGGCGTAAGACTCCCGTGCACAGGGTTCCAGTTCGCTGATAATTTCCATCGCACGAATCTTGGGGGCACCGCTGACGGTTCCGGCCGGAAATGCGGACATAAACAGATCAAAGGCGTCCGCATCCGGTTTCAAGATTCCTTCTACCTGCGATACGATGTGCATCACGTGCGAATAGCGCTCTATTTCCATAAGTCGCGGCACTTTTACCGAACCGGCAGCGGCTACTTTGCCGACATCGTTTCTTCCCAGATCAACCAGCATGATGTGCTCGGCGCGCTCTTTGGGATCGGCCATAAGATCTTTTTCCAGCGCCTGATCTTCCTCGGCTGTTGCACCCCTGGGCCGGGTACCGGCGATAGGTCGCAGTTCGATCTTCCCCTCGGTTAGCCGCACCAGTATTTCGGGGGATGCACCGATTAGTTTGAGATCTCCAAACTTCAGGTAAAACATGTAAGGCGAAGGATTCACACTTCTGAGATTGCGGTAGAGGATGAAGTCATCGCCGGATATGGTTCCTGAAAATTTCTGAGAGAGCACAATCTGAATCGCTTCACCGGCAACGATGTAATCCTTGGCTTTACAGACGGCATCTTTGAAGTTTTGTTTTGAAAAATTTGACTTAAGATCGGAGAGCGAAATCGATTTTCCTCTCTCAAGGGCAGGCAGGGGGCGCTGAAGCTTTTCAATCGTCTGCGCGACTTCTTGACATCCACGGTCGTAAGTCGTTTGCAGATCAGAGTCTTTACCAAGATGGGTGAATGCCACCACATTTATTGTGTGGGTGAAGTGATCGAAAACAATCAAAAGACGACAGGCGATGAAAATGGCTTCCGGGTGCAGTCCGTCCGCAGGCAAAATATCGGAAAGATGCTCCCACTTTCTGACAAGGTCATAATTAAAAAATCCCACAAGCCCGCCCTGAAACGGCGGCAGATCCTTCACAGAGACCGGTTTAAATTTTGCGCTTAAATTCCTTAATATGTGTAAAGGATTTTTGACGCCTTTTAATACTTTCTTTTCATGGCCCTCGTGGATCTCCATATAGCTGTCGCGTAATATGACGCGCAGATAAGGCATAAAGCCGATAAAACTGTAACGCCCCCAGAGCTTTCCGCCTTCAGCGCTTTCAAGAAGATAAGAGTAAGAATCATCTTTCAACTTCAGATAGGCCGAAACCGGCGTCTCGGTGTCTGCCAGGATTTCCTGATAAACGGGAATAAGATTTCCCTCTTGAGCCTTCTGTTTAAATTCTGAAAATGCAGGTTTTATTTTCAATTTTAGTCTCCAAATAAAAAAGGCCGAGAGACGAATGGTCCCTCGGCCATAAAAACATAAAAAAACCGTGGGACCTTCTGGGGGTGCCCACGGTTTGTTGATTAAATTATGATATCAGTCTAGATCGGCAGGCTCGCCCCCGGGTCAGAGCTGAGCCACCACCAGTTGCCAAGTGAGTTCTTAAAGGTATTTTTCCGTTCGGTACTCATGGAGGCGCACTTTAAAGACAGTGAAACTAAATGTCAAGAAAAAAATAAGGCTGCCCGAGATGCGATGCATGCTTTCAACCGGTTATGCAAGGCAAATCCGCCTATTGCCCAAGATGAAGCAAGAAAAAGCGAGCGACAAACGGACTCTGTTTCCGTATCTATATTCCTGGATAGTTCTCACGGTTATGCACATCCACATGCCTTTCTTGGATTTGATTCATTAGGATCCCCTGCTTCCGAAGTCTCCTCCGACTCCATTGGGCAGCTAACCCGGGCAGCTGCCGATTGAAGATGGGTGCCCAGAAGACGGTCGGCGGTAATTTTCATGTTATTTGCCGGTTGATCCTTGACAAACTGGCCGATGATGGCGGCGGCCCGCATCTTTTTTTCATCGATGCCTTCTTCACGGGCCAGGCCGGTGATGCTTTCAAGGCAGGGAATGCAGCCGGATGCCACGGCCGAACCCATGGCCACCAGTAATTGGGTTTCGGTGTCGAGTCCTTTGGAAAAAGGTTTCATCACACCCTCCTTCTGAAGCCAGTTTAAGTTAATTTAATTTGAAAATCGGAATAATTCGCCTTTTTGGTTAAGTGCTTTGATAACCGCAGCAATTTCTTCTAACATATTCAAGTTAAGGTTTTTTAGCCTCGATTGTTGCAGAAGCAACATAGTCTTCCAGATTCCGCCCCGGAAACCACTGCCGAATACTTTCACGGCTCTCGGCTTTGGGCTGTATGTCGATTTCTCTGAAGCCGGCTTTCTGAAGCATTCCAGCAATGTCTTCAATTTTCTCCGTGCCCCCCACGCAACCAGATATCAGAGATAGATCATTTTTAATTTCTTCGGGCAGGGTTTTCAGTGCCACCACGTCTAATATGGCCAGGCGGCCGCCGGGCTTGAGCACCCGAAAGGCTTCCCGGAACACATTGATTTTCTCAGGAGAAAGGTTGATGACGCAATTTGAGATGATCACATCGACGCTTCCATCGGCCACCGGCAGATGCTCGATTTCACCCAGCCTGAATTCTACATTTTTAGCGCCCAGCTTTGCGGCGTTTTGCCGCGCTTTGCTGACCATATCCGCAGTCATATCCACACCGATAACCCGGCCGGATTCGCCCACCGAATTGGCCGCCAGAAAGCAATCAAATCCGCCGCCGCTTCCCAGATCCAAAACCGTCTCGCCCTGTTTCAGTGAAGCAATCGCCTGGGGATTGCCGCAACCCAGCCCCAGATTGGCACCTTCCGGCACGCTGTCCAGCTGCTCCTTTGTGTAGCCAAGGGCCGAAGATATTTTTTCAATAGGCCCCAGAGTGCCGCCGCAGCAGGATGAAACCGGGCCACAGCCGCATCCGGAAGTACCCTGTTTGGCAATTTCACCGTATCGGCTTCTGACCGACTTCCGGATTTGCTCAGAATTTTTTGTTTCCATGATTGTATTCCCTCCTTAAAAGTGGTTTCAAAACCTCAGATCAGGTTCAAGGGTAAGGCGCAGGCCGATACGCCGTCGCCTTTCGAGGAGCGTCGGGCTATGGCGGGACAAGTCGGGAAAGCGCAGTCCCGCTAAAACGAGAAAAAAGTTTTTAATTCTTCCAAAATCTCAGGGTCCACCCAGCATTCGATGTTCTGACCCCTTCGATTGGTTTTGATCAGGCCTGCCCGGCGCAATTCTTTGATATGATGGGAGACGGTGGACGGCACAATATCCAGGTCTTTGCCGATATCCCCCACACAGGCCGTATTGTCGGAGTCGATAATCCCGATGGTACCGGGTGTACAACAGGTTGCCAGGCTAAAAAATATCTTTAACCGGTTCGGGTTGGACAATGCCTTAAAAACCTCGGCATATTTTTCAAGCTTATTAATTTTATTATTCGACATATATCGAATTATAAAACAAACAAGATTTTTGTCAAGGCTTTTTTACATTTTAATCCAGACAGCTTTCGGCTCTTGCGCTAAGCTCTGAATCAGTCGGGAATTTCCTGGCTTAGAATTGTAGATTCAATTTTGGGCAGTTTTTTGACCTGAAAAATATATTCAAATTCATACCTGGCCTCCTTTACGTTAGAAACCCGCCATTGGCCGTCGGCCATGGTAAAAGACCAGATCGTTTCAAGGTCTTTATATTTCTTATGGCCGGCAACCACGATGTCTGTATCGCGTTTGGCCAGGTAATCTAGCATATTGGCAGTAATGGAGACCACCAGCAGGGAGCCCCCATGCCCGATGTCTTCATTGCGGTGGATAAAGAGAAGCGGGCGGATGGTGCGAATTTTTCTCACATCACAGACATTGTAAAGGCCCTGCTTTTGCCACTTGTCTAACCGGACCAGTTGCTGGTTTTGCCAGTACCAGTCGGTCATCACATCGCTGACTTCGGAGATATCTTCTGCACTCAAGGCATTATGAACCCGATGAAAGCAATCGATAATTCGCTCTTTGGCCCGCAACCAACCAAAATTCGGGTCATACTTCGCCATATACCGTAGATCTCGATAGGCTCGCCGTTCCGCGAGTTGCTGTCTAATATACAGATAAATTCCGATCGGCAGCAGTACGACCGACAGCAGGCCCAGAACTATTTTGCCCCACAAGGTGTTGGCCATTGCCTTGGTAAATTCAAATGGATAAATTGGAGATGCTTTTTGGTTTCTCCGCAGGAGGGCAAATTTTGTCATCGGCGGACGCAATAAATGTCAGCGATGGAATTATCGAAGGCCCCGCCACCTGCTATTGGCTGAATGGATCCAATATTGGATGGTACCGTTCAGTGGTAGCCGATATTTTCTAGAAATTAAAACCGCTTATTGCAAAACCGGTCGCATTCATTTAAAAATAACAGAGGCTGGAAACTCAGATAAAACCATCCAAAGCAAAAAAGAAAGGGCCGGCATCATGGACAAGCCAGAAGAAGTCACGATTCAAACCTATAAAGGATGGGACGAATTTTATAAGATCGAAAAAAGCGCCAAGCTGGATTTCTTTATGCGAAACGGGCGGATGATTGACATTTTGTTTGCCCAGCAATTTGATCGCGAGTTTTTGGATAATATGTGCCTGCTGGCCACCCAGATTCGCCGCATGGCCCTGACCAAAATGGGCGCCCGAAAGTTAAGCAGTCTGCTGGCCCATAAGCGCGCCATGCTGTATTTTGTGCAGCCCTCCACCCGAACCTTTATTTCGTTTCTAAATGCCTGCCATATCCTGGGCATGAAAATCTCCGAAATTCGCGGCACCACCACCAGCTCGGAGGTGAAAGGCGAATCCCAGGAGGATACCATTCGCACCTTCGCCAGCTATGTGGATTTGATCATCATCCGGCACCCGGAGGCCGGGTTTGCCGAAAAAACTGCCTGGATTTTAAATCAAAACAAGCTACCCGTCGGTGTTATCAACGGCGGTTCCGGGCCTGACCAGCACCCGACCCAGGCTCTGCTCGACATCTACACCCTGGAGCGCTCTTTTCGAAACATCGGTGGTCTGGACGGCAAAAAAATTGCCATGGTAGGCGACTTAAAACGCGGAAGGACTGTTCGCTCGCTGAGCTATTTGATGCGAAATTATAAAAATGTCACTCTGTATTTTGTCTCGCCCGAAATATTTCGCATGAAAGATGATATCAAAAGCTTCCTCACCAAACATGGCATCCGGTTTCACGAAACCGATGATTTTGCCAGTGTCATGCCCCTGGTGGACGCCATTTACATGACCCGCATTCAAAAAGAGTACGCGGAGGCCCCGGCGCAGGAAGTGATCCAATCCCATTGCGTTGTCATGCACCCGCTGCCGCGCCGCTATGAGATCGATGTCGAGGTCGACAAAGATCCGCGTGCGGTCTACTGGAAACAGGAACGCAATGGCATGTGGATGCGTGCGGCGTTAATCGCTTACATTTTCGGCGTCAATGAAAAAATTGCGGCAGAATTCAAGTAGGATTTTGCGGCTATTTTGAAGTGGTTTCAAAATCCCAGATCATGTTCGAGGGCAAGGCGTCTCGCGGATTGAAAGCGGAGCGTACACGTCAGTACGTGAGCATTTCAATTCGCGGGACAACGCAGCTATCGGATATTAGATGGGGTTTTGAAACTAGTTCTAAGCAATTCAATTGCGACCCGGCAATGCGTTTCCACGCCCAGCAGCATGACATCCTCATTGAAATCAAATGACGGATTGTGAACAGACACAGCGCCTTCACGGCCCACGCCGAGGGCAAAAAAACATCCTTTGGATTTTTGCAGATAAAAAGAAAAATCTTCACCCCCCATGGTCTTTTGGGGCACAACGACTCGATCTTCGCCAACCACTTTTTCCGCACAGCGACGCACGATCTCGGCCATGGATTCATCGTTAATCAAGACCGGATGCCGCTGGCGGTATTTCAGTTCAAATTCGCTGCCCATCGATTCGCACACACCATGGACCACTTTTTCGATTCGCGCTTCCCAGGAATTATAGATATCCGGATTAAACGTCCGCGTGGTTCCGCTGAGTTCGGCTTCAGCGGGAATAATGTTAAAGGCTGTTCCGGCGTGAAATGTACCGACGGTGACCACGATCGGTTCTAAAGGATCCGTATGCCGGCTGGAGATCCGTTGGAGGGCATTGACCACCTGGGTGCCCACTTCAAGAGCGTCAACACACAGGTGCGGCATGGCCCCATGCCCCCCTTTCCCCTTTATTTTAATATCAAACTGATCCATAGCAGCCATAAAAGGACCCGGCCTTATGCCGATGGTCCCTTCCGCAATATCAGGCCACATATGGCAGGCGATGGAATAGTCCACCTTTGGACTTTCCATCACACCGGCCTCAATCATGGGTTTGGCTCCGCCGGCTCCTTCTTCGGCCGGCTGGAATAAAAATTTGATATTGCCTGTGAGTTCATCTTTGATTCTGCTCAAAACGGTTGCGGCCCCTAAAACCATTGCCATATGTGCGTCATGACCGCATGCATGCATCACACCTTCATGTTCGGATGCAAAGGCAAGTCCCGTATCCTCCTTTAACGGCAGGGCATCCATATCAGCGCGGATCATTAACGTCGGACCCGGCCGATCGGTTTTCAGCAGCCCAACCGCACCGTAGCGGGCCATTCCGGTCTTTACTTCGAGCGGCAGTTTGTTCAGATAATTCGTGACATATGCGGACATTTTCTTTTCCGGGTAAGCTGTCTCCGGAATCCGGTGCAGGTCACGACGCAACCTGATTATCAGATCTTTTTGATCAGTCACCAG
>JARRJQ010000117.1:0-8339 GCA_037388985.1 Desulfobacterales bacterium | reverse complement strand
TTTGGTTTTTATTCGGGCAGCATCTTTAGCCTGTAACGTGCATCGGCTTCGACGCTTTGGCGGTCTAAAACAAATGGTCTGTATTTTCCCGTGCGCCAGAGTTCGGCCTGGTCCGCATAATGCGGGCTCATAAAGTTTCCTGAAATTCCCGCCGGAATCACCCGCCGCGAATTTTTCCGTTCGGCAAAATCGATAATATACCGCAGCGAAGCACCGTGGTAAATTTCCCAAAGGTCCGTGAGTTTGTAAGGCTGGGGATTCACGGTGGCAAGACTCCCGCCCATGGGATATGGCCCGATGTTCATGAAGTACCCCATAAGCGACGACTTTTTACCGAAGGGGTGATAAAGCGTCAGAGTGTGAAGCTTACCCCACTTCCAATCGTCGACATCCGAGCCCATTTTTTCGTTAAGATAAACGATGGCTTCGCTAAAGCTTTTGCCGATGATGTCGTTGATACCTTCCTTTTCAGCGGTATCCGGATCGTCAAACCAGGCGCTTTCGCCCGCGCCAATCAGATTCCGCATGGCATTAAATACCATATAGTAATTCTTTATGTATTGGCCATAGAGATCTTCTCCGAGTCTTTTTTTGAACGTATTTTTGACCATTTCATTGATGGTTGCATGAAAGATCATGGGCGCGACGTCATCGGCGCCGGCGATAAAATTCCAGCTTTTTAAGGCAGCGATGGCCCTTTTTTCCTGTTCTGAAAACTGTTTTCCGGATAAAGATAAAGATGGCAGCATCATCGGGACCCACTCCTTGGCCAGAACAACAAAAAAATCGGCTTGCATTTTAGCAAAATCCTGGGTGTTGAACTTCTGTTTGGCTGTAATCATTTCTTTTATACGGACAAATCGATCCGGCATGGCGTAATAGTGAGATATGGGATACGGGTAGTCATCGCCTACAATCTGGTTGTTGGCCGTAGCGATCCATCCCCGGTCTGGATTTCTCATGTGCGGCTGTTGGTCGGTTGGAACATAACCTTTCCACTCATGTTTCCCGTCCCAGCCGGGTACCGGAATGGCTCCCGAAAACCCGTCTCGAATGGGGATCGCAACAGCCGCCCAATAACCGATGTTGCCCCTGTCATCGGCATAGACCCAGTTTTGACCGGGGCACTTGAAAGACGCTGCCGCCTTTTCGATATCATCGATGCTTTTGGCGGTGTTGAGTTCAAAAAAAGGGGAAGCCTGAAGCGTATCATAAGCCGTCCATCGCATGGCAATGGCCGTGTTTTTTGCCTCTTTATAAGGGTTGAGCTCATCGATGATCGGGCCATGTCGGGTAAGCTTCACTTTGAATTGAATATCATCGGCACCCTTCATCTTTGATCCGCATGTCTTCCCAGCGCCCCATAAACTCATATTGATCGGGGTTGGCGGGGTTTAGCTTTTCGATGTAAAAGTCTGTGTCGTCCGCCATAACATTGGTAAAGCCCCAGGCCACGTGCTCATTGGCTCCAATAACGATAAAAGGTATGCCGGGGAGCAATGCACCGGAAACATTCATCGAGGGCGTCACCAGATGGGCTTCATACCAGATGCCGGGCAACCCGTGGCCCAGATGGGGATCGTTGGCCAGAATCGGCTCGCCGGCAACCGACTTTTTTCCCGAGACAACCCAGCTGTTGCTGGCGCCGCCCCCTTCGGCCCCGCACAACTCGGCGGCCAGATTCAGTGTTTTAAGAAATTCAAGTGCCGCGGAACCCTGAGGGATAATCAGCGGATATCCCTCAAGATAATCCGGGAAAATTTCTTGCGCCAACTTTTCCCCAACTTTTTCGATAACAGCCGCATGTAACATTTCATGGCTAAAAGCAACGTTAAGGTCTTTGGACATAAGGTAATGGACGGCCACGCCATCGGATGCCTGCCAGGGTTGGGGCGTATAGCCTAAGATCGTAAATTCAATCGGAAGCGGCCCCTTGTGATGCGCAATAAAGTAGTTGACGCCGTCTGCATAGGCCTGGGCCGCAGAAAGGGTTTCAGGTGTATACGCTGCGGCGATGTCTTCAACAGATTTTCCGGCAGTAATTGTTCTGAAAAACTTGTCAACTGAAACGAGATCTTTGCCCATAATCTCGGCCAGCTGTCCCCGGGCAGCCCGGCGCATTAGATCCATATGAAAAAGCCGGTCCTGGGCCATACAAAAGCCCAGAGCGAAATAGCCGTCTTGATCCGTCTGCGCATAAATATGGGGCATACCGTAGGAGTCGCGGATAATATCGACCGGTTTCATTAGACCCTGGACGGAAATTTTTCCGCTATAATCCGGCAGCGTCGATCTCAGGTAAGCGTAAGCACCGACGATGATCACCAGGATCAATCCCAGAAGGATTCCAATAATCCATTTAAAAACCCGCATGGCTTTCCCCCTTTGGTTTGAATTTAGGTTCTCAATTCTTAAGAAAATATCTCTATATCAGCAAATGACAAACGATCAAAAGCCGGGGTGTTCGATTATTGGATTAACGGAGTAAAGGAAAATAATCCGGCACTTTTCTATGCCAATCGGAGAAAAATGTCAAAAATCTTCCGGGAGATAAAACGAAAAGAGGAGAAGGTTAGCTTATTGTTCTTTCCGGATAACAGGAAAAGGTTGTTTTGTGCCTATTTAATCAAAACGTTTTGCTCTATGCACCATGCACCGTTTTAGGCGGATGCCTGTGGCTCCTCCTTGAAAAACCTGGAGATAATCGCGCCTGAAAAATACATACCCACCATCAGCACCAGAAGCACGACAAAAACACCAACAAATCTTAAAATCAGGGTTCCCATAATCCAGGTCCAGTTGTCCTTGACGATAACAATGGTGGTGCCCCCGGTATCCTGTTTTGAGATGGTGATTGAATGCCACTTTAGGTTTCCGTCATCTTCGATGTAGGTGGCATCCTTCCAGTCCCGAAATTTGATGTCCTGAAATCCTTCTAACGCTTTCCGATAAAATTCAACTTTTTTCATATTGCAACCCCCAATCCCCGATTTATCGGGGAACAAAGGAAAATAATTTAATCACGAAAGCACGAAAGGATAAAAACACGAAAAAGAAATAATATAAATTTCGTGCTTTTGAGATTTCGTGTTTTCGTGATGAAAAGGTTTTTTCATTAGAACCTACCTCAAAAATAGTAGATCACGCTCAAGAGCAAGGCACCGGCCGACGAAAAAGCGCAGTCCCGCCTGGGGCGGGATGAGCTAATTTTGAGGAGGTCGGTAACGCAGCTATTGAGCGTTAGATGCATTTTTGAAATAGGTTCTAATCGAACATGGCGATAAACATACCCGCCGCTGCCGCCGATCCGATGACGCCTGCCAGATTCGGCCCCATGGCGTGCATCAACAGGTGATTCATTCTATCGTATTTTACTCCCTGTAGCTGAGAAACCCTGGCAGCCATGGGTACGGCCGACACCCCGGCAGATCCAATCAGCGGATTAATCTTTTCTTTTATAAAAAGGTTCATCACCTTTACTGTCATGATACCCCCAACGGTGCATACCCCAAAATCGATCAGACCGAGGCCAAAAATAAAAAGCGGCTTCCAGCTCAAAAAGTTATCGGCATACATGGTGGCCCCCACCGAGATGCCCAGAAATATGGTTACAATATTCATCAGGGAGTTTTGCGCGGTATCGGTCAGCCTTCCGACCACACCGCTTTCTTTCATCAGATTTCCAAGCATAAACATGCCCATAAGCGGTATCACCGACGGAACCAGCAACGCAATCAGCGCGGCGGTCACCAGCGGGAACAGAATTTTTTCCTTTCTGGATACCGGCCGCAACTGCCTCATCTTGATTTTTCTTTCTTTCGCATTCGTCAGCAGGCGCATGATCGGCGGCTGGATCAGCGGCACCATCGCCATATACGAGTATGCCGCCAATGCATTGGGTCCCAGCAGCTGGGGCGCAAGATGCTGGGTGAGATAAATGGTGGTCGGGCCATCCGCCCCGCCGATGATTCCGACGGAGGCAGCCTCTTTGAGGGTGAATCCGGCAAGCACCGTGCCCGTAAACGTTATAAAAACCCCCAATTGAGCCCCGGCGCCGATAATCAAGGTTTTGGGGTTGGCAATCAGCGGCCCAAAATCCGTCATGGCACCCAGGCCAAGAAAGATAACGCAGGGGATAACCTCCCACTCCAAGCCGTAATGATAGAAAATCTGCAGCAGCTGGGCATGGCCCTCTGAATGGCCCATAAGGGGAACCAGGGGAAAATTGACAATGAAGATTCCAAACCCAATGGGCAGGAGCAAAAGCGGTTCAAACTTTTTTGCGATGGCAAGATAGATAAAAAGGGATCCCACCCCCCACATCACAATCAGCTTCCATTGAAAATTAAAAAAGCCGGTGGTGTGCATAATGCCATAAAGCATTTCTAAAATTTCGTTGAAACTCATTCCGGGGCTCCTTTATTCAAAAACAGATGGTTTTCCTTTTAAAGAATTCTTTGATATTTTGCAATGAGAATAAAAGCAACAAGAGGCGAGATTCTAATATGCCGGTTAAAATGTCAATACCTATTTTGGATTCTTATTTCCTCTCAAAAGCCTTCACCCCAGCCTCATATACCCGGGTGATCTCCGACAATGAATCGACACTTCGTCCGGCAGCAGCAAAGGCATCGGATCGCGCAAGGCCGGAAAGACCATCCGAGCCCATGTCCTCGCCCACTTCCAGAGCAACCAGATCAGCCAGTAAGCGCCGCTCCCCGGCGCGACTAAGTCCCAGATAAGGCAAATTATCATACCAAACCAGGCGTTCCTCCAGTCCGTTGAAGGGAGTGCGGCTCTCGGTCATCATCGCAATCCGACCGCCGAGTTCGCCAGAACGCGTTAGGGCTTGATTAAAGTTGAATCGGGTGGCAGGCACCGGTTCCAGAGCCCGCATCTGCATTACCTGAAAGAAGTGATACAGCGGCCGAAGTCCCGATACAAGCCCGTTCCCCGTACCTCCTGCAACAGCCACCCCGAAAGCCGGCAGCCCCTGTAAAGGCCCTGAACGAGCATATACCCTAAACATTTTAAGAATTAAATATTTTACCAACCCGCTGGTATCCCACCAGTAAACAGGCGCGCCCAGGACCAGACCGCTGCAGTTCAGAATCTTGCGGCTGATGAATTCGAATGCTTCATCCTCATATGTACATTTCAAATTGTCTGCACAAATCCAGGGTAGACAATCCTTGCATGCGTCCACAACGTATTCTGACAACTGTATCAGTTCTGTAGTTGCGCCGGCTTCAGCCGCCCCCTTTAATGCGGCCATGACGAGTTGATTGGTGCGCCCCTGCAAATTGGGGCTGCCAACAATTCCTAAAACCATCTTATTCCCTCCCATAATTCACCTCCATCAAATCAGTTACCGACAAGACGCAAAACACCTTCCCGACTTTACATAAATTGTCAACAAAAATGAGATGAATAATTTATAAAATGGTAAACAAAATATTTCCGGCACCAAAGGGCGGATTGGAATATCTATTATTTTTGAGATGGCTTGCAGCGGCTTTTGGGTGTCTAACTTGTGCGGCTAGGGCAGGCTTGATTCTTCTATTTCGGCGGGTTTTACACTGTCAGGTTCTTTGATCAGCGTTATCTCTACGCGGCGATTTGCCTGTCTATTATCCAATGTGGTATTTGCACGTAACGGATGATATGCTGAATATCCCTCGATTGAAACACGATGGGGGTCGATGCCATGTGAAATCATGAATTTGGCCACATTCACGGCTCGGATCGCCGACAGCTCCCAATTGGAGGGAAACTGGGTGTTGTTAATGGGCATATCGTCTGTATGCCCGGCGATTGCAATTTTATAACCCTCCTGCGATGAAATAAATCCGGCGATCCGCCTTAATGTGGGTTGAAAATCAGGCAGCAGCTTTGCCTCTCCCACATTGAAAGCAATCCTTTCACCCAACACCAGTACCAGACTCTTTTGATTCCAATGGATGGAAAAGTCGTTTTTGACCTTCTCAGGGATGCTTTGCATTACCTTTTGCTGCAATTGCTCTAAGGACTCGTCTCGCTTTTCATCCTCGGTCTCGGCTGCATCTGGCATCGGCACAGGTGGATCATTCGCAACCGGCTCGGAGGCAACCGGCGTTTTTTGAATCTGCGCGGATTGCAGCGCAGATGTCTGCGGCTGATCACTTGACAGGTTATTTGCTGCAAATTTATGGGTCATGGCATGCGAATAAAAAAGAATGAAGAGAATCAAAAGCAGAGTCATGAGATCGACAAAGCTCCATAGCGTCGAATCCTCTTCAACACTGCCTTTCGACAGCCTCTTTTGCAGCAAAGACCTTCTTTGTTCGGAGAACTCAAGCCGCTTCTTAAGCTCTTCTGATTCTTTTTTTGCCCGGTCGTTTTCTCGCATTTTGCATACGTTACGGCAATTGCATTTGCGGCATCGGCTGCCCCTGGCGGGCGTATTCTTTTTCTTTTTTCATGTGACTGAGATGATTTACGCCAAGATAGGAATTAAGCCGATGGGAAATGGATTTTGAGGGTTTATGTTCGGCGAGATCCATGACCCCTTCTAATATAAGGTTCAAAACGGTTGATTCGGCCTTTGTGTATTCAGAAAGTTTTTTTGCAAGCGGAAAGAAAAGAAAATTGGCGAGTAAAATGCCATACAATGTCGTTAAAAGCGCCAAAGCCATCCCTTTTCCGATCTGGGCCGGATCCTCCACATGGTTAAGCACATTTATCAAACCGATGATGGTACCGACAAAGCCAAAAATAGGCGCCAGCTTTGCCAGGGTGTTTAAAATATTTATCTGCGATTCTTTTCTGGAAAAGTAGAGTTCATAGTCCTTTTCCATGATATTTCGGATGTCGTATCGATTATAACCGTCAATGACCAGCTCGACGCCCTTATTCAGGAAAACATTTTCGACCTTGTTTCTGGCGTTCTCAAGCTCTATGATTCCATGTCGACGCCAAATGACCGCGAGCCTTTCCAATTCTTGAACCAATGGCTCATTGTCGGTTTCCTCATGTCTGTAAACAACAATCAGGCTCTTAAAAAGATCCCGGAATGTTTTCATTGGAAACGCGATAAACGCACTCAAAAGGGTGCCGGCCATAACGAGCATGGCACTTTTTAAATTCATGATTATTGAGGTGTTCTCGATAGCATTGCCCGAAAGGATGATAAACAGAACCAGACCTAAAAACAGAAGCGTTTTTTGCAGCACGGGATATCCCTCCTATTGATTTAATGTTTGGATCCGCATTGCAGGTCTGCAGATTATGTGCCAAAATATTTTTTATTTAATTCCAGGTACTTAAATCCGCGATAAGACTCGCTGGCGGGTTTCACAATGCAGAATTTGCCTAGTGGTTCTCTTATAAAATAGCGTGCCCGGAAAATGCGAGGACAGCCTGTGGTGCGGATGTTCCCCTGTTCCGATATGCTAAAAAACTATCAGAACATATCTTTTGTTCCGCCTATTTTGGACTTAGGCTGTAAAGATGATTATTTTATTTAAAATGTTAGTTAAAACCGAAGGGATCATTAAAAGGGACAACTTGCCAGGCAAACCAAACTTTGGGTTTGGAGGAAATGGGAAATGGCAAAACTTCTCTATCTGGCTACCACAGAAGGCGTGATTATGGCCCGCCGTGCGGGCAGAGGTTGGTCCAGGACCGGAGAAGCCCTAAGCGGCCTGCCGATTACCAGTGTAGCAGCCTGTGACGGTCTGGTGCTGGCCGGCACAAAAGACGGCATCTGGCGATCCGTCGACAGAGGCAAAGAATGGACGGAAGCCGACACCAATCTTGCCATCCGGCATGTGCGCTGGCTGGGCTGCTCCACCCCGGGCCTGCCGTTTGCACTGGCCGGCACGGAACCGGCCGCCATTTTTGTTTCCAACGATGGTGCCGATTCGTGGACCGCCTGCCCGGAGGTCGAAAAATTGCGCGATCAATTCGGCTGGTTTCTGCCATACTCGCCTGAGGCAGGCTGCGTAAGGGGATTTGCGGTCTTCAGCTTCGGAGCAGAACTGGCGCGCGTGTTTGCCGCCGTTGAGGTGGGCGGCGTTCTGATCTCCAATAACAGCGGAAAAAACTGGCAGCTGGTTGAAGGCAGTGACGGCAGCCCCGCTATGGATCGCCGCCTGGGAACCCTGATTCACCCCGATGTGCACTCAATCGAAGTGCACCCTTCCTCACCGGATCTGGTGACTGCCGCAACCGGCGGTGGCCTTTATCGCTCCGGCAACTGCGGCAGGAGCTGGAAATGCCTTTACACCTGCTACTGCCGGGCCGTGTGGGTCGACCCCGATGATTCTCAACACATCATTTTCGGCCCGGCTGACGGCGTG
>JARRJQ010000116.1:0-12208 GCA_037388985.1 Desulfobacterales bacterium | reverse complement strand
AGGTCTGTAAAGGATTCTTCTCTGTAAAGATTGCTTCTATCGATCTTTAATTCAGTCGGTTGCTGCTGGTCTTCTGCCATCGGGCGGTCTCCTTCACCTTCCTGTTCTTGTCAAATAGTCCTGCAATGTCGTCGTTACCGTCAGATTTTCATTAAAGCGCATGAATAAAATACGCATGCAGCCTATCAGATCAAAACCCGGAGCGCAACTTTTTTGGGGATCGTACCTTGCGTCACGCGATAATGGGGCCATCGGCAACGATCATTTGAAGTGGTTTCAAAACCCCATCTAAGGCCCAATGGCGGTGTTGTCTCGCGGATTGAAATACTCACGTACTGACGTGTACGCTCCGTTTTCAATCCGCGGGACGCCTTGCCCTTGAACCTGATCCGAGGCTTTGAAACCACTTCTAATAAATTTTACAAATTCATACAATACGAGGTTTATCGGCTAAACGGGTATTTTAGTCTTAAGTTTATGCATTCACATTCTTGTATGGTTTTGTACAAGGAACCGATTCTAATCCGCCAGAGACCGAACTGCAGTCACGCCATGGCGTGACAGGGCAATCTTCAATTTTGCGCTTGATTCCCTTGCTTTTGTTTGAGGAATCATTAAATTAGGTATTCTATTTAACTTACGGCAAAATGATTTTCTTCAAAATTTATTAAAAGGAGAACCAGGCATGGCCAGACGGGTTGTTATTGACACCGAAGAATGTATCGGATGCGAGAGTTGTGTGGAGCTTTGTGCAGAAGTATTTGCATTTAACGAAGAGGAAGAAAAAGCAGAAGTCATCCTGCCCGAGGGTGGACCGGAAGACTGCATTGAAGAAGCGATCGAGACGTGCCCGGTGGAGTGTATCCACTGGGAAGACTAGAAGTGGTTTTAAAACCCCATCTAATGTCCGATAGCTGCGTTGCCCCGCGGATTGAGATACTCACGTACTTACTTGTACGCTCCGTTTTCAATCCACGGGACGCCTTGCTCTCGAACATGATCTAAGGTTTTGAAACCACTTTTAAGATCGATTACGCGAACTTTCCAATCAGCTTAACTTCTCTTTCCAACCGGACGCCAAAGCGCTGCCATACTTTATCCTCTATTTTGCAAATGAGCGCAAAGACATCGTCGGCTTTAGCGTTGTCGATATTTAGGATAAAGCCGGCGTGTTTGGGACTCACCATGGCACCCCCGATCCGTTGACCCTTCAACCCGGATTCTTCGATTAGCGCGCCCGCATAGTAGCCCGGCGGGCGTTTAAAAACACTGCCGCATGAGGGATAATCGAGCGGCTGTTTTTTTGCGCGCAGTGCCAGGACGTCGTCCATACGACTCCTGAGAATGCCCGTGTCTGCTTTGTTAAAACGAAACCGGCCGGTGGTGATCACCGCCTGTTCCAAATCCGGGGCACGACGGTAGCTGAAATTAATTTCGTTGCGCCGAGCCTCAAAAGAAGTGCCGTCCATTCGGTAGCCTTGCACCTCGACAGTTGTCTGCTCGATCTCCTGACCGAAAGCGCCGGCATTCATGCGCAATGCTCCGCCAATACCACCGGGTATTCCGGCCATCAACTCCATGCCTCCCAGGCCACGATCAACAGCCGCCCGGATCAGATCCAGCAGAAGGGAGCCCGCCAAAACGGTGGCCTCGGTACCGGCAAAGCGCCATCCGCTGATGTTGTCGCCCAGATACAGGGTCAGTCCGGGCCAGCCTTTGTCTGAGACGAGCAAATTGGAACCCCGCCCGAGGATAAACACCGGAAGGCCGGCTTCATGTGCGATTGCCAGCACCTGGCCGATACCGGCTTCGCTTCCGGGGGCGGCCCAGATCGCTGCCGGGCCGCCGATTTTATAAGAAGTATAGGGGGCGATCATTTCGCGGGTCTTGACCTCAACCCCTGCCACTCTGGCCAGTCGCTCTGCGATACATGCAGCATTATAATCGATGTTTTCATCCATTTTCCCGTCTTTCTACCCGTGCGCACATCAGATCAGTTTGCTCTTAAAGCACAAAATCTTTTGAAAAGCAATTTCAAGGACTGTTTTTGCAGGGCCTTGATTTATGGTTTCAGGACAGACGTCAACACTGCGCCGCCTGAAAAATCACTCAAGTTTTCCATTCGTCTGCCGATAATTTTTCTGGTAAGGGGGACTCAAAAAAAGGAGGAAAAATATGGAGACTCAGGATTTTTTACGAGTCATCAACGAATTGGATTTCATTCTGGACGACATTGATGAGATCAGTGGGCAGCTGGATTTGACCAAGACCGAAAACAATAAAATGTATCGTGCGATCAGCGGCATTGAAAAATCCAAAAGAATTCTGGTCGAGCTTTTTCCCACGATTAGATCCCTTGAATATGAAGTCCGCGAAGATTTAACGGCAGAGCTCATGGACAGTTAGCGGCGATTGAAATATATCCGAGAACGGACGGGAGCAGGCGCAAAGCCTGTCGGTGTGGATGATGAAAACATACGTTATGCATTTAAATATCCCGGGGTATAATCTGTTTTCAGCCGCTTTCACCAAATTTGCGCGGGATGACTGCGTCACTCTGTCTTTATCGGTATCTTTTGTTTTTTTGCTTTCAATAATTCCTTTCACCACTTTAAGTATTCTGATCTTTGATATCGTTAAAGGTTTCTTTGTTTCCAATACCGCATGGGCCGGCAATATTTCCGAGACACTCGCCGAAGAAATCAATCATATCATCCCCTTCATTTCAAAGGAATGGATTAAATCCCATGTCGTCAATCCCGATGCTTACGGATCCTTTAAGGCCATTAATTTTTTAATGTTACCGATCATCAGCGGACTATTTTTCAAATCGCTTGAAACATCCTACCGCAAAATATTTCAGCTTTCCTCACGGCACTTGCTTTTCGGGCAGGCATTTTATGTCATCATTACCGTTTTTGCCGGGTTACTTTTTTTCATGTCCAACTTCATCTGGATTATACTCTCGACGGTCATGTCGCACATCTTAAATGCGGTAAACAGTGCACCCTATGTCAATCAGCTTTCCAGGTTAGCCCTTGGCGCCTTCACCTCCCATCGGATGAATCTGTTATCTGCCATGGTGCTGGTCGTTTTTTATCTGGTTACCATCAAGCTGTTTCTGAACATCAAAATAAGGCTGCGACACCGCCTGGTTGCATCCGTTGTATTCTGTCTTCTATGGATCGTGGCCCGTAAACTCTTCAATCTGTATATCAGTCACATAACGGAGGTCAGTGTATTGTACGGCTCACTGAGCTCCGTCATCGTTATTTTAATGTGGATCTTTTACTCATCCCTTGCCCTGCTTTTTTCCGTAGAACTTCTTTACACGCTGCATTCCGGGCATTATCACTATCGTCAGTGGTAAACCGCACAACGCAAAGCGCATAGAGCAAAGCGCAAAGCGTTGAAAAAAATTGCCTGTGGCATCGACCTTTTTACGCTATGCGCCATGCGCTATGCTCTTTGCTTATTCGGTGACCTTCATCATTCCAATTAAGATTCACAGGGTTGCTTCCAGCAGACTTCTGTCTATATTATTGGTCGAAGAGCGGTTAATCTGCCCATTTAATTTGTTTTGCATAGCTAAAGGAGTAACCAAATGCGTGAACCTGTCCGAATTTCTCCCCAAGAAGCCCGGCAAAAAGTTATCACCGGGCACGCTATTCTGGTGTGCGCCTATGATGATGCGGAAAAATTCAAACATAATCATCTTGAAGGGGCGGTGCCTTTTGCCGAGTTGCGGTCAAAATTGACCTCCCTTTCCAAAGCTCAAGAAATCATTTTCTACTGCGCCTGACCGCAGGAGGCCAGTGCCGCCGGTCAGGCGAAAAAATTTTTAAAGGATGGGTACACCAACGTATCGGTAATCAAAGGCGGCGTGGAAGCCTGGAAACAAGCCGGGTTTGCGATTCTGCAATGAGATAAAAGTATTGAAGATTACCCTGTCACGCCACGGCGTGACTGCAGTCGCGCCTCCGGCGGGATTCCCCGTAAGGAATTTTAATCGATCTATCATTCGCTCGCTATTGCGGGTCAAACCGGCGCGCCGGCCAGTCGGAACAGTTTTCTTTAATAAACCGAATTTTAAGGAAAATATTGACATGCGCCTTTTCTCAGTTTAATAGATAAGTAGTTTCTGCTGACCTATTGTGAGAGAGGACGTCAATATGACCCATCGTTTGAGCAGAATGGTCCTGATGTGGTGTCTGGTGTTTGCTACCGGCTGTGCCGGCGGCGGTTTTCCGAAGTGGCGGTATTTTCATGGTGGTTTGTCCGGTCAGGGGTATCAGCCGATTGAAAGCGGTTTTGCGCTTTCTCCAGCCTGGGTCTCAAAACCTTATAAAATCACGAGCTCTTCACCCGTCATCGGGGCGGCGTCGCTCAGCGGCAGGGAAGTTATTTATTTCGGTACAGTGGACGGCGAGCTGGTGGCGATTAATTCCGAAGATGGGACTGAGCGCTGGCACCGGTCTCTGTCTCGTGACGAGAAGATGCCCAAAATCGTTTCCTCGCCGGCGGTTTCCCCCAAAGGTAATAATATCTATGTCGTTGGCAACCTTGCGCTTGCAGTCGGTCGCTATCGGAGCGTTTTGTATAAGGTGGATGAGTTCGGCAGTCTGCGCTGGTCGTTTGCGTTTGCGGACGAAGGCTTTACCTGCAGCTCGCCCAAGGTTCTGCAATGGGGCGCAGACACCCTTATCTTTATTTATGTAAATGTGATCATCGGCGGCGCGCCGCAGGGACAGCTTTTTGTTTTACGCGATGACGGCCAATCAGCCGATTTAATCGACCGCAAAGCCATCGGCAACTGCCAATGGGGCAGTGCCGAACAGCCCACCCTGCCTGAAGATGCCCTTAATTCATTAGCGGCCGCGGGGGATTCTGTCGCCACTTTTGCTCCTGAATCCGGTGCAGGCGGCAATATTTTGCCGGATTCATTTATCGACCCCACCATAGCCATTTCTACTGACAGGGAGCTTCCACTGATTGCTGTTGCCGATAATCTATGCAGCATCGGAGCCTACGAATGGGATCATAAGGGACTATCCGTGATCTGGCATGAAACCCACCGATTTGAAAAGCATTCCTCACCGGCGCTGTTGACCAACGGTCTGATGGTTTTCGGAGAACAGAATGGAAAAGTTCTGGCTTACGACATGGATACCGGTGTCAAGCTTTGGGAGTATGATGCCGGCAAACCGGTTCTGGCAACTCCGGCTGCTACCCCGAAAAATTACGTATTTATTGTCTCAAAAAGCCACATTCAGGTGCTGAATCAACAGAACGGCTCCCTCGTTTATGATGGGATGTCGCCTCGCAAGGTCGAATTGGCAGACCAGACCTATGCCTCGCCGGTTGTCACCGAAAGTTGTGTCTATGTGTCTTCCCGGGCAATGCTGACTTTCAGTCATGATCTCTCAACGCGCAGCCAGGATACCAATATCCGCGGAAACGGTATGGCATCCATGGCTTTGTCGAACAACGGTGCACTGTATGTCGTCACCGGCGATGGGACTATTTGCAAATATCTGGGTGCCCGCTAAGACCTGCATCGATCTACTGGCCTTCGCAATCCGCCGGCTCAATCGGTCAAACCGGCAAACCTAAGGACGGGATCAACTATTTTTGAGGCGGCTTGTATTTTCCTTTGTTTTTCGTTGATTTTTTGGGGGCGCTTTTCTGAAGCAGCTTGATAATTTCCTGCCAATCCTTGACGAATCCGTCATAAAGGTGCCGATTTTATTCCCTCCGGTCATTGACATCCATGGCCCCAGGAATAGTTGTAGAGAAAAAGAGCCGGCGATGATGACATATGGACTTTTATCAGTACTTCATCCTCCATGGGAGCAGGTTTTTCGACCTCTTTGAGCTGGAGGACCTGCGGTGGTCCGTATTTTTCATAGATCATTGCTTTCATACAGGTCTCCTTCCCTATTTAACCGTGGCTACTTCTATATTCATTGTTATGTTCCACCGTGATGACTACATTTCCCTTTTTGTGCCCTTTGTCGACATACCGGTGAGCCTCGACAATTTGTTCCAGCGGATAGCATCTATCGATGACCGGCTTGATCTTTTCCGCCTCAATCAGCTCTTTGAGGAAGGTTAGATCTTCAGCACGATCCTTGCGTGTCATTTCCACATTCAGGTAAGTCCCGTCTGGACGAAGTGCTTTCTTACACTTTGATTTAGAGAGTCTCGAAATCAATGGCCCGGCGGCATCAAAGATACAATCATAAAGTTCTTCACCCTCGGTAAAATCGTCTTTCGTGTAATCGATGGCCTTATCGGCTCCCAGAGATTTCACCCACTCTAGATTCAAGGTACTGCATACCCCGGTAACTTCCGCCCCAAAGTACTTGGCAAGCTGTACCGCAAAAGAACCTACACTTCCAGAAGCTCCAATGATAAGAACCTTCTGTCCGCTCTGAATGTTTCCTTTTCTAAGAATATTCAGTGCTGCCAACCCACCAGTAGGAACGGCGGCGGCCTGCTCATAAGTGAGATTGGCCGGTTTGATAGCCACCAACCCTTTTCTATCATCCCCATCCTCAGGCAGACATTTATACTCGGCATAAGCGCTAAAGCCGAATCCTGTATATGCAAAAACCTGGTCACCCTGCTTAAATCGGGTTACATTTTTACCTACTGCTTCAACTTCCCCAGCAAGCTCAAATCCTAGTATGGTTATTCTTCTCGGTCTTAAAAGACCGTTGTAAATCCTTGCAGCAAACGGGACAGCCTTTCGCATGCGCCAGTCTCCTGCGGTTACGGTTGTCGCATGCACCTTGATCAGGATTTCATCGTCCTTGGGCCTGGGTTTTTCTACTTCTTTTAGCTGAAGAACCTGCGGGGGTCCGTATTTTTCATACACAATTGCTTTCATTCGGGCATCCTTTCTTACTTTGGATGTGCTAATTTAAACTCCCTTGTAATGCTCACCTCGTCATTTTGAACGAAGTGAAGTATCTCTACCTTCTAGTTTAGAGGCACTTCACTTCATTCAGGGTGATATCAAGCTGATGTGTAACCGGACTACGAAGGCATGGCTACACTGCGTTTAACTCCAATTGACAGGGAGGCTTCCAATGCTGACGAATTGAACCCTTTAACGATCAGCCATACACCCAGAAACAGCTCATTCAAGAGCATTGGAAGACCTAGAACCACTCCCATCGCTGTAGGAACGCTGATCGCGAATACTTCTAACATGGTCGTGGTAAGCACCGTTATCGCTCCAATAAGGCCCCAAACTGAGATGAACCTTGGAATGAGCTTCGATTGATACAGCATGGTATAGAACAGCAGTGCGCCGAGACCCAAAAAGATAGAAACCATCTGAAAGGCCCAGTAACGTTCCGCGAGCAGCAATGTGCCTAAGACTTGAAACGATGAAGATTCCGGAGCTCCAGTGCTCACAAACTCCTCACTCATTGTCACCAGTGCCAGCGGGCTGAGATCACTGAGGGTTTGCATGATGAACTCCATGATCCTAGAATAGGTTCGACAAATCCAAAAGCGCCCAGAAGAAAGGTGACATTGGAGATTAGAAAAAAGGCTCCCACGATTCTTGCCGTTTTATTGCTTGCGTTCATCATTAGACTCTCCTTCTCTACTATTTACGAGGTTGGTGAAATCTTACGCATACACTGTAGCAACCAGGTGGTATTAGTGTCATACCACGGAGGTGTTATTCAAGGGGTTAATTGTGCGCTTGAAAGGAGAATCAAAAAAACGGGCTGGAAAACTGCCCGCAAGTTAAAACGATTTTCTATTTTGCCACTGCCGATTAAGGGCAATCTTTAATCAGCTGGTGGGTAAAATTCCCAAAGCTCTTGCCTTGGCAACCGCTTTGGTGCGATTACGAACAGCGAGTTTACCGTTAATATTGCGGTTGTGGACTTTAACCGTGTTCAGTGAGATATAAAGCCGGGTGGCGATTTCCCGATTTGTCAGCCCCTCTGCGATTAGTTGCAGCACTTCAATTTCCCGCTCGCTCAGAGGCTCAACCCATTCCGCTTCTTGAGATTGACGTTTCGATGGAACCGTCTGCTCTGGTTTGTCAATCGGGAATGCTGCCAATAACCGGTGAGTGTAATCTGGCGCAATTCCACGAGAGAGAGCCTCGTAGAGCAAACTCGCCATCGGCGGGCCTTCATCCACAAAGATACGCATGTAGCCCTGCGGCTCAGCCAGCGTCAGGGCACGTTCCAGAGATATGAGCGCGGGAGGAGTTTTGCCCTGCGCCTCGTAAGCCAGCGCCTGCACCACCAGGATTTCGATTACGCTTCCCGTCCTGCGACCTTCTTCCGCCGCTTTCAGAAGGCGCTCCAATAATCCAATTGCTTCCTGGATGGAATCATCTTCCTGATCTCTCTTATACCGGGCGATGAGCGCTCTGGCCAGCGTGATGTGCTCGAACTCGCGCAAGTAGCTGAGATCGTCATTGACGGACAGGCCCCGCTCGCGTGTCCAGTCCAGGGCTTCACTCAACCTGCCCTGTTTGATCCACACACGCGCCTTCAATGCCGCTATGGGATGCACCTCCGGCACCGGGGTTCGGACATACAAACGCTCCGCCTCGTCCAGCAGATCGAGCGCGCCATTCAGATCTCCCAGGCTCTCATCCAAGCGAGCCTGAGCAATACACCAGCGATGTTGCCAATCTGGTAACTCAACTTGCTCACCCAGCTTCTTACTTATAGCTAAGTCTTGTTCAGCAGCTTTAAGATCGCCTCGCTCACGGTGCAACGCGCTGATTGCAGTGTATGCGTCCTCCGTTCCGATAAGCATCGCTTCACCATGCTCCTTCGCAAGCTGCAATGCATGCTCACAAGCACTTAATGCCTCATGCAGATGGCCAAGTGTCATCTGCATGTCGGCGAGGACAAACGTTCCTGTAACAAGATCGTGGGCGTTTTGGAAAAGGCCATCGGAAAATGTCCTATAGGCAGCTTCTAAATCGCCGTTCGCCCAGTTGGCCAGCCCAAGTCACGGTACCGTGGATGTCGCCAATCGCCTGGGCGTGATAGGCACGCGCCATAGCCAACGATATCGGTAAAGATCGAAATTGCTCCTTATCAACAACCACCATCTCGGTCGATGGAGCACGCTTATATTCACCAGATCCAACTATTGCTTCTTGCCACCGTTCGACATCCTTCAATTTGATCTCGGCCTCTTCTAGCTTGCCTGCATTCAGGAATGCCATGGCATATGCAAGGTTGAGAACAGGTCTGGCGCGGACCACTTCTTCTGGTAGCGACTTCACCCAACCAAGCCATGTTAGTGCATAAAAACTCTCACGCCATGCCGGCCATGCCAACTCGGCTAAGCTTGCTGCTCGCTCGAAATCTTGCGCGGCAAGCGCGTGGCGGATCGCATCGGAAGGCTGATCTTTCTGCTCGTACCATTCACTCGCCCGCTGATGCAAGCTGGGGACTTGATTGGGCTGTTGCGCCCTCAAACGCGCTTTCAGAACGTCTGCGAATAGGTGGTGGTAGCGATACCAGCGGCGCTCGTTGTCCAAGGGAACGACGAACAGGTTGGCGCGCTCTAAGGTTTCCAGGATCGCTTGACTATTGTTTTGCCCGGTAAGTGCATCGCAAAGAGATCCGCTCAGGCGGTCGAGAATGGCTGTTTGCAGCAAGAAATTCTGAACTTTTTGGGATTGCTGATACAAGACATCTTCGATTAGATAATCCAAAACAAGGCGGTGGCTTCCGGTGAAGGATTGAATCAGTTTGGATGTATCCGTGCGCCCCTGTAATGATATGGCGGCCAGTTGCAGTCCAGCGATCCACCCTTCTGTGCGAGTCTCCAGCGCAGCGATGTCTTCCGTTGAGAGGTTCAAGCCCATTGTCTGGTTGAGAAATTCGGCAGCTTCGAAAGGGGTGAAACGCAAGTCCGCGGCGCGCAGTTCGATCAATTGACCGCGTGCACGCAAACGAGACAATGGTAGCAGCGGATCCTGGCGAGTGGCGAGGGCCAGATGCATGCTTGGCGGCAGACGTTCGAGCAAGAAGGTGAGCGCCTCGTCAATCTGTGACGAATCTATGCTGTGGTAATCGTCCAGGACGAGAAGTATGCTGTCGGAAGCGGCGACGATCTCATTGATCAAAGAGGTCAAGATGGCCTCCGTCCGTAGAGGCTGAGGGGATTGGAGCATGCCCAGCGCATCTTCCCCCAGGGGAGCTTCGCCCTGGTTCAGAGCAGCGATAAAGTAAGTCAGAAAACGTGCCGGATCGCTGTCGCCTTCATCTAGCGAAAACCAGGCAATCCGGGGCAAATCTTGCTTGTCGTTTGCACCATCCAAGCGCATCTGATCTACCCATTCACTAACCAGCGTCGTTTTGCCGTAGCCGGCGGGGGCAGAGATGAGGGTCAGCTTGCGCCCAAAACCCTGGTTCAGATACAGGCCCGCGTTCAACTGCTCGATCAGCCGCTGCCGGAGGACGAGTTCCGGTCGAGTAGGGGGAATAAAGAGTTTAGTGGCGAGAAGTTGCTCCACTTTTAACCTTGGTTTTCGTAAGTTTTAAAAAAAGAACCAACGTAGTGTTGGTTCATGAACAGGTCGTTGCTTTGGGTAAGAAAATAATCCTCCTCACTCGGGGGCGCAACGGGATAGCAGTGGAGAATATAGAGAATCGTTTTGGACCTGATGTATTATAGCATGCAGCATCTGATTTGGATTCTCTTGTACTATTTCGCCAGGCAATTTGCCAGCTTTCTCCCTTGCTCGGAAGTTATCGATGTGAAAATTGCTCTCTGAATCTCAGTTCGTTTTACGCTGGACGGTGGATTAAAATACGGGGTGAAGTGGGCGCGTTGCATGCCCATTATCTGTAACTAGCCAACCAAATTAATCAGCAATTCATTCACGACTAGGAATATCCATGGACTCATACGCCAAGAGCCTGTATTTATCTTTTTTCTTGCGAGAATCGATCATGCGAGCAGCGATCCACGCCTTGCGATTGCCAGCAGGTAGTCAAGGCTTGGATGTGGGTTGTGGGATAGGCGATATCACTTCTCTATTAGCACAATCTGTGGCGCCTGGGGGTCATGTCACCGGTGTAGACATATCTTCAGAGGTGTTAATCTATGCCAGACAGGCTGCGGAGAAGTCGGGGCTGTCGAAGCAACTATCCTATCGTGAGGGGGATATGAGCGCTCTACCTTTTGACGATCACGCCTTCGATTGGGTTTGGAGTGCGGATTGTGTGGGGTATGCTCCTATGGAGCCGCTGCCCCTGATCAAAGAGCTCGTGCGGGTGGTAAAGCCTGGAGGGTGTATCGCCATTCTGACCTGGTCATCCCAACAGTTGCTTCCCGGGTATCCTGTCTTAGAGGCCCGTCTGAATGCAACCGCTGCGGGGATTGCCCCTTTCACAAAAGGCAAAAGCCCAAACAAGCACTTCTTGCGGGCTTTAGGATGGTTCCGTCAAATAGGTCTGGAGGCGTCCAACGCCCAAACCTTCATAGGGGATGTGCATTCCCCTTTAAACGAAGACACCCGCCAGGCTTTGATATCACTCATGCGGATGCGCTGGTCGGGGGCGCAATCAGAGTTGACAGGAGAAGAATGGGCGCAATTTCAACGTCTCTGCCAGCCGGAATCGCCGGATTTTATCCTGGACCGTCCGGATTATTATGCCTTTTTCACGTACTCGCTCTTTAGCGGTAAGATTCCTGAGAATTGATCCTGTGTAGGATGACTGAAGGCATCCACGGAACCCCGCTTTGATGAAGGACGGCTATGTCTGCTGTTCAATCCGGGCATACTGGCGAGCTCCTTGCACTGCTTTAAATCCCCGGTTTTTGCCCCTATTTTCTTCAAGTACTGCCTCTGCGCTTGAGGTTTTGATGCGCTTGCCCCCACCCCGCTTATTTCACGCTTTCCTGGCCTCCCACGCACGCATTACTTCACTATGCCAGGATACGTTTTCCAGAAAGAGACTCCGGTAAGCCTGGTCGGGGATGCGAGAGGCTTGGTCCTTTAGGAGGTTGAAAGCGGTTTCTAGAATTTTCTCAGCCTGCGGGTCTCCCGCCAATCGAAGAACTTGGTAGCAGGTCAGATAAATCCTCAACGGCTCCCAGGTCCCTTGCAGGCTTCCCCCACCGGCAAGGTAAGAGATGATCTCATTTGCATGCTCCACAGCAACTGCCAAATTGCCCTGAGCCACTGCAGCCCGGGCTAACC
>JARRJQ010000115.1:0-10471 GCA_037388985.1 Desulfobacterales bacterium | reverse complement strand
TTATGTACCTGCAGAAACAGAGTCAATAAAAGTCTTGTTGATAGACTTCCATTAGCCATTTTTTATTGATATCCTTACTGGCCTGGACTATTTGATCTTTTTTTCGGCCAGCGCATTATGGGTAGAGTTTGAATCGGGAGAACCTGTTGAGAAAGGAGGCGGCTTTTGGCAAAATTACCTGAAATTGCATCGCGGGCATGGGAAAATCGTGAGGGACCGGTGGTATTAACAACGGTGGATTCAAACGGATCTCCCAACACCATTTATGTCACTTGTGTAAAAAAGATCTCCGATAGCAAAATTGTGGTGGCAGATAATAAAATGAATAAAACACGGGCCAATCTAAAGGCCGGTTGCCCTGTAAGCCTGCTGTATATTACCGGCGAAAAGAAATCGTTTCAGTTGAAAGGTTTCGCGCAATATCTGACCGGCGGCAATATATTTGACGAAATGAAAACCGGCTGGCTGGACAATAAATATGCGGGACATGCAGCGGTTGTCATTGATGTTAAAGAAGTCTATAGCGGCGCTGACAAACTTGCCTGACATTTGCGCTTTCGTTTTATCCCTATTTTTGTACTATTCAGGAGCAACATAATTTTCCCAAAAAACAATTTTATCAATATTTTTTCTTGGCCTCGGCTTAGGATCTTCATCAGGATATCCTATTAAAAAGAGATCATGTACGAATATATCATCAGGAAGTTTTAATATCTCATGGATTTTCTTTGCGGCAACAGCGCCAACCCAGCAAGATCCAAGTCCTAGTGCAACAGCCCCCAGTGTCATATAGGCAGCTGCAATCATAATCTGTTCACCGGCCTTAATGGTCATTACTTTATCGCCAAGCCTGTAAGGGGCAAATTCATCGCTTTCAAGAACCGCATTGTCCAGAAAATCATCAGTCCAATCCATAACGCCGGCATCCATTAGCTGCTTTAACGATTCTCGATGCATTTTTCGCGAGAAAGCATTGGCGTATCCGCAACAGACGATGATTGCCGGTGCAGTCGTTATATGTGGTTGCCCTCCGGCAGTATCTGCCAGTTTTCGGATGGTTTCCTTATTTTGCACAACAATAAACCTCCAGGGTTGAACATTTCCCCATGATGGCGCAAGCCTTGCAAGTTCAAATATTTTTAACAGCTTATCTTGCTCAACGGCCTTTTCTTTCCATCTCCTGATACTTCTTCTATTCTCGACGGCCTGCTTTACTTCCATGGCTTGTATCCCTCCGCATTTATGTTATTTTTGATATTTTCCTTGCCGGCTTTCTCTTTTTATTACATTCCTCCTGAGATCCATAAGGTTAATGAAGTTAAAAAGATACCATAATTGGTAGTTGTCTAGTCAAGTAAATTTTAACTTTGATAATTGCAAAATTTTCTCCGTTCAGCGAAAACCCTTCATTTCAGCCGCTAAAACGGCGTCGCCAAGACTGGAAATCAGCCTCATTTTCTGCTCTTTTGAGAAATTAGCAGCTACCTGCCGTGCTCCGCCCGCTCAAGCCAGCCTGTCTTATCTCGACTTCATTTCAGCTTTAACATAATTTCAATAGTTGGCTTTAAGATTAATCTCTAGCTTGTCCGACAACCCATTATAAAATCTAATGCTTTTGTATTAGACCTCCGTAACACCTATCAGCAAAGTCCTAATACTTTACTCGTCATACAATTATTTAATTTATTATAAAAAATAAGCCAGTAGCCGTATTGCAATTTGATGATTTTGTCTGTATTAAATTTACCACCCGGTTCAAAAATTTATATTGGCAGGAAGCTATAATTTAGAAAAAAGCCAAACTCATCCTATGATGAGGCAAAAAGCCGAGCGGTCTCAGGAGGAGACTGCCGAGTTGCTTGGAAGAGGGGACTCACTTTTTGTATTTTGGGTTATTTCATTATTGACGCGTACGTTGCTAAAAGGCTGATACCATGATAGACGCTGCATCCATTCAGCACTTTACTTTGGGTATGATGATGGCATTATCGTATCCGGTTTTTAGGCGCTTTAAATATCTTTATCTGGGTCTGATAATCATACATCCGTTTATTATAGAGGGGGTTCAGTTTTTCATACCTGGTCGAACACCGGATACAGCAGATATTATGGTGGGGCTGGTTGGAACCCTTTTGGGGTTTTGTTTAGTATAAGCTTTATTTAAAATATCTGTAATTAGCAGCACCTTTTGATATTCTAAATGTATCAGTAGTATCTTACAAATTAGCAGAAATTTGTTACAAGATTTAATCTTGAAGAACTTCTATTAATGCAAACAGGGATAAAATGAAGAAGCTAAGCAGCAAGGGACAAAAATGGCTAAAATGCCTCCACATTTACTCAGGATGTGTTTGGGCAGGTTGTGCCACAGTGCTAATAACAAGGCAGTTTTGTGTTAATGCTGATGATGGAGGTGAATTATACGGGATCCTGTCCACATTGGATTTTATTGATCTCTTTATTTTGGTGCCAGGAGCAATTGGAACGTTTCTAACGGCGCTGATTTACTCCATATGGACCAACTGGGGATGGTTTAAGCACAATTGGATTACCGTTAAATGGATCATCTGTATTTTTGGTTTGGTATTTGGCACATTCTGGTTAGGACCTTGGACAAGTGAAATGGCACATATTGCTAAAGACCAGGGAATGAAAGCATTATCTGATCCCCAAATTTTGAAAATAGCCCTGGTCGTTTCAATTATTTTTATGTCTGCAGCATATCAGCACTTATGAAGCCCTTGAAATTTTTGTGATATTTCCGTTTCCGCAACTTAATAAAAATACAGTCGACCCTTCCGATTATGGGGGCCGATACGGGTCCAACCATTTTCCCGCCGAGGTTTTTTGCCGGCCCCGGGGGTGCAATGCGGGGATTTATTTGCTCAAACATATAGGGTGAACGGATGTCGCGGTTTTCCCTCTGGTCAAGATTTGATAGTGATTTGCAAAGATTTGACACCGATCTTATTTGGCGGGTTCCGCCTTTCTTTTGTCATGGCGGATATTTTTTTGTTCGGCATTGCATAGCTTAGCAGGTGGTATGAAATAATCCACCGACCGGTTTGTTTTCGCTCATTTCATTGTAAAGCTCAACGGCACTTTCGGTCTGCAGTATGTGATATTCTACACCTTGATCTTTCAATCTCTCAAGGGTTTCGGGTTTGACCTGCAGGCCTTCATTCATCCCACTGGAGAGAATAACGATTCTGGCGCCATGATCCAGCAATTCCTCAACATCTGAAGGCTGGACACCGGGTACATGGTCGGTGCCGGTTTCGTCCCAGTTCCATTCACGTGAGCCGCCGGGATAAAGCTTGGCGTCTTTGTATGATTTTCCGCCTTCAACTTTTATATGGCCCCAGGAAAGATGTATGATCCGTGGAGAAGACATTTTTTTCCCGCCCATATACGTGCCTTTCGATAATTTAACCCTGTATTTATGATTCTGCATTTAGATTCAATACGCATTCAAACTGAAAAAAACATTAGGATTGGGCCGGGCTACCTCATGCCCTGCAGTCGGCTGAAATTGCCGCCCAGCACCGCCGTTTCCACCTCGCGGTCAAGTTCCAGGCCGCGTACTTTTTGCAATTCGGCAGACGGGCTGCCAAAGGGAAAGTCCGATCCGAAAAGCAGCCGGTGGTGACCGTAGCGGCCAAGGTACGCGCGAATTTCGCCCCGGGAAGCCAAAGCGATGTCCGCCCAAACATTTTCCCGCTCCCAGATGCCTGCTTCAGCTATGGCTCGAAAACCGCCATTGAGCATCCCCAGATGAGGGATGATCACGATTATGCCTCCAGCGAGCTCTCGGACGAAACGCAGGGTTTCTTCAAACTCCTCCTCCAGCACCACCGGCAAGTTTCTGCGCCGAATCTCTTCTAGAGCGGCCCGGCACTTTGGGTCGTTGTAATGGTAGATCGGTTCGCCGGCGTGACGGTGCCACTTGATGCCGCAATGCGATGCGGTAAGCTGCTCCACGGCAAAGTCGTTCCAGATGAAAAAATAGGGATAAACGCTCAAGTCGCCTGACCTGAGTGAAAGCAGATATGAATTGCTCTTTTGGCGGCTGTGTTGCCAGGCGGCAGTGTCGGTAAACTGGAAGTCGTAGCGGTCGTAAATCTCTAAAACAGGGGAAAACAGGGCAACGCCGCCAATATCGGTGCCGGCAACTTGTTGCCGGTAGTCCTCGAAAGACTGCGGCATACTGCGGTCGATCATCCCGCAGTGGGCATGCGCATCAATTACGGCTGTGGACGATTTTCCCATACCTTTCGACCGATTTGAGACAACTTAAGGTTGGAACGCGTTACTGCCGTGGTATTTATAGAATGGATTATAGACCACGGTTTCGTTAAGTCGTCCAACCCCACTCACTGTAATAGTCACTTTTCATCATCTCCGCCTGATCTATGGTCAATGGTTCTCCGGTAACATAATCTTTAAACCCATTTTCACCGAACCATTCTTTTGGGAATCTTTCATGGGAATCATCCCAGCCTTCTCTGGCATTCATGTCTCGAAGTTTTTTCCATATACGAGTTACTCGCAGTGCAAGCTCTTGTTTGGATGTCGGGATGCCTGTAGCCGATTCATATGCTTCAGCACATATGTCTGCACTGTAAAATCGGTTTATCTGACCTCTCGCACAAATGCCCAAAGATCCGAGCGTTGCAAACCAGGCGTGAGAATATCGCAACAATCTTCCTACGTTCAGTTGATCACAATTTTTACCTAAAATACGGACAATAGCTGAATCGGGAATGCCCATCCGTTTTAAGTGTTTTGGGAATGTATTGAGTGGACGGAGTGAAAAATATGTCGGTGAGCCTCCCGAACCTACATGCGGGCCTCGAGGATCAAGCACCTGGCCTAATTCCATTGTTCCGAATCGGTCCCAGGGGATTGCCGAACCGGGCCCAACATAGGGTGTGATGCCTTTAATAAGAATGCCAACATGCTGCTCGGCCGCGGGACCAATCCGGTCTGCTGCTGAAAGAATGCCATCGGCCAATAAATCTCCTGTTCCCTCTCGATAAGCAACTTTTTTTACCCAGGCCATCATTGAGCTCAAAGATTTCAACTCTATCTCAGGTTCATTCGTTTTGAGCTGGATTATTCCGGAATATAATACGTTGCGAGCAAAACCCATTAAACTGAAAAACTCGAACATGTCCAGTCCATAATTGTCGAGTTCAGTCACCAATCTGACTGATTCCCAAATATCTTTCATCCCATAAAACATCGGCGTTAGCAGGTTTATTGCCGAGCTGGTATGCTTTTTCAGCCCGGCATAAGGTCCTTCAGGAATACGCACAATATCTTTACACCCGACGGGACATGAAACACAGGCAGCGCGTCTTACCTTCATTCGTATATAATCATCCAGAGGCCCCAGTGGAAAGGCCTTATACATTCCCATATCGTGCCATTCTTTGAGGTAAGGGTATTCTTTAACGGCTTTAATCACCGATCGGCCGATGGTGTTGAATCGCTTAGGATCGGCAACGTTTAACCTGCCTTTACCTTTAACTACAATGGCCTTCAGGTTTTTGGACCCCATTACAGCCCCAAATCCGCCGCGGCCCAGAGTTGAAATACGGTCGACAAATGCCATTGAGATCGTTGATTTGTTTTCACCTGCAGGTCCTATCGATAGCACACCAATCTGCCCCTTATGTTTTGTGCAAATTGAGTCGTATGCAGCTTCAACACCAAGTCCCCACAGGTCTGATGCGTCGCGGATTTCAATCCGTTCGTCCTCGATATATAAATATACGGGTGCATCAGACATGCCGGTAACAATAATATGATCATATCCGGCATATTTTAATTGGGCACCGAAGGTATATCCGCCCGCACCGCACCATCCGACTGTCTTGCTGGCGGGAAGCTTGCAAACTACATACACGCGGGATGCTGACGGCAGGTTTGTCCCTACTAAAGGGCCGGCTCCGAGAACGAAAACACTCTTCGGTGATAAAGAGTCTACACCAGGGGGAATTAAATCAGAGGCTAATTTGATACAGACGCCTAATCCTCCTACGTAATTTCTGGCCAAAGCTTGATCTATATGCTGCGTTGAAACATTATGTTTGCATAAATCGACAAATAAAAGTTTTCCGGCAAATCCACTCAATTTCAAGGGTTCACCTCTTCCCGGGATTTTGTCAAGGCACCAAATAAGCAGCAATCCGCACAGTAGCCGCACCGAGTACACTCATCAGTGAAAATCGCTTTATACTCATTTTCTTGGGAATTTATGTGGATATACGATGCAGAGAGTTGAAAAAATTTGAAATATTCAAATGAGCATGTCAACTGGCATTGGAGGCATCCTGAACATTTGGTTGGGTCATAATTCAGCAGGTATTTCACTTTTTTTCCCTTTGACGCAGTGATGCTTCTAAAAATAATATATGATAAATACAGATTTAAAATAAAGGCTGGTGGTGTTTCATATAAAGAAAATATAGAATTAAGTCAAATTTCCTGGGCTCTAGAACAATCTGTTTGAGCGTGATAACCCTCCCTTACGCGCAGCTCAGCCGGGCAAGAATGCCATGATGGTTGCCACAGCCAGAAGCAGTCCTGCCACTTTCCGCTTCGTGAACCGTTCCCCCAACCAGAGGGTCACCATCAGGGTGCTCACCACGAAGCTGAGCTGCCCGATAGGCGTCACCACACTGGCCTCTCCTGATTTGAGGGCCGCCAGCAGAGCGATAAGTCCCATAGAGAGGCATAAGCTCGCTACGAAGCCATGGGCCCACCCCTGGCGGGAGAAACGCGGACCTCCCTGGGTGAGGCGGGCGTATACAAAGGCAACCGTTATGAAGCACACCGCCTGGCTGTGCAGAAACATTGCAGGTGCCACACCATTCGACACGCCAAGCTTGTAGACGATGTTAAGAAGACCCACAGAGATCATTGCCGCAATTGCCCACAAAATGGAGATGGTCCGATTCCTTTGGAAAGCCTTTAAGCCCAAACGGAATTCCGAAAGGAAGAAGATCGAGCCGGCCGCCAGCAGGAACCCGATCCCTTTGCGAATCGTCATCGGCTCGCCCAAAAATAGAATGGCCACCAGGGCTGTGATGACGAAACTGATCCGATAGATCGGGGTGCTTACGCTCGCCTCTCCCAGGCTAACACTCCGCATAAAGGCCCAAATCCCGAAGAAGAGAAAAAGGGCGGCCACTGGTCCGAGAAGTAAAAACGGAGTCCATATGTAGGTGCCCTGCAAATAAGACCAAAGGGTCACCGTGGGCACGAAGAAGCAGGCCTGTGAACAGGTCATGGTGCCCGCTGAAACACCTTTGCGGACCGCTTTTGAGTAAACAAAGTCATAGATGCCGATTAGTACCATGGAGAGCAAAGCCAAAAGGATATAAGATGGGATCATTCTGTTTCCTTCGGAGATATGGTATTCTTGTCGTCGGCTCAATTACGTTTCATCACAAAAGCGATAGGCTCACATCGGTTGAGGACGTTTTAATACGCACCGGGGTATTCAACGTGCAGCGCTCTGGCCATCTGGTTGCCTTATGTTTTTTGATTTTGCGGATTGTTTAAAAGGAAAATTTCGTACCAGAGGCGGGTTTGTATGTCAATTTTAAATATTTAAGACGTGACCCTTTTCTTTTAACCGGGTGATGTTGGCCACCAGCCTGGCCCCTGACGGCTATTTGGTTATTTAGTCGATCCCCGGACGTGCCGCTGCTTTCCTATTTGTACCAATTTTTACATTCTTCTTGTATTGCAGACAAAGATGCTTGCCGGCAGCGCAAAAAAAGCGGGGAAAGAACCCCGCCCTTATAAATAAAAACTCTCGCCGGCCTGTAGGATTTCCCCTTTAAAAACCACAGGCCCACAGCTCAATTTTACTGCCTTTCAAGCCTTTCGATTCTTTTTTCAATGGCCATGATTCTCCTTTGATAAATCCTTGCTCGTCCGCTGTTCTCGTCAATCCTTGATAAATTCCTCTTCAAAGATTCGATTTGTCTTTCATAACCTCTTATCCTATTGGCTATTCGTGTTTCATTAGCGCTTTGCTGTCTTGACTTTTTAGATTCTTTAAAAACCAGGACTTTTGAGATTGAAGTTTGATTTTTATCTGGACCCGAATAAATTACGGCATAATTCAAACCCTTTAAAATCCGCTTCAATGCATCTCTAAGAGAAATTTCTTTTTTTATAATTGTTATTTTCTTTTTTAAAGATGCAGGGAATTTGACATAGATATTTGCTTTGTCGGCAAGCTTCAAAAGCACATTTTGCAAATCAGCATCTTCCGCCGATATCGTTAATAAATTATTATTGTAAGTTATGCTGAGTTTTTGATTGGGGCTTTGTGCATGCGATAGACAGTTTACGGTTGTCAAATATGTCATGAAAATTAATAGTAGAAGAAACCTAACCTTTCTGCGCCTTAATGGTATCAGTGAATTATAAGAGGTATTATAAGTCATAGATTTTAAAGTAATTTCTAATTTTTTAGATATCCGAAATTTACTTGTTAATAAAAATCCAGATACATTTACATTAGCAGTGCTTTTAAAATGATTTGGCCATTTTAGGTGTCTACCTTTTGCACGTGATCTATAATAGCATCAACAATTTGCGGCCATGCACCGCCATGCGGGAGGTCGTGTCCCATGCCGTCTATAATCATCAACTTGGCATCGGGTATAGCCGCTGCCGTATTCTTGCCACACTCAATCCTTACGAGAGGATCATCAGTGCCATGAATTACTAGTGTAGGCGTGGAAAGCGATGCAAGCGCAGGCTTTCTATTTTTTTGGGCTAAGATAGCCACAAGCTGTCGAGCCGCACCTTGCGGGCAGAATGATCGGTCGTATTCTTGAGCCACAATGTTCCGGAGCCATTCCTGATCATAAGGGAAGCCGGATCCTGAAATTGTGTTGAACAATTTCATACCAAACTCGATATATGCTTCGCGCTCCGCAGGTGGCGGTGTAAACAGAACTTCCATTGCCTCTGGTTTAGGTTGCGGTTCTTCGGGGTCGCCTGTACTACTATAGATCGAGATCAGGCTCAAAATCCTTTCGGGATAATTCAGTGCGATTGCTTGCGCAATCATACCTCCCATGGACATACCACATATATGCGCTTTTTCGATAGCTAAAGCGTCCAGTAACCCAATTGCGTCGTCTGCCATGTCCTCTATGGTATAAGGAGGATTGACCGGCTCACCTGTCATCAGCGCTTCGACGGTCTTCATGATATCGGGTACGCCAGCATCATCTATTTTAGTTGAAAGCCCAGCATCTCGATTATCGAATCGAATCACATAATGGCCTCGTTGGGCGATTTGCTTGCATAACTTTTCATCCCAGTCAATTAACTGGCCTGCAAGTCCGATAATCAGAAGCAAAGCTGGCGAATCCGGATTGCCGAAGGTTTCGTATTCAATCTGAATACCATTAGAGTCAACTTGTGCCATTATTGTTACCTCCTTATTCCTTTGTATTGAAAAGTCACTTGCCCCTATCCGACGTTAGCATCAATCGGTGATTGAGAATATCGAAGTTCCGCCAATTTTGCAGATATGCGAAAATACCACAACTTCTGTAGGCCAGTCAATTTTGCCGATATGTTGGAGGTATCCAAAGGCTGTCAAAGATTCGGCTAAGCTGCCTGCCAGATGAGCTCCAACCCTGCACAGCCCTTTACGGTTAGCCGAGAGATATTTCACTTCAGCTTCAGTCGGTTGTTATATGTCAATTTCGTAAAAATGTTAATGTGTCAACCCATATCTTGCCATTCGTGAAACGACTAAATGATGAAATGGCCGAATAAGATTAAAATAAATAGGACCTGTCCAATGTTTATAAAAAACAGTAATTATAACATAGAAGCGATTAATCGAATTACTTACAGGTTCCTTGACGACGCTAAAATATGCACGTAAATGCTTATCATCAGGAGTTTCTGAAACCCAAAATTTGTCCTCTTTGGCGCATCGAACAATGAAAAAACTGACATTTTCCCCGGGGGTAAATGAAACATCGTCAGATTGCAGATTCGGTAGCTCTTCCGGCTCTTCATGTTTAACGAGGCCAAGAATGCTTACGAGTAGCTTGCGTATACGATAAAGCTGGACGATCCACCATGGATAGTATGACAACATAGATGCAATAAATTTACGTAAGCTTACTTCGCCTTCGAAAACTTTCACATCGGTGAAGTCAGCCTTTTCGAAATATTTTCCTAATTCGCTGAATTTAAGCGCGTATTCCATATTATTAGAATATAACTAGTGAGTTACTTGCATTTTTGCATTCATATTGTGCAAATGATGCAAAAATTCTAATCTAATGTGTAAATATTGCATTTTGTTTTGCCGTAATTTACAACGACTAAAATTATACAATAGCACAGAGGATAAAAATATAAGCTGTGAGGTAGCGATATATTGAGAATACCTGAAAAACGCCAAAAGTGCAGATAT
>JARRJQ010000114.1:0-10151 GCA_037388985.1 Desulfobacterales bacterium | reverse complement strand
TCTGTGATGGATTCCCCAGGCTTTCAACACCTCCTTTGAAGGATCATAGGTTGCCATACAATTCGGGCAAACCTTTCGAACCAGACGCTGCGCAAAGGAAACCGTCATTGTCGAGGATACGAGAAACGGTTCAACGCCCATGTCGATAAATCGCGTAATAGCGCCGGATGCATCGTTGGTATGCAGCGTGCTGAAAACCATATGACCGGTTAAGGCTGCCTGAACGGCAAGGGTTGCGGTCTCATAATCACGAATCTCGCCGACCATGATCACATCCGGGTCCTGGCGCAGGATGGACCGCAGACCACTGGCAAATGTCATTCCCGCCTTACGGTTTAATTGGACCTGGCGGATTTTTTCAATGCGGTATTCCACCGGATCTTCCACCGTAATAATATGGATATCCGGTTGATTGATCTTCTTTAAAATAGAGTACAGACTGGTGCTTTTACCGCTTCCGGTCGGACCGGTACTCAGCACCATGCCGTGCGGTTTGACGATCATCCTTTCCAGCTTTTTGCGATCTTTGTCGGTCATCCCCAGCCGTGATAGAGAATAAATGCTGTTGCTGGTATCCAGCAGGCGCAGCACCATGTTTTCCCCATGGATAGAAGGAATGGTTGCGGCCCGGATATTGATGTCTTTGTTTTTCATTTTGACCGTAAATCGTCCGTCCTGGGGAATTCTGGAAACGGCGATATCCATATTGGCCAGGATTTTTAATCGGGAAATAATGGGCAAAAACATGGCCTTGGGCGGGGCCGGGACTTCGTGCAGCTTGCCGTCCAGTCTGAAACGCACCTGAACATAATTTTTTTCCGGGCTGATATGAATGTCGCTGGCCCCTTCGCGGACGCCCTGGGAAAGAATCGAATTCACCAACCGTACCACCGGTGCCTCTTCGGCCATGCCCTGCAACGAGCTGACCTCGACATCGTCGAGAGCAGTGGTCTTATCGGAGGCTTTGTCGATTTGCATTTCTTCCATGTCTTCGAGCACGCCTCCGATTCCGGCGAAGGTACCGTAAATAGTGGTCAGTAGCTGATTGAGATGCTGTTCGGTGCAAATGACCGCTTCAACTTCACAGTTGGTATACACTTCGATGGTGTCCAGCGCATTGATGTCCAGGGGATCGGTCATAGCGACGGTTAACAAAAGACCGCTTTTTCTTAACGGGGCCGCCTGTGTTTTGTGGGCAATCTCTGCCGGTAACAGTTGCGCCAGCTCGACATCCACCGTGAAGCGGTCGGGCCGATATTTTTCCAATTTGAGCTGGCTGGAGACCAGATCGACGATCTGCGACTCACTGACAATGCCTTCGCGGACTAAAAATTGACCCAGTTTCAGGTTGCTCTTTTTCTGGTAGGGCAGTGCCTTCTCGAGTTGCTCCTGGGTCAGCAATCCGCCTTCAACAAGGATTTCACCTAACTTTTTTCGTGCTTTCAATGTTGATTACTCCATTTTTTAGAAGCGCTCTCAAAAAAGCGCCTGATCCGCCGGAGGCAGAGCCCTGGGCGTTTTCACCTGTTTTTGAGAAAGCTTCTAGTAGGCCGGCTTCGTAAATTTACCGGCAGTTTCAATTTCGGATTTAAGCACCTTGCTGGAACTTAAAAATGGATCCGCAAAATAAACCGTGCTTTCATCGCCCAGCGTCGTAACCTTTCCCCGCGAAAGAATATCCGGCGGCATTTCGCTCAAATGTTGTATGGCGACTGCCTCATCGTCAAAATACTCATTCAGCACGACGGCGAATCGGATACCTGACTGACGGGTCCAGTAAGGGATCAGTCGCGCTGCAGGGGCCTGCTGCGGATAAAGCCGCAAATAATTATAAGCGGTTTCAAGATTGTCGGATTCTTCAATTAAAATCCACCAGATTTTTTCTTTGCTCGGCGGCACGTCCACCGGAATTGCGGGCAAATAGATGGTTTGTCCGATTTCCACCCGATCGGGATCAACAATATTGGGGTTGGCCAGGATTAAGGATCGAAAATATTTTGAACTGTAACGGCCATAGACCTTCTGGATCACGCGCGACAATGTCTCGTTGTGCGTTAACGTAATATTGCCCAGCAGCCGGGCATAGGGTTCGCTGGATTCCGATTCGTTTTGCGCATCGGGTTCTGTTTGGGTTGAAACCGACGAATTTTTGTCAGTCTCTGCAAGCTGGGTTTGCTCTTCGACGGCCGACTCATCAGATACCGATTCCTGAGGTTGCAGCGGTGCTGATCCGGAGGCATCCGCATCAACGATATCGGCCTGCGCAACGCTGTCCGGTGTCGCTTGGGGGCTGACGGGATTGGCGGTTGCGCTATAGGGTTCCGATGGATGGGTGTCGGAAGTTGCTTCCGGCTGCAGGTGCAATATTTTCAACTGCTCCATGATTTTTTCCGGCAAAACGGCCTTGAGTTGATCCGGCGTAATAAAAGCCAGAACCAGGGCGGCTGCCAGGGCTGCAACTCCGATGCCTGCAATGGCACCCTTCCATCGCACGAATTCTTTGGGGAAAATGCGCTTGATGCATGAGCGTACCAGCGCGTAGCTGACCTTTGACCGATTTTGGACGATCATTGCCAGAACGCAATGATGGCACAGATGAATGATTTTACGGGGATAACCTCCGCTGTGGCGGTAGATGGCATACAGCGCAGGGTAACTGAAAATATCCATTTTCTTACTTGTATCTTTTGATTTTTCCAGTCGAAATTTAACCATCAACCGCGTATCGCGGAAATTTAAGGGCCTCAGATGGTGGTAAAGATTGATTCGATCCGCAAAGTTGGCGTATTTTTTAATCGTATTTTCGAACTCTTTTTGGGCAAAGATAATAATTTGCAGTAATTTGTATTCATTGGTTTCGTAGTTTAAAAATTCGCGCAGAATCTCGAGGCAAAAAACCGGAATTTTCTGGCCTTCATCAATGATCAGCACGGTGGTCTTATTGTGTTTGACACCGCGTTCGAAGAGGTACTGCTTAATTTGCTCTTTGATTTGCCATTCATTGCTGCCAAGCTTCGCTTTAGGGCCCAGTATCATTTTGCCCACACTGGATAAAAATTCGTAAGCGTCAACAAAATACGGATCCAGGACCAGATGGGTGTTGATTTCATCTCGTCTGGCGAAGCGGCGGATCAACTGGCGGCAGAGCGTGGTCTTGCCGGTGCCGACATCACCGATGATAACGTTTAAACCCCGGCGCAGCAGAAGCGATAGTTCCAGCTTTTGCAGGCACTCCAGATGCTCCCGGGAATGAAAGAAAAAATCAGGATCCGGTGAATTCGAAAACGGTTCCTGTTTTAAGTTTAAAATACTGAAATAATCCATTTCAGACTACCCGTTGGTAATCAATATTTTTGGCAAAGCCAGTTCATCCAAATATCGCAGAAGGTGAAGAAAAATGCCTATAGTTAAAAAGCGTTCAATCCGAATTGCGGGTTATATCGACTGCTGGTTGCCTTGGGTCTTGATCGAAAGTGGGAGTTTGTTCTGAGGGCTCAGATTTGAGCGCTTTATCGTTTTGCTCTCACCTCATTCTGTTTGGCCTTCTCATGCTAAACCTCAACAGGAGCGCACGCCCGAGGTCTATCCTTCAGGCGGCGGTTGCAGGATATGCGGCGTAATAAAAATGAGCAAATCCTCCAAACTATCCGAGGAGCCTTTTCTTTTAAACAGATAACCCAATCCGGGGATATCCTGAAGATACGGAACGCCGGTATCGGAATTCGTGGTGGTTTCCTTATTCAAACCGCCGATCACAATCGTCTGTCCGTTGAACTGAATGACATTGGTTTCGGCGTTTTTGGTCAAAATGGTGGGGTTACCCAGAACGGGATGCGAAAAATCGGGTTCATCTTTGTGGACGTTAATGTACATTTTAAGGGTCCTGTCGTCGATGACATGCGGGGTGACTTTCAGGCTCAGCACGGCTTTTTTAAATTCGACATTGACCTCGCCGTCTTCAACAGTCTGAAAGGGAATATCCGCGCCGCTTTCGATAAAAGCGGTCTGATTGTCCAGGGTTGTAATCGACGGAGTGGACAATATATTGAGTTTGCCCTTGTCCTGCAGCGCCGTCAACTGGGCGCTCAGCAGGGCGTCTCCGATGTTCTGATAAATCAGTCCCAGCGAAAAGGGCTCGAAACCGCTCAATGCTGGGGCCGGCAAATCAACCACCGTCCCCGACGAGGGGTTGACGGCGGTATTCACATCACCCCCGAGTGAGTCGTTGGCTCTGCCTGCCGCAAATCCCGTTCCGGTACCCAGCGCACCGGTTCGCGCAACCCCGCCCCATTGAATGCCGAGCTCGCGCGCCACGTCTTTATTGGCTTCGACGATATAGGCTTCAATCAGCACCTGGGGGGTGGCCTGATCCAGCTGTTCGATAACGGCAAGAATACTGGCAATGTCTCTGCGGATGGCCTGGATGATCAGCGAATTGGTGTGGTCGTCGACTAAAATCGATCCGATCGGCTTACCGTCTTTGTCGACGGAGAGAAATTTTTCAAGGTTCTCTTTTAGCCTCAGGGCGGATGAATATCGAATCGGTACGATTCGGGTCAGTGGCGGTTCGGTCAGGGTCATCTCGCGCTGGCGGGCCTGGCGCTTGATGTCGGCTTCCATGTCATCAGCGGTCATGATCCGGATAATGTCTCCTTCCCAGGCGTAACTGAGACCCTGGGTGCGCAAAATGCCGGTAAACACCTGGTCCCACGGTGCCTGGGCGATATTGATATTGATTTTGCCGGTAACCTGTTCACTGACGATGATATTCTGATCCGCTGCCCGCGCCAGTGCCCGTAATACAACCCCTACATCGATATTGGTCATCTTGAGGCTGATCGTGCGTGTGGGCAGCGGTTTTTGCGCGGCTTCGGGAATTTTGGCCGCTGCGGACGGTTCTTTGGGTTTAATCACCTGCGGCTGTTTGGCAATGGGCTTGCGTTCCGCGGGCGAATAGCCCTTGGATTTTTCGGCCCGGGCTTTCCATTCATCGAGGAAAACATCCTTTTTTGACACCTTGGGAGCGCCACAACTGCCCACCAGCAAAAGGGAGATAACACCCGCAATGGCATAGCATGCTGCTTTTTTTGAAAAATCGATATTATTCATAGATGTTCACCCTGTTTATTGTTCTTCCAGCGGAAAAATAAATTTTTGTTTGCTGTCCCGGGTTGAAACAATTACCACCCGGCTCGGCGTGATGCTGCGCACCATATAGCCGCCTTGCTCCAGCTCATCACCTGCAGCGTACTCCACGCCATTAATGATGGCCAACCGTTTATCTCCCATTTGCATGAAGCCGGTGTAAGAAACTTTAAGATCCGGGATAGATACTCTGGTGACCTCTTTGCTTTTTTGGATTTCACTTTCAGGCATATTCGTTAAATTCACGCTGACCAGCGGATCCTGCTTCCATTTGGCTTCCGCCCGCTCAATGATATATTTGTCTTTTCCGGTAAGACCCGCTTTGGACGTCTCGGCAACTTTGGTAATAAATGCATTTAAATTTTCCAGATCCCTTGTGGAGCTAATTGCAGCTACCGGTTCAACGCCGCCCTTGCCTTCAAAAAAGACAGTGTAAACGCCGTACACGACGGTTAAAAGCATTAGGCCGACAATTATTTTTTCTCGATTGCTCATAATTCAATAATCCGACTACTGCGCCAGCCAAAGTTTTAAATTCAACTCCTTTGATGCTGTGCCTGACTGAATTTTAACTGCTTCAATGTATTCAAGAGATGGAATGGAGCCGATGTCGATCAGAAATTTGCGGATATCGAAAAGATCTCCGCTTAGCTGAAGCCGCATTACCAGGTAGCCGGATTCCTGCATCAGTGAATTGACGTCGGTTGTGACCTCCACGAGTTTTAAATTATCCCGTCCGGCAATATCCTGAAATTTCGTGGATATTGCATTCATATCGCCATGGCTTAATTTGGATTTTTCGGGCGAAGGCAGCTCCGAAAAGCCCTTCATTTTTGCGCGTTCCAACAGGCTGTGAAAAACCGGTGTCAGGACGCGCTGTTCTTCTATTCGGGCATTTAATTTAGTGATTTCCTGGTCCAGTTCCTCTGCGGTTTTCTGGGATGGATGAATAATTAACACCCAAAAAGCGATAATACCCACCGCGCAGATCACAAAAATTACTAAGCTTTGAGTTAATGAACCCGATGCTGATATCTTGTCTGACATTTCGGCTGCTATTAAACTAAATTCAGTTTGGCTGTAAATCGCAATACTTCCTTATTTCCGGAAAACGCAAAGGATTTATTGCTGATTGTCGGTTGATCAAATAACGGTGAATCTTTCAACTCCAACAGGTAACCCGCCAGCGCTGATTCCAGCGTCAGGCGGTCGCCCTCAACTATTCCATCCAGAATCAAAACTTTCGGTTGTGGTTGGGCCAGCTGCTTTTTGTTTTTTGCATCCTTTTGCTGCGTTTTATCCGGCAACGGCCCCAGATTGGTGGCAATGCTCAGCAGGCGGATATTTGAGGGCGTGATATTGATCACTTCGCTGATCACCGCGAGGTTTAGATATTTTTTGCCGATGGCCTGGTCGGCTCTGTTTTTTTCTCGAATTTCCTGGACGAGTTTCAATATCAAATTTTTATCAATCCGCAAATTGTATGCTTCAAGATGCTGCTGCAGCTGCATTTTTTCGGCATCCTTGGCCTGGATTTCCCGCTCCTGGATCAGTGATATCCCCACGCAAACGGCCATGAGAATTAAAAAGCCGGCAAAGACGATGCGATTGATGCGCCGATTGCGAATGTCTTTGCGCTTGTCCTTATAGGTAAACAAAAAGTTAGGGGTACGAGAATTATTGGCCAGGGCCATGCCCATCGCAGGTGCAAAGGAACTTTGCTCTGAGAGCGAATCCGGAACCGGCACATGGTGCAGAAAATTGGCGCTTTCAGAAAACGGGTTGAGCACCTCGGTGGGCATGCCCAGTTCCTCGCCGATATAATTGAGTATTTTCCGATGAGGACTTACACCGCTGGAAATGTATATCTTGCTGATTCGGGTATTTTCATAATTCAATGAAAAATGCCGAATCGTCCGCTCGACCTGTCGTACCAGCCTCTCCAGAGCCGGCTGGATCATCAGAAATATTTTGTCTTCATTGATGCTCAGTTTGCGACCCTCTTCACCCTCGGGAATTATTCCCGGTGTGTAGCCGAAGAAGTACTTCTGAGCAAGTTCCAGATCCAGTTTAAGTTTTCTCTTTACGGCCCGTATGCGGCCGACATCTTCATCAGGCGCTTTAACCAGCGAAATGCCTTTGCTGCTGCTTTCAATTTCTTTTCGCAACCCTTCCATCATGGTCCGCACACCGGCTTTGATGCCCCGAGACAACAACAGGTTGCCGCCGGAAAAAATGTCGATCCGTGACCAGTCTCGACCGATATAAAGGCTGGCGACCTGCTGGTCGGATGATTCAACGCGGCGGGCGCGCAGCAAGGTCTGAAATGCGAACGGAACGATGGATATGCCTGTTAGATGAAAACCGGCTTTTGCAAACATATCCTTTAAGCTGATGACTTCATCAACCGGAGCGGTGTAGGCAAGTACATTGATTTTAGTGGTTTGTTCTTCCTGGGCCTCATCTAAAATCTCAAAGTCAAATACTTTTTCCTTTTCATCAAATGCAGCTTCTCGCTGGTATGTCCAGTATATGGCATTGGGAATTTGCCTGGCAGAAACTTTTGGAATTCGAAACTGGCGGGTCTCCACGCGGGCCGAAGAGATGGTGCACCAGATGTCCATTGCCTTTAAAGATCCGCAGAATTCGGCCAGGGTAGGAGATTGGATTGCGGAAAAAAGATTTCGTGCGTCCGGCCGGCGCTTGAGAAGAATAAGCAGAGTCGGTAAACCCTTCTTGGCTTTCGCTGCGGATCAGATCAAGCAACCTTTCCGTTGAAGAAATCTCATTTTGCTTGGCCAATACTGCTCTCCCCTAAAAAGAGTTCGCCAAATAGGCGAAGATCACGAACGTGTATCTTATCTGCACGGATTTGAAGTTCTCTGAATTAACAGGCATCAAATTTTGACGAGCGATTAGTAACTGCATTAATTAATTCATAAAATTAATTTTTTGTCAAGAAATAACGGCCCGCGAAAAATCCCCTTTGTTCCTCTGGGACTGCACGATACAAAAATATTTCGGCGGGCCTCAACCATCTCACCGGTTAGCGTCTTTTATAAGCCGAAAAGACTCAAACAAGCAAGAATTACATTTTATGTAGATTCAAAAATAGATGGTAGTTTGTAGCGCGGGGTCTTGCGGCGGTCTTTGCCGACGCGACGATCTTTGCCGCTTCGCCTTTCAGGGACATGCAACGTGTAAGAATACTTGCGGCGATCCCCCCCGGAGCGTCTACCCCCATTGTCGACTGATGATATAATCCGGCTTCTTTCATTCATAGCATTTACCGCATGCGAATCCTTTTGAAAATTGAGCCACAGGCCGAAAACATTATTTTGTTTTCAACGAAGAGTGTTAATCCACTGGATCCGAACTCGATCAGATAATGGAAAAAATGAAGCAAGTTTTATTCCATAAGTGTCGATTTTGACGCAGAAAATTCACCGGGAAGCAGGGGTGTTTAAATTGGCTGTAAGTTCATTAGGATAGAATAACATTACCAGCGGCTTTTTTGCCATTTGTTTAAAAAGAAGGGGAGTTTACCCGTTAAAATGGGTATTGGTTTACCCAAAGATGTGTAAAAAGGTTCACCGTCCAAAGGTACAGGGTATAGGGTATAGGGTTCAAAGGTTCAAGCCTAAACAAAAGTAATGAGGACTGAGGACTGAGTGCTGAGGTTTGGGGCATATCAAATTAGAAAGTGGCCAATAAGCCGTGCAAGTCCCTGCCGGAAACCGATCCCGCTTCGATCTGCTGAGCTATGTTGGACAGATAGTCATGTTGAAAGGGTCAGGCGTGGGGCAGGTTTTTTTGCTCAGTCCTCAGTCCTGAGTCCCCAGAACTCCGGAGAAGTGGTTTCAAAACCTCAGATCATGTTTGAGAGTAAGGCATCCCACGAATTGAAAACGGAGCGTACACGTCAGTACGTGAGTATTTCAATTCGCGGGATAACGCAGCTATCGGATATTAGATGGGGTTTTGAAACCACTTCTAATCGGTGACATCCGGCGGTTGGTCGATATCAAGATCTTTAATCTTGTAAAGGAGGGTTTTGTAACTGATATTCAGTATCTTGGCAGCCTTGCTTCGATTCCAGCCCGTTTTTTCAAGAACATAGGAAATCACTTCTTTTTCGACGCGATCGAGCGCCTTTTTGCGCACCTTCTTTAAGGACAATGAGGACAGATTGGGTGCTTTGTCCCCGTTGATTCCCCAGAGATCAACCGGTATCGAAGGACTTGCCCCGGCTGTTTGGAATTCGGGACTGCTTTGCACATGAATGTTCGTACGCAGAAGGTCATCGATCGTTTCTTCACCCTCTCCCAAAATCATGATGCGCTTCAGCACGTTTTGCAGCTCCCTGACATTGCCCGGCCAATGATAGGTGGACATTTTTGCTATGGTGCCTTTGTTCGGGTACTGGAGTTTTTTATCGCCGAACATGTTGCTGTATTCCTTGATGTAATGTTCGATCAGGTGCGGAATGTCTTCGGGTCTTTTTCGAAGGGGCTCAATAAATATTTTAATGGTGCTCAGCCGGTAGTACAGATCCTCCCTGAACTCCCCCTTTTGCATGTCCTGTTCAAGCTCGTGGTTGGTCGCTGCAATAACCCATGTGTCTGTTGTTACCGATCTTTCAGAACCCAGCGGCGTGAAGTCGCCGCCTTGAAGCACGTGCAAAAGCTTGGACTGCAACGGCAGAGACATGTCTCCGATCTCGTCGAGAAATAGAACTCCTCCATGAGCCTGTTCGAACTTTCCCCGTTTGCGGCGCTCGGCTCCGGTAAAAGCGCCCTGCTCGTAGCCGAACATTTCACTTTCCAGCAAGGTGTCCGGCAAAGCCGCGCAGTTTACCTTCACAAACGCTTTCCCAACCCGGTTGGATTTCTGATTACAGACAAGCCTCTGCCGGTCGGATCCAACGTTAGCGTGGATATGATCCTTACCCTGGGGGGCACAAAAAAACAGGACTCGCAAAAAGCGTGGATTAAGGCTTCCGGAAA
>JARRJQ010000113.1:0-11400 GCA_037388985.1 Desulfobacterales bacterium | reverse complement strand
GCCCTGTAAATTTCCGGAAAAGCTCACGATAGAATATTCTACGGGAGAATAGTTTGGACAACGAAAAAAGAGCCGATTTAGAGACAATTATTATTGGCGAGGTGCAGCTGCTTCTGGCAGAAAAAAGAACTTCTCTGGCAGCCATGCGAACCGGAATCGCCGTATTTGTGCTACCGCTAACCGTCATGAGTGTTCTGATCGCCACCTCAAAATATTACGATGTCGTTCAAGTCATGAATCTGCTTGTGCCGCTTCTGATTATATGTGCGGTTCTTGTCTTACTGGGAGCCTATTTGATTATCCGATCCATTTTGCGTCTGCATCATCAGGATATGCATATCGCCAAGATAAAGCGCAAACACAGCATAATAGCCGATTACATTGATTGAGTCGCATCGATAACTTAAAGTAATGAAACTGTTTTCCCGTAAATCTCTGCGTGTTCGTCTGCTGCTTCTGGTCCTCGTTGCCGTGATCCCTGCGTGGGGAGTGATTGCGTATACTGCTTCGCAGCAAAGGCGTATAGCGGTTGCCGATATTCAGCGAAACGCCCTGCAGCTTACTGAGTTCAGTGCCCATGAAGAAGAACAAGCGCTTCAGGGTACCCGTCAAATCTTAATCGCCATGGCCAGTTTTCTTAGCACGGCAGATGAAAACTCTGCCCAGTGCAGCGCATTCTGCGCAGGCCTTCTCAAGCAATTCAAACGTTATACAAATCTTGGTGCCGTAAATTCCAACGGGGAAGTTTTTTGCAGCGCGATCCTATTGGACAGGCCGACGAATGCAGCCGATCGACCGTGGTTCCGCCATGCCTTGGAAAGTGGTGATTTCGCGATTGGTGAATATCATGTCGGCCGAATTTCCGGAAAACCTGTGCTGGTGCTGGCATATCCCTACCGTATGGGTGAGGACGAGCGAACTGCAGTGGTCTTTGCCGCTCTCGATCTAAAATGGCTCAGTCGCTACATATTTGAAATCGAATCTCAGCTGCCTGACGGATTTACGATCACCCAGATAGACGAAAACGCCGTTGTCCTGGCACATCGGCCGAATCCTGAGCAGTGGGTCGGAAAATCATTGGCCGATTATCCCGCTTTCAAAAAAATGCTTTCCCAGAAGACTGGCGTGATCGAAGCGCACGATGACCGAGATATACCTTACATTTATGCATTTGCTCCGTTGCGCAGTTCTTTCAGAAAGGAACCGGTTTACATCATTCTCGGAATTCCAAAGAAATCGGCCTTTGCGGATGCAAATCGGATTCTCGAGCGCAACCTGAGCCTGCTTGCAATTGTTGCCCTGTTGGCGATGCTGGCTGCATGGTTCGGCAGTGATCTGTTTATCATCCGTCAGGTTAAAGCGATGACGCAAGCGAGCAAACGGCTTGCTTCCGGTGAGATGAGCGCGCGTACCGGCCTGGACTATAGAGGCGGCGAACTCGGTCAACTAGCAAAAACGTTCGATGAGATGGCCACTGCGCTTGAGCAACGCCAGGCGGAACGCGAGCGGGCGGAAATGGAACTCAAACGGTCGCAGGAGTTATTTCGCAGTCTTTCCGCTCATCTGCAGATAATCAGAGAAGATGAAAGGACGCGCATCGCGCGAAAGATCCATGATGATCTTGGACAAGCGTTGACAGCCTTGAAAATTGATCTCTCCTGGTTAAACAAAAAGTTGGCAAACGATCAGGAACTTGTCCGTGAAAAATTGCAATCCATGGTCACTTTGATTAACGAAACCATTGAAACGGTACATAATGTTTCAGAAGATCTGCGTCCAGGGATTCTGGACGATTTTGGACTTTCGGCAGCCATTGAATGGCAGGCTGAAGAATTTCAAAAGCGCACGGGGATGGAATGCAGAATCAACCTTACTCCTATTGAATTTGATTTGAGCAAAGAAAAATCAACCAACCTTTTTCGCATTGTGCAGGAGTCACTCACAAATGTAATCCGCCATGCCAATGCAACAAAAGTTGAAATGAACCTCCACGAAAAAGACGGCATATTACTGCTGGAGGTTGCCGATAACGGCAAGGGTATCTCCCGGGCCGCCATCTCCAATCCGAAATCATTCGGCCTTATCGGGATAAAAGAGCGAGTTCATTCACTGGGGGGCCAAGTGAATATTGTCGGCTCCCCGGATAAAGGGACCCGCTTAACTGTAAAGATGCCAATTTCTTAAGGGGAGGAGTTCCATGGTTAAAATTATTATAGCCGATGATCATCCCATTGTGCGGGCCGGCATGAAACAGGTTATCTCTGAGGCTTCCGATCTGGTAATCGCCGATGAAGCCAGCGACGGCCATAAGCTTTTAAGTAAAATAAGAGAGAAGAATTTTGATGTCGTTATTTTGGACATCACAATGCCCCACATGGACGGTCTGGATGTACTCAAGCAATTGAAAATTGAGAAGCCGAAGCTACCGGTTATTGTCTTATCGATACATCCCGAAGATCAATATGCCCTGCGCGTATTAAAGGCGGGTGCTTCCGGATATGTTACCAAGGCCAGTGCTCCGGATGAATTAATCAATGCAATTCGAAAGGTCTGTCGGGGTGGTAAATATATCAGCCCTTCGATTGCCGAAAAACTGGCCTTTCAGCTGGATGCCAACTTTGAAGAAATGCCCCATGAGGCGCTGTCGGACAGGGAATACCAGGTTTTATGCATGCTGGCATCCGGTAAAACCGTTACGGAAATTGCCGATGAACTCGCCCTGAGTGTCAAAACCGTCAGTACCTACCGATCGCGCATTCTTGAAAAAATGGACATGAAAAACAATGCCGAATTGATCCATTATGCGGTTCAAAATAAACTGGTCAGTTAAATGATTGCAAAAATTTTTGTCATCGCGTTGTTGGTGGAAAGTATCGTGCTGCATGAGATAGCGCACGGATTCGTTGCACTGCTGTTCGGCGACCGCACGGCCCAACGTCAGGGTCGCATCACCTTAAACCCCATCCCGCATATCGACCCCCTGTGGACCATCGCCATACCCCTCATCGCTTACTTTCTTTCCGGTGGAACGTTTATTATCGGTGGAGCAAAACCGGTGCCCGTAAATCCGACCAACTACCGACGGCCGGTAATGGGAGACATCTGTGTCTCGCTTGCCGGGGTGGCCGTGAATTTCCTGCTCGCCGCGATAATGATCTTGATGCTCAACCTTGTTTATCTGGTTTCCGGCAACGTTACCGATTCGGTGGCTGTCCTCGTGCTGCTGCATGCTGCTCTCCTAAACATCGTATTGGCCATGTTCAACCTGATTCCCATCCCGCCGCTTGACGGTAGCCATCTTTTTAAATACGTGCTGCCCGTAGAACTGCGCCGCAGTTATGAGATGCTCGGCCGCACCGGTGCCGGTTTCATCATTCTAATCTTGGTCATCAATATACCCGGTTTGTGGAACATATTCAGCACGGTGCTTCTGGGGGTGCGGGATTTTATGCTAAACAATCTCATATTTTTTTAACGGATGCAGACAAAATTGTGAAAATATTTTTCCGGTTTATCCGGGTCTGGAGAAAGCCATGCATTATTTTCCGATTGCGCTTCCTTTTCTGCTTATATTTTTCTTCTTTTTCCTGGCGTTGCTCATTCTGATCGAAATCGGGGTTCTGGGGTATGCCTACCGGAGATTAGGCATCAAACAGCGCTATGTCTTTGCCTTACTGCTTCTATCCTTGCTGGGAAGCTACATAAATATACCCGTTTATCAACTGCCTCCCGAAACTCTGCACGGGGGCGGCCAGGTAACATTTTTCGGTATTCCGCACATCATTCCCTTTGTAACCCGTTGGCCCGGCACAATCATCGCCGTCAACCTCGGAGGAGCCGTCATACCTGCCGTTCTTTCCATCTACCTGCTTGTGAAAAACAGGATATTTTACCGGGGGTTGCTGGGCATCGTCATTGTTGCTGCAATCGTTCACTACCTGGCTCACCCGGTTCGCGGGATGGGTATTGCCGAACCGATTTTTATTCCTCCCCTGGCAGCCGCCGGCGCAGCACTTGTGATTTCCCGCCGCTTTGCCCCGGCACTGGCTTACATCAGCGGCTCCCTGGGAACGCTGATCGGAGCCGATCTGCTTAACCTAAAAAAGCTCCAGGGGCTGGGCGCACCCGTTGCCTCTATCGGCGGGGCCGGAACCTTCGATGGAATTTTCATGACCGGGATTTTGGCCCTGATCTTGGCCAGCCTGATGACAAGGGAGCGCCCCTCTGCTCAGCCCGATGCGAGTTGACCTAAAAATATTTATTTCAGCTGCAGCAGCGGTGTAAAGACAATACCGATGAAATCCAGCAGAAAATGCATGACCATGGTTGTAACCAGGCTTCGGCGCCAAAGATAAATAACTCCAAAAAACAGGCCGATAACACCGACGGTGACGACTCCGGCAGAGCCCTCATAGCCGTGACCCAGCGAAAAAATAAACGCCGAGAGCACCACGGCCGCAACCGAACTGGCGCCAAGGTTCTTAAACCGCAAAATCAGATAGCCGCGAAAGATGGTTTCCTCCGCCACGGCCACAACTGCAACCAAAAAAGCAGCCAGCAGGATCTGGGGTATGTCCCTGGCGCTCAGGTAAGATGGCAGAGGCGTGGAAGGCACCGAAAAGCCGACCGAGTGCAGGCTTTTCTCCAACAAACCGGTAGCGAAGAAAAAGGGGATAAACAGGCTGATGCCGATTCCGATATCTCTCCAAACATTTTTAGACGTCCAGCCAAGATTCCGCTTCGGCTCGCCGTTTCGCCACAGAAAATAGAAGATCAAACTCACCAGTGCCAAATCACGCAAAATGGTTGCCCAGGCCATCAGCGTAAAACTCAGAACACCTTTTTTCACCGCGAAAAAGGAAAGCGCCATGGAGGGGACAATCAGAAACAAAAAAACGGAAATCTCAAAAAGCTGCGTTTTTCTTCTGAGGGAAATGCTGTATCCGTCCCGGGAGCCGCTGTCATTTACGCTACCATTCATTACCGGGTTTCCTCCAAGATCAGTTTTTGACCTTCAGGCCGAAAATGCCCTGTTGCGAACCCATCCCGGCCGGTCATTTCCGTTTCGGATGGACGATGATCTTATCGATGTATTCGTAAAGTTCTCTGGCCTGCTGATCGGAGATTTTATTTTCCGGAAAAGCCGGCATGGGGCCCTTGGAACCGTCCGGCAGCTTGGGGTCGCCGATAAAGGCTTGGAAGCTATTAAAATTCGCCAGCTGAGGGGCGCTTCTCAGCGGCAGGTTCGGTTTGAGGATGTTGCCGCCGTGAGGATGGCAGCCTTTGCAGTTGGCTGAAAAGACTTTGGCGCCGGCTTTAAGGTTCTCGGGAGGCGCCGGAGTTTTGACGCCGTAAACCAGCTGACCCCCGAAGTAGCCCAGGATGATGACGATCGCGAAACATACGCAGTAGATGGCCAGAACCGTCCTGGATTCGGCCCCTTTCTTGTAGCCGAGAATTACCGCGATCCACAGCAGAATGGTAAGACTCGGCGCAAAAATCAGTTTCACCTTGATCGGCAACAGCATAGCCCCGGCATAGTAATGGTACCAATCCATAATGCCGAACAGCATGGTCGGAAATACCCAGATAGCAGCAAGAATGACGCAATAACGTGCGGCTGTCGCCAGCTTCTGCCGATGGAAGAGAAGAGCGATCCATGCAAAGACAAATGCGCCCACCACCAGCCCGATGGGCATGTGGACCTCTGTCGGATGGATCGGGTGGGTGTACCCCAGCTTGGCAAGAAACTCGTAAACAAAATTGAACACGGTGCACCTCCTCAAATATCGAATCGGAGCAGGCCGATCAGAACATCAACCATATTAAAGCATAAAGGGTATTGTTGTCGGAAGCGTCCCGACCCGATCCATCGTAATTCGAACTCGAGCCGTTAAATTTGGTATAAGCAGTGTACTGCAGGGCAAATTTGTATTTGTCCCAAAAAACGTAGTCGCCCTGTAAAATGAATCCGCTGCTGTCCGGCGAGCCGGTGCGGCTGCCGTCAACCGGATCGGGTGCATACAATAAAGAATCGCTATCCCCGTCGGTCAGAAAGTAAGCCAGGGACCCGCCAAAAGTTCCGTAGCTGCTGCGATAATAGTAGTTTGCATTGGCTTTGTAAACGCGCAGCGTAGAATTTCGGTTTTCCACGTCACCCAGTTTGTAGCTCTCGTCCCAGTTTTGTTTTTCATGAATATAAGTCCCACGGATCGAAAAGAGATGCGACGCAGCGATGAATTGATACTGGGCGTCCAGGGCGAGATCGGTGAATTTGTCGGTCGACGCACCGGTTAGTCCGTCAGGATAGACACGGGCATAGAGTCCGTAGGTGCCTAATTCCATGGAATTGCCGCCCCAGTCATGCTGGAGTGCAAATCGCCAGTAAGGTACTGCCCCGTCGGTCTCCGTGTCGACTGTGGTTCCGGCGCCTAAGGGCCGCGCGATACCTTGATCAGTGGTTCGATACACGGTAAAATCAGCATAGACCAAATTGTGCCAGAAAGCATAGATCCCCAGCCCTCCGACCTGCGTATCCAATCCGCCGTCGATCAACGCGTCGGCCGCTGGTGCCGGCGCTACCGCAGAAGAGGCATACGGGAATCCCCAGGTGGGGGTGCTATTCCAAACATCTTCCACCGTTGGACTGTTGTTCAAAGTGAAGCCGAAGGTCAAATTGGTGTCCCCCACAGAAGTGATGCGGGCATAACGGACATCGGTCAAATCCAGAGCAACATCGTTGGCGGTCCCATCGTAAGTCAGCTGGGCAAGTGCCCCGAAATAATCAATTATTCGGCCTCCGTAAAAAACTGAGGCCTGCTGGGGTAGATTGTATCTATCGGTGGTTGAATCCTCTGAATTGTCAAAAGGGGCTACGCCGTTTGTGAGAATACCGTCATTATCATTCAGGAAAGTCGCCGAAGCCTGAAACATGGCAGCAACGGGAGGACGATAGGGCTCTTTTTCGGAACCCGAGCTGAAAGTGAATCCTCCCATTTTAAATGTGCGCCCAAAAGGCGTTAGCTCCGGCCAAACGGTGTGGCACATATTACAGGACATACCGGTTTGGCGGGCAAAGCTGGGGACTGCCTGAGCCCCGCGAATCGATAGACCCACGAGCAACCCGGCCACTGCCAGGACAAGCAGACATTTTCGAATTGGGTATCCCCTCATTTTTTTCTTCCTCCTTTTAATACAGCCAGTTTGCGGGGTGCTGAGTAGAATTTGGATTGAGAAGTAGTTAAACAAAGACGACACGATCGATTTAACCCCATGACCGGGAACTGCGCAGCCCCCCTTGGATAAACAAAGGCCGTCAGTCTTCCTAAAATTTTTCCATTTGACTGCAGCCGCGTTTGTTTTGGAATCCCCTCCGCTACTTTTTGAAAGTGTGCTCCATATAATCGATGAGGGCCTTGATTTCATCGTCTTTCAAATTAAATGCAGGCATCATGCCTTTACCGTTTTTAAGAGTCTTGCTGATTTTCTCACCGGCATTATTCTGCCAGAATGAAGGCTTGGTGAAATCAGCCGGCTTGGGGTTCAATGCAGCTGCCGCCGGTCCATCGCCGCGTCCATTGGCGCCATGACATATATGACATTTGGCAGAATACAGACTTTTGCCGACAGCCAATTCATCACCGGACGCCATGCCGGCCAACCCCAGGACAATCAGAAGAATTACAAGCGAGCCTGTCCACCGGTAATGGAGAACTCCTTGCATGCAAAGGTCACTTCTTTGTCTTTTTAGAACTTGACCATCGGCCGGATCTCCTCTGTTGAAGTGCTGCCGGTTTTGAGATGATTCTTTTGAGAATAAGAATTTCTTTTACTCCCATATTTGATCCGCTGCCGCTTTAAAATCCATACCGTAAATCATGTATTTTAGACCGCCCCAACATGTATCTTTTGAAAAGAAAAACGAAATGGTTCGAATCGCCTTGGTGGGTATTGCATCGCTTCATGTTGAAAATAATGCTCTTTTTCTCATAAAATGCATAATGTGCCCCATTTGCTTGGAAATAATAATTTTGATATTCTTTTCGAGGTTATCTGGAAAGTTCCAGTAGTATTTGTCCGATAGTGATCTCACCACGAAGAGCACAAAGACCAAAAAAACATGATGAATAAGTTGACATCCCCTCTGTCTTTTCTTCGTGCCCTCCGTGGTTAAAAGAGATCTACTTGGGCTTTTTGCATAGCCGTATTCTTTTTTTAGATTTAGTTCGGAATTTATTCTGCACCCAAAAACACCAGAGTTTTATCTAACGCCTGATCGGATCGAACTCGGCCAGGTCAATTTCTTTTTGTTGCAACTCGTGATCGGTAAATGATAATTCCATAAAATGATGAATGACCTAATCAATCACATATTGCCATCAATTGAGCACTTCCGTGTCGGGGGATACTGGATTGCTTTTTTTGCAGCACTGCTTGAAACAACGATCGGTATCGGTATAATACTTCCGGGATCGACACTCATCCTTTTCCTTGGCGCCCTTTCAGCAAGCGGCTATCTTGATCTTGGGGATCTCATCTGGTTTGCCGTCATGGGGGCAATTATCGGAGACAACCTCAATTACTACCTGGGGAAAAAATACGGCACCCGATGGTTAAGCAGAGGATTTTGGTTTTTCAACGCCCAACATGTTGAAAAAGCGCGGCATTTCATGGACGCCCACGGTGCCAAAAGCATATTTCTTGGCCGTTTCATCCCGAGCGTCAAAGAGGTCGTTCCTTTTATTGCCGGCAGCGTGGGGATGAGGAGAAAAACATTTCTAATCTGGAACGCCCTCGGTGGTATCGGCTGGGGCTTTGAATGGGTGCTGTCGGGTTATATTTTCGCCCAATCTCTGAACATGGCCAAATTATGGTTGTCAAGAACGGGCCTGGTTCTCGTGCTGCTCATAATTATTGGCGGCATTTTCTATTTTTTCAAATGGTTGATAATCAAAAAAGGAAAAGGCGTTCTGGCTGTTGCCGATTCTTTCTGGGGACCCATTAAACAGGCAGTCCGAAACAACGAACATGTCGTGCGCTGGAGTCAAAAGCATCCGCAAAGTATAATTTTTTTAAAATCGCGGATGGATACGTCGAAATTTTCCGGACTGCCCCTGTCCATGCTCGCGATTGCCCTGGCCTATGTATTGGCTTTATTCGGCGGGATTGTGGAAGACCTGATAACTTCAGACCCAATCGTTATCGCCGACATTCGCATTGCAAATCTTCTGGTTGCGTTTCGAAACCATGTCCTCACAGATATTTTTACCTGGATTACTCTGCTTGGAAAAAGCCCGGTCATTATGGTTTTTATTGCGGTAACCGTTGTGCTCCTCTGGCTATGGCGCAAACACACCTACATCTTCCCTCTTTTTATCTCCGTGGCCGGAAGTGAGACGTTTACCTATCTGGGCAAATTGGCTTTTCAGCGTCCCCGACCGGAAACAGCCGTTTATGCTGAATATTCCTTTTCTTTTCCCAGCGGGCATGCAACCATCGCAGTTGCGTTTTACGGGTTTCTAACCTATCTTCTCATCCGTTTGGTCCCGAATTGGAAAAGGAAGGTGAATTTATTTTTCGCCGGGATTCTAATCATTTTGGCGATTGGTCTCAGCAGTGGGAGTTTACTACCATCCTTTGATCGCTTCTGTGCCAGCGAAAAAAGCAACGACTGTATCGAGTCCGATCAATATTTTTGCAGATAAACAGTTGAAATATACCGAGACGCTGACCGGCGAAAAGCAGGAACCTGTAAATTTAATTTTCATCGCCCAAAATGGCCTTCAGGTTGCCGAGGCTTTCAAGCAGGCTGGCTGGAGCGTTCCCGACAAAGCGGATATTTCTTCATTTGTCAGGTTCTTTAAAGCAGTCGTATTGAAAACGCCATACCCTCTTGCACCAATTTCACCTTCTTTCTGGAATGCAAAAATACAGGATCTCAGTTTTACAAAACCGATCGATCGGAATAGGTTCAGTGATGCACATCATTTAAGAATCTGGCAAACAAACGCACGGCTGAAGAACGGAAACCCTATCTATGTCGGCATGGCCAATGCTGTCGATGGGATCCAATGGTGGGGTATTCCAACAATCTCTCCTGATTTAGATGCCGAGCGGGAATTTGTCTTTCAAAACCTCAAACAGTCGGAGGCAATCGAAGGCTATCATAAAATACAACTTGTTAAACCGGAAATTGGGACGAATTTTCTGGGAAGTCGATTTTTTGCAGATGGTAAGGCTTATATCATTTCGCTGAAATAAAACTATTTGCCAGGCTGAGTAAACGGCTGAAGATTTCAGTGTGCTCTTATTGCAAACGTTTAGTACTCCGACATGAAAATTTTATGAATGGGTGCTTGATTTTGCTGCATCAAGAGCCGCACGAAGTTTATCTTCATCGTCATGTTTTAACGAGGTCTGCAGCACCTTACCCCCAAATTTTTTGAGTTCTTCCAGGATGTCCTCGGGTCTGGCCTTTTTGGCAACAATAAAAAGTGCGGACGTTCCCGGTTTGAGATGGGATCCAAGATCTTCCATGAACTTCTCCTCGATGCCGACCTCCTTTAAGGAACCGATAACCGCTCCCACTCCCGCTCCGGTCACAAGCCCGAGAAACGCCAAAGCAGGATTTATTAGCATCAACCCGATCAGGCAGCCAACGAATCCTCCGCCCAGGGCAACCGGAACCGTAAAATGAGTGACATGATGGAGCTTAACTTTACCGTCCTTTTTGCGGACCAGAACTGCTGCCTCTTCCAGATCCACAAGGTGTTCATGCTGCATTTGCATCAGGTCGAGACGGACTCGTTCCGCTTTGAATTCATCATCAAAGGCAACCGCAATTAGATCGCTCATGGTTTTCTCCTTCCTTTTCCCTTATGACAAATTCTAATATTAAAATGGGATAATGGTATCGGTATTGGTCTGAAATTCCAGTAAGATTCTGGTATTATCTTCTGTAGGTATTTATCTTACAAGTTGAATGAAAGTCAAGATCACCCCTTCAAATTACTTTATCTTTAAGCACAAAATACAGGATATACCCCATTGCTAGTTCTGGGACATTTTAGCATAGTGGAACAATTCGGAGAGCGGCTCCTGCAGCAGATGAACCGGTGCAGAGAATGTGGTTTGCGCTTTTTTGAAGGAGAACGAGGTCATTGAATCTATCTGAAGTTTCCAATCCTGCCGTCTGGCCATTGGCCGTTTTCTTCATTTTAACCGTACTGCTGGTCGTATTTATTGTGGCCTTTTCTTACGTTCTTGGTCAACGCCATCGCAGCCGGGCGACGGACGAGATTTTTGAATGCGGCCTGGTTTCAACCGGCTCCGCACGGGTGCGCTTTGCCGCCAAGTTTTACCTGATGGACATGTTTTTCGTTATCTTCGACCTGGAATCCG